>SFCA01000077.1:0-50824 GCA_007095475.1 Microcystis aeruginosa Ma_QC_C_20070703_M131 | reverse complement strand
TGAGTTAAAAGTTAAACTTCAAGTTTTCATTCAGGACGAATGTACTGATTAACTAATTTTTTGGGGAAAATTAGTTAACCCATCATTATAACATATAATTAATTTGCAAGAGTTCTATTTAATCTAACCAATCCAAGAGAGCCGAGTTTTTTGTCGGAAGTGAAACTGCCTCATCCTGAAAGTACCATCATAGATGATCACAAACTAACTGGTTATTCCCTAAATCTAAATCATGCCGATGGACGGCATAAAGCCCGTGTTTTTAAATCGGCCTTAAACTTAGATATTGATGACGTTCAATTTCTTAAAAACGCAATCTTAGAAGCCGTTAAAACCATGCACAAAAGTATATTAAACCTCTTGCATAATCAATTTTTCAGGGTTCAAAAACGGCAAAAACAACGATTAAATTGTATAAAATCTGTAAATAGACTATTTAATTGATTATTATTCATTCTTAATTCTCCTGACTACTGACTACTGACTACTGGCTACTGACTCCTAAACCTAACAACAATTTTTGATTTTTACAAGAGGTCTATTATTGACTTTCCCCTGAATCATCAAAACAAAACAGCTATTATTCACAGTGTTTGGATAATCAGAAATGATGAAAATTTTCCCCGTTTAGTTACTTGTTATGTACTTTAAGGAGATAAGGAGATAAGGAAATGAAACTCTTAGATGTGGTTGCTTTATTAGAAGACTTACCCCAATTGGGATTATATCGCGGGCAAGTGGGAACAATTGTAGAAGTCTATGAGCCAAATGTTTTTGAAGTTGAATTTAGCGATACTTCTGGCCTTGCTTATGCTATCGAAATCTTACAAGAAAATCAATTAATATTATTACATCATTCTCCCTTAGAATCCCCAAAATTAACCGCTAAGTAGGGTTTGCTGTTGACTATCTCAATCACTCGTTAAGACTGTCTATGATAGGGGAAAAGGGAGCTTTTTTTCAGTGTTGCCAAAGGCACGGCGTAGCCGTCCAGTAAACAGTAATCGGTGAACTGAAAACTCACATCTGATCACTGATCACTGATCACTGACTTGTGAGGGCGCATCAGCGATCGCACAGTAGGGACGACTATAACAAAGGGGTGTTTCCAAGTCGTGTTGTTCCAAAAATTCCCGATTACTTAAAATCTTAGCGGTTTCTCCCTCTCCCACCACCTGACCACGACTTAACACCACCGTGCGATCGCATAGTTCTAAAGCCAGATCGAGATCGTGGGTGGCGATCACTTGGGTTTGGGGTAAAGTGGCCAACAGTTGTATTAATTGCCGACGGGACCTGGGATCCAGTTGGGCGCTAGGTTCATCAAAAACTAAGACCTGGGGCAACATGGCTAAAACCCCCGCAATGGCCACGCGTTTTTTTTCACCCCCCGATAGATTCTGACTGTTTCTCTTACCGTAATGCTGGGAATCCAATCCCACTGCGTGTAAAGCATGATGACAGCGATGGTTTAAATCCTCTCCCCGAATGCCCTGATTCATCGGGCCAAAAGTCACATCCTCCCAGACAGTGGGCATAAATAGCTGATCGTCGGGGTTTTGGAAGACTAAACCGACAAAATTGCGGATATTTTCTAAATTCTCCGGTTTAACTTGGTAGGGACCGACGGTGATTCTACCGGTTTGCGGCGGGAGAATACCGTTAAAATGCAGTAATAAGGTGGATTTTCCCGATCCATTGGCCCCAACTAAAGCCACCTTTTCCGTAGCTTCAATGGCTAAATTAATACCCTTTAACGCTTCTGTACCGTCAGGATAGGTATAAACTAGGTTTTCAATAAAAATCGGGTTGTGGTGCATGAAAAACGAGACTTTTACCTGAGTAGATGTACCATTTGACCCCAGAGGATCAGAATTACTATGCAAATTATAGCGAGATAATCTTTCAGCTTGCTTTGGGGAACCTGTAGAGAAGGCAAGGAACCAGTGTAACCCCTCGATAACATGGCTTGATAAATGCGATCGCCCCGTTCGTAGGTACGGATAAATAAAGAGCCGATCATGTGTCCCACTAGCAACCGTTGCCATCGGGGACTACTCATTAAATTACGCGCAATTGCTGCCCTTCGCATGGAATTAAATTCAGCGATCAAAACAGCTAGATAACGGTACATAGAAGCCAAAATTGCCACCAATAAAGGGGGAGTTTTTAGGGTAACTAATGCTTGCAACAGGTCGGGAATTGCTGTGGTTAAAACCAGAATATTGACCGCACAAAGACAAAGAAAAGCTTTAAAGGCCACACTGCCTAACACCAGCAATCCCTCGCTAGTTATCCGCAAAAATCCCCAAGACCAAAAAATTTCGCCGCCATCACGAAAAAGAGTTCCCAATAAAACCACACCGATAAAGACAAATTCGATCGCTACTCTTTGTAAAAGTACGCTAATAGTCACCCGACTGATCAGAATTAAACTAATTAATCCTAATCCGTAAATCCCCCAAGTTTCCCAACTACCATTCGGAGTTAAGGCTGTGGCAAAAACTAACAAAAGAGTAACTAAAACCCGGGTATGGGGCGTGAGTGTCTGCCAAAAAACGAAATTTTGGTGCTCATTTTTGCGAGAAAAAGTAGCAATGTGTAGCATTTATCCAGTTATCAGTTATCAGTTATCAGTTATCAGTTATTAGTTATTAGTGATCAGTTAGAAAGGGGATATAGGGATATAGGGGTTTAGGGAAATTTCAGCTAAATGCCCCACTTCCCCACTTCTCGACTCCTATCTCTTTATTCCTGATTCTGGGATTTTGGAATGACTAATTTACCGATACCCCAAGCGATGCCGAAAGTGGCAAGAGTTCCCAGAAAACCAGCGAGGGGAGTGGCGATACCTTGGGGAACACCTTTGAGGGCATAACCATCAAAAATTCGGGCGGAAGGTAATTGATTACCGAGGGCGTTAGGGTCTTTCTTTTGGCTAAATTGCAAGTCTTCCGCCACTCGATCGAGTCCGTCGGGATCGGGACTGGCAAAGGGAGAAAGAAAAACGGCGATAATTAGGGAACATATCAGGCCAATCAGAAAAAATTGGCTATTTCTGCGAATATTCATGGGCTAATCTTTATTAAACCTCTTGCATAATTAATTTTTGAGGGTTCAAAAACGGTAAAAATAAGGATGAAATTGCCTAAAATCCTTAAATAGACCATTTAATTGATTCTTATTCATTCTTAATTCTCCTGACGACCGACTCCTGACCCTAACAACAATTTTTGATTTTTACCAAAGGTCTATTGACGAGAAGCGTAGGCAGGGGGAACAGAAGTATTAACGGAATGGGGCGGATCGTAGAGGAGATCGGGACGCGTTCGCCAGATATAACCGACAGCGAAAACGGTAATCACCGCTTCCCCGATACCGATGAGGATATGCCAAGATAACATGGTAAAAAGGGCGACTAAAGGCGGTACAGTGCCAGATAAAGCCAATTGCAGGGCGCAAGCTAACGCCGCCACCACCACACTTGTCCAAGCAGCCACGGCAACAGCGATCGCCATACTGCGCCAACTATTAAAACCAAGGGCTTTTCTAATCCCCAGATAGAGATAATAACCGCCAAACGTGCCGATCAGACCCATATTGACGATATTTGCCCCTAAAACCGTTAAACCGCCATCTTGAAAAAATAAAGCTTGCACGATAAAAACCACCGCCATCACCAGAGAACCCGCCCAGGGACCGAGTAAAACCCCCGCCAGAGTCCCCCCTAACAAATGTCCGGAGGTTCCCCCCGGAATGGGAAAATTAATCATCTGGGCGGCAAAAATGAAGGCGGCACAAACTCCCATCAAAGGTACAGCCCGTTCAGCGTAGTGACCGCGCACTTTTTTGAGAGAAAAGCCAATCAGGACAACGGCAATTATCCAAGTAAATAGACTCACCGATGGACTCAAAAAGCCGTCGGGTATATGGAGGGCGAGATAAGGGGTCAGCAGAGGGTGAAACAAACCAACTCCTAGAAAATTAACAGACATTACAACTCAGTCTCCTTGGCAATTTGGGTTAAAGATTTCAAGAGAATTATTTTGCTGGGACGGAAAAGTCCTATCTTCTAGTAGATAACTAACCGCTTCATTCTACAATGCTCTCTCTGGGGATTTAAACCCTTTAGCTTCTTAAGAATTTCTGTTATTTTTCTGGTCGTCAGGGTTTAGCTATCAGCCAAAATCTCAATTATTCTCAAGCAGTCAAATTATTTAAATTATTATTAATTTTTCGAGTTTTTTGTCGTTTTTATGCTATTCCTTAATCAGTTATCAGTGAGCAGTTAGAAGAGGCTGGTGACTATTAACCACTGAGTTTTAAGTAACATTAAGCTAAGACGCATTTTAACCGCCTATCCTTAAATTAGCTAAATCTCCCTCAATCTCTTTACTGTTGCCTCTTGCCTCTTGCATGAGTGCCTCATCTCAACAAGCAATTTAAATGCGCGGGCAGCTTATTCACTGATCACTGATTACTGATTACTGAAAGGTCTCCCCACATCTCCTATATCTCCCACTTCCTAAGATAAATAAAGATGAATCAGCTTAAAACTGTTACTTTATTGGGTTTACTAGCCGGTTTACTTGTCGCTATTGGCTACGCGATCGGTGGTCAGGGCGGTGCTTTAATTGGTTTAGTAATCGCCGCCATTACTAATATCGGTTCTTGGTACTTCTCCGATCGCATTGCTCTGGCCGCTTACCAAGCCCAACCGGTCAGCCGCCAACAAGCCCCCGAACTCTACCAAATGGTAGAAAACCTCTCTCGTCAAGCCAATATTCCCACGCCGCAACTCTATATCGTCCCTACCCCCGCCGCTAATGCTTTCGCCACTGGCAGAGATCCCGAACACGCCGCCGTCGCCGTTACCGAGGGGATTTTAAATCTGCTGCCCGCCGACGAATTAGAAGCAGTTATCGCCCACGAATTAACTCATGTCCGTAACCGGGATACCTTAACCCAAGCTGTTGCGGCTACCGTTGCCGGGGCGATTTCCTACCTGGCCAGAATGCTGAGTTATGGTTTCCTGTTTACTGGCAATTCTCGCCATCGTCAAGGGGGCAATCTCATCGGTTTACTACTTACCATCTTTCTCGCCCCCCTTGCCGCCACTGTGATTCAGATGGCTATCTCTCGTACCAGAGAATTTGAGGCCGATGCTGGTTCCGCCCGCTTGACCGAGAATCCCGAAGCTTTAGCCCGGGCTTTAACCCGTTTAGAATTGATCGGTCGTCAAATGCCCTTAAATGCTAATCCTGCCTTTGAACCGCTGTTAATTAGCAGTCCTTTTTCGGGGCAGTTTCTGGCTAATTTATTCGCTACTCACCCATCCACAGAGGCAAGAATCGAAAATTTGCGTCGCATTCAACAGGAATTATTAACCTGATCCCGTTCTTAATTTTTAGAGGTCATCTAATGATAAGCTATCAGAGATAATCCCCTCTTTTTTGCTTTTTCTAGCTTGGTATGCAACCGTGATCAACTCTGAAGAAAAAAGACCGACTTGGGACGAATATTTTTTAATGATCGCTAAATTAGCCGCCACCAGATCCACCTGTTTAGCCTTTCCCGTCGGTGCGGTAATTGTCAAAGATCGGCAGGTTTTAGCCACGGGTTACAATGGTTCTCCATCGGGAACGGTTCATTGTACTGCCCAGGGTTTTTGTTATCCCGGTTTGGGAACCTGTCGGGAATCCGGAGAAATTCCCTCTCGGGCAATTCATGCCGAAGCTAATGCGATCGCTCAAGCGGCTAAACACGGTATTTCTACCCAAGGAGCTAGTATCTACGTTACCTTAGAACCCTGTATTTCCTGTTTAAAACTAATTATTTCTTCGGGAATTAAAGAAGTTTTTTACGAAGCGGATTTTAATAGTGGGACAAAAGCCATGTTAAGGGATTCTTTTCTAGAAACGGGGATTATTAAATATAAAAAGATTTATTTATCCGCAGAAATGGCTAGTCATGCGGCCTTATTTTTATTAAATCCCATTTCGATCGATCTCAGGTAGTTCTCGTCATGAGGCTAATTAGCAGCAAAACTCTCTAAGCTGTTGACTATCTAAAATTACTCGTTAAGACTGCACCAGAGTGCCAGAGTTGGGAGCAAGGAGAGAAAGTTCGAGCATTTGTACTAAAATTCTCGATACACAGTTTTAAGGCATTACAGCTTACACAATTAGGGCTTTAAGTCAATACCCTTTACAAAACTTGAGAAATTGCCTCACAAAAAAATGTCACCTTTAGCGGCTTTTTTTGGGGAGGGGAATCAATACAGTCCCCTGATTGTCTTGGTTTTCCGTTGATTTGAGGTTTAACGCTTAAACTAAGCCCACAGCATACCACGATCATACCATATTAATAAATTTAGGCAATCTCAATTTAGAGCCAAATTTTGGCAAATTCTGGGAAAACTTAGATATCGTAACTTCATTGTTACATTTAACTGATTGGCTAAAATATTTAAATATTTTAATTATTTATCTATAAAGTTATAATTTTTACTTATTGCCAGAGACTGATTAACTAGGGTTGGGCAAAAAAGCTTGTAAGCTATATTTGAAATCAGTCGAATCGGTAAGGAATAATCGATCTTCAGTAACTGGATTTAGGGATTTTATCGGGGGCTGTATTAGCCTAGACTAACACAGCCCCAAGTTACGGTTTAAATGTCCAAATCCGTAAGATTTAAACGCGGTCCGTGGGTTTCGATAAATTCTCGCCGGGGGGCAACTCGATCGCCCATAAGAATGGTAAATAATTCCTCAGCTTTGGCTGCGTCTTCGATTTCCACCCGTTTTAAAGTGCGAGTTTCAGGATTCATGGTAGTATCCCAAAGTTGTTGGGGCATCATTTCTCCTAACCCTTTAAAACGTTGGATCGTGTAGTTAGCATTGGAGGGAAATTCCGCTATCTTTTGCTGTAATTCTCGATCGCTATAGCAGTAGGAATGATTTTTACCGCGTTCCAATTTATAGAGAGGAGGACAGGCGATATATACATAACCTTGATCAATTAAATTCTTCTGATAACGATAGAAGAAAGTTAACAACAAAGTTCGGATGTGGGCGCCATCCACATCAGCATCAGTCATTAAAACAATGCGATGATAGCGCAATTGTGAGGGGTCGAAATCTTCTCCTTTAATCCCTAAACCGAGGGCCGTAATTAAGGATTGAATTTCCGTATTTTTGTAGATTTTGGCATCATCGGTTTTTTCGATATTGAGGATTTTTCCCCGCAGAGGTAGAATCGCTTGAAAACGACGATCGCGCCCTTGTTTGGCACTTCCGCCGGCGCTGTCCCCTTCAACGATGTAAATTTCTGACTTTTCCGGGTCTCTTTCGCTACAATCAGCCAATTTACCCGGTAAAGGTGAGGATTCCAGGACCGATTTCCGTCGTACTAAGTCCCGGGCCCGACGGGCTGCTTCCGCCGCCTTGTACGCTTGTACTGCCTTTTCGATAATCGTGTCGGCCACTTGGGGATTTTGTTCTAAGTATTCGTTGAGAGTTTCCCCCACCAGGGAATCAACAATACCCCGGACTTCAGTGTTACCCAATTTGGTCTTGGTTTGTCCCTCGAATTCTGGTTCGGGGACTTTTACGGAAATAACGGCGGTTAAACCCTCGCGGACGTTTTCCCCCGCTAGATTAGGCTCGTTTTCTTTAATTTTATTGCGTTTACGAGCGACATTATTTAAAGTACGGGTCAGAACGGCTTTTAATCCCTCTAGATGAGTTCCCCCGTCAATGGTGCGGATATTATTAGCAAAACCGAGAATATTGTCGCTATAGGCATCTATACACCACTGAAACGCCACTTCGATATTAATTCCGTTCTTTTCCCCCGATACATAGATAATATCTTTGTGCAGGGTTTCTTTTTCCCGACACATATAGGCGACGTATTCTTTAATACCCCCCTCATAACAATAGGTTTCGATGTGGGGTTCTTCGGGACGGTAATCGCTAAAGGTGATTTTAACACCGGCATTTAAGTAGGCTAGTTCTCGTAAACGTCCGGAGAGGGTACTGTAATCAAATTCGATGCCTTGGCTAAAAATTTCGGTGTCCGGCAGGAAATTAACCCTAGTTCCCGTTTTTTCCTCTTGACTGGGACTGCTGACCAATTCTGTGACGGGGATACCTCTTTCGTAGCGTTGGGTATGTACTTTATGATCGCGCCAGACGGTGACATCGACCCATGCAGAAAGGGCATTAACGACGGAAATCCCGACCCCGTGTAACCCTCCCGACACTTTATAGCCACCACTGCCAAATTTACCGCCGGCATGAAGTATAGTGAGAACGGTTTCGAGAGCAGATTTACCCGTGGTCGGGTGGACATCGGTGGGAATACCCCGGCCATCGTCGGTGACGCTGACGGAACCATCGGCCTTGATATCCACTTCGATATGAGTACAGTAACCCGCTAGGGCCTCATCGATCGAGTTGTCCACCACTTCATAGACTAAATGATGTAGTCCCCGCGGCCCAGTCGTACCGATATACATCCCCGGCCGCTTCCTGACTGGTTCTAACCCTTCGAGAACTTGTATCTGTTCCGCGCCGTAGTTACTTGTCATAAAATTTCCCTGAAAAGGCTGTGATCCCTGATTGAACCTAAATGAATGGCAAAATCTTCAAAAATTTTAGCACATAAGGGTTAAAGACTGCTTAAATGCCTTTAGGGAGAATTTTTTATTAGGGTTGGGGTGTTGGTCAGTAAACAGTGAGCAGTAAACAGTAAACAGTGAGCAGTAAACAGTAAACAGTGAGCAGTAAACAGTGAGCAGTAAACAGTAAAAAGGCAGCTGCGAGCTTGTCCCTTAATACTATTCACTGAAAACTCACACCTGAAAACTCGCACCTGATAACTGATAACTGATAACTGATAACTGATAACTGATCAATAGTCCTTAAATAATTTCATCCTCAAATTTATAACCGACACCGACTACAGTTTTGATAAAGATCGGATTAGCAGGATCGGGTTCTACTTTTTTGCGTAAGCGTCGGATATGGGTATCTACTACCCTTTCATCGCCAAAAAAATCATTTCCCCAGAGATTATCGATTAATTGGGTGCGACTCCAGACGCGATTGGGATAACTGACAAAGGTAGCTAATAAATTAAATTCTAAGGTGGTTAAATCGAGGGGTTCCTCCGGCATTCCCTCCAATTTACGAACAGCGGAATGTTGATCTAAGTCGATAATAAAATGACGGCTGCGATGGAGTTGTTGGGGTTGACTATCGTGTCTTAAACTACGTCTTAATAATGCCCTTACGCGAGCGGTTAATTCCCGGGGACTAAAGGGTTTGACCATATAATCGTCGGCTCCCGTAGATAGGCCGATAATGCGATCGATTTCTTCTCCCCTAGCGGTTAACATTAAAATATAGGGGTCTTTTGTCCCCGGTTTTTGGCGGATTCTAGCACACAATTCTAATCCGTCTAATTCGGGTAACATTAAATCTAAAATAACTAAGTCTGGTTGCTTTTGATAAAATAGTTCTAGTCCTACCCTACCATTATAAGCCAGATGACAAGTAAAGGACTCCCGCTCTAAAGTTTGCTGAATCAAATGGGCGATTTCAATTTCATCTTCGATAATAACGATATCCATAAGTAAGTAGTTATAATTTAATTGAAGATAGATTTTGCCTTTGATTGATCCCCCCTGACCCCCTGAATAAGGGGGGTGCAGATGACCCCTTATTAAGGGGGCATCTGACAATTTTTAAAACCTACCTACTTAGGCATATTTTAACATATTAGCCATTCATTTCTTGCTCGGGGTTGAACATTGAAATAATTGTAATTTTTGCTCATTTTTTGGGGGGGAGAGTTGGCAGCTCTCCCGACTTTGGTGGACTGGGGACTTTTCAAGGTAAAGGGACAAACTGCTCACCGGAGGGAGTTGATCGCACTTGAATTAACACCGGTTGACCAATGCGATCGCCAGTATTGGGATCAAAGCTAATTTTTCCGGTGGCCCCTGTTTGATGAAAATTGCCGGAGCGCAGCTGGGATTGTAGGCCCTGACGTTGAGGATTTTCCCTTAAACCGGCAATAATCACCCGTGTAGCGTCAAAACTGGTGGCTGTGCGCCAACTAACTGGACCGCGCCACTGTTCCTGCATAAGATTGGCAAAAGTCTGGTTAACCGAGGGGTGCCAGGGTGCGGCAAGGGTTAAACCTTGGGCGTTTTTGCCGCCATCTTCGAGGGTGCGAATATTGTAGAGGGTGGGACTACTAAACAGAGGCAAACGCTGACGATTGAAGCGAATAACCTCAAAAACGGGATCGAGACGATCAACATGAGCGACGACAAATAGGCCCTTAGCACCCCCAGAAATCGCCTGATTAAGGGCTTGATCGGCCTTAAAATTGGGGACACTCAGATCACAGACAATCGGCACAATTTGACCGCCTTTTTTCGCCACATTAGCCATCAACTCATCTTTAAAGGAAACATTATCGGGAGCTTGAGAATCGTAGCAAAAAGCAATTTTCTGGACTTTAGCAGTATTTACTATGTAATTTGCTAATTTTTCCGTAATTTTGCCGTTAGAAGTCACCAGACGAAAGATATAATTTCCCGCACCGGAGAGATTATTAGCCAGGGAGGTGGGAGAAATCATCACCAAACCGCCTTTTTCGTAGATAGGAGCGGCGGCTAAACTGGCATCGGAGGCATTATGACCGATAACAGCGATAATATCGGGATTTTTGACTAATTCACCGGCTACCTCTTTCGATATCTGCGGCTGATTATCGTCATTAACCACGATAACCATCAGTTTTCTGCCGTTGATCCCTCCCTGTTGATTGATCTGGGTTTGTGCGCTGGCGACTCCTCGCAATATTTCCTGAGCGACGTTGGGATTAGTTGTCGCCGGCACAACAACGGCGATTTTAAAGGGATTTGAGCCAGTTTGCAGGTTGCTGAGATAAATTACGCTTTCGGGATCGTTGGGACGTTGAGCGAGGGATTTTTGCAGGAGTTGCTCTGCTTCTTGGTGATTACCTTGAGCAATGGCAGCGATCGCTGATTCTTTGGTGGTGTTAGAATTAGTTTTGATCAGGAGATGATTGCCGTAACTGATGCGGGGATTATTATCGGCTTTTGGGGCAAATATTGCCGAGATTTGGGGAAAAAGAAACCAACCGATCAACCCCAGTAAAACATAGGAAATTGGCGGTAAACCCGCTTTTTTGCCAGTCTTTGTCATTGCTTTACTCCTTAACTTTGCTGATTGAATTCGGCTAAACGGCGGTTAATTTCGTCATCAAGGCTTAAGAAATCGATTTCTTGAGCTAATTTCTCGCTATAGTTCTCGCTTAATTCACTATAGGCGTTTTCTTTTCGATAACGGTCTTTAATCGCTTCATTAGCATCCTCAAAGCGATCGCGGGAGTTATTGAGGTTGAGACTACTATCAAATTCGTTTATTTTGCCTAAAGCCTCATTCATGGAACTAATCGCTTTTAAGTTGCTCATTTCTAATTTATAATGCTCGATTTTTTCCTGCTCTTTGCGAAGTTTTTCCTTAGCAGCAATGACCACTTTTTCGGCATTATCGACCCGATCTTTCATAGCGGGTAGAATTTTTTCTAGGGAGAGAACCTTAACCATAGCTAGTCTTGCTGCTTCTTGAAGACCTTTTTTTTGAGCGGTGACAGCCTGTTGCAAGTAGTTTGTGTGTTCCTGTTTTTTCGCCTCGTATTGTGCTTGGGCCGATTGCTGGGCTGCTACTACTTGCGCCACCGATTCTGTCAATTCCGCTAGGGATTTTTGCATCGATTCTAGGGATTCTTTGGCCGATTCTACGGCAATTTTGCCGCCGGATTCGATGGGAATACCCCACAACCAATTCCAGATCGCAACGAGAGAATTTCCTGCCTTATCACCGATCAGCCAAAAAATCAAGGCCTTTGGGGTTAATTTTTTGAACAATTTCATGCCGTTTGTCTCCTAGAGGTGTTACCTGTTAATTAGGAGTGATGGCTAACTTTGATGCAGTGGGTAAGGTTAATTTTTGTAAAAAGTCTTGACAAGGATAGGAAGGTTTAGACTGGACCGGCAGATTAAATGGGAGCGAGGGGGACAAATTGACCATTTTTGACCTGTAGAATCAAGTTGCGGCGATCATCAGGATTATTATTCATGTTGCGGACACCATTCTCATCGAATCTAACAGTGCCAGTCATTCCTTCGATAGAAAAATCGTTTCTTAAAACTTGATTTAATGATTCTCGATCGAATTTTTGTCCTTGTTGGTATAACTGTCGCAAAGCGGTGAGGATAACTTTAGTCGCATCGTAGGCCATGGGAGTGCGCCAAACATTGATCTTATTTTGCCAAAAACTGTGGATATAATTATCTCGTGTGAGATCATACCAAGGCACGGTGATAACTAAATTTTCTACCCCCTGTTTACCTTCTGCAAGGGTGAGATAACTTTGAAAAGTGGGGGAACCTAAAGTTACTAAGTTTAACTTTTCTGCGGGACGTTGCTTAAAGATATTAGCGGCTCTTTTCAGATCGTTAATATAGGGAGCAATCATCAGGATATTTACTTGATATTGAGCAATTTTTTGATAAATTTCCTGTTCATCTAAATTAATTTTTGGTTCGATATTGCAGTCAAAATCTTCATCTTTAACGAATTTTTGAAACTGCTGACCGAGAAGAATATTTCTATATTTTTGAGCGAAGTTAGTATTATCCCCAGAGCGATTATCATAACAAATTAAATTAGTGGGGTTTTGGATAATTAGCTTCTCAGTTTGTTCGCGGATATATTCACTTAAGGTTGTGGCAAAAGTTTCCATCTCAGGAACCATTTTATATATATAGCCATTGCCAGAGATTTTCGGGGAAAAGCTGGTGGGAGATAGGGCAACAATTTTCCCTTGTACATAGATATCTTTGGCCGCTTCACTAGCAGCAGAAGCATTATGACCAACCACTGCTATAATTGACGGATCTTTAACAAATTTTTCGGCTCGATCTTTGGCATCTACGCCACTATTATTATCATTAGCGACCACTACCTGTAGAAAGTGAAAATCGGGGTTTTTGGCCTGTTCATCGTTTAACTCCTGTTGCAATAAAGCAATACCTCGTAAAATTTCTTGAGCTATTTCTGGATTATTACCAAGCGGAACACTGGTGGCAATTTTTAAGGGATTTCTGTCTTGATAGGCCGCACGAGCGTTATTATAATAGATGCGAATCTCTGGATTATTGGGCAAGCGATCGAGGGATTTTTTAAAAAGCTGAATTGCTTGTTTATATTCTTTGTTTTTAAAAGCTTGTCTTCCCCGTTCAATAATGTTATCTTGTCGGTTTGTCTTTAATAATATTTCTTCACCTAAGCTAATTTCTGGGTCTTTACTAGCATCATCGGAAAATACTCCTCCCCAATATAAAACTGATAAAGTTACCAGAATACTTAAAATAAATAACAGAGCTTGTTTCCAGCGACTCGATAGACGTAAAGGCCGACTTTGCTCATGATTATTTTGGTGATTTTCCTCCGTATTTTCAGGGGGTAAAGGTAAAATTAACGGTGGTTCTTCAGGATTTTCTATCAAACGAGGCAGCAAAGAAGAACTAGCAGCATCCACCTCAAATTCGTGTAATCTTAATTCTTGTCGAGCGATTGTTAAGGATTCTTGTAGGGATTTATATTCAAGAAAATTGGGAAGAAAAACTTCTAGAAATCTCAAAGCAACCCGCACAGCGATGGGTTCTTTCATAACAATAATATGCGGTACTCCGATATTAGCCAACTGACGACCGATACCTAACCCATCGCAGGAGTTACAGATAACAAGTTTTAAGCCTTTTTTAACAGCTATTTTCAGGGAATTTCTTAAATTATGTTCGGGAGATAAAGCCGTATCATTATCAATGATAAAAACTCCATCATGTCCGTCGCTACTGGTTTGACTATGACCTAAATAAACTACAATATCCCATGGATTTTTGATCAACTCATTCTGAATATTTATCGTTGAAAGAGGAACTTCTGAACTGGGACTTAATATTTGTATATAAACCTTATCTGGGTTTCCTAGTACCGTTTGCAAACTGGATAAACCCAGGTAATTATGCTCGTTTTCGATGTCAATATTACCCAAAATTACTAAAACATGAATCGGAGGAGTAAGGTTAATTATCGGAGGATTTCTCTGGATAGTAAGAGCAATTTCCACATCATTCCACCAATCCCGTAAAAAATTCCAACACTCCCAGGGAATTTGTTGTAAATCAAAGTGGGTAGTTTGGATAAAAAATCTTACTTCTGACTTAGTACCTATATGGAACAAGATACGATTTTGTATCGAACTCAGATAACTGGAATTTAGCCATTCATTTAAGCTATCTTTTAAAGTTTGAGTGGCTTTTCTGAGGTTGTCTCTAGGATCACCTACCGCTGCATGGGTGATCATACTATGAGGAACGGTAATTCCTAAACTGGGTTGACTTTTTACCCAATGATAATAAGCTCGACGATAATTTTGCAAAGCGTCAGCAATGTCAAGGTTAGGGACTAATCTACCCTCCGCAAAAGGTGCTATCAAGAGATGATTGTCACGAATTTCTAGAGTGACGGAAAATCCCGTCTCAAAACTGCCATCACCAATTTTCAGAATCACAACTCTGCTCATGTCTTTACCCTTGACATTTTCTGCTATCTCTATTAAATACTAAACTGTTCGGTAATGCTACTGTCCCCTAAACTTAGGTTAACATTAAAGCGATCGTCGGCATCAGCTAGAAAATAAAGCTGTAGATAGCTATCTAAGGGTTTCTCCCTTGCTCTTGCTTCTAAACCGGGGATTAATTGGCCTATTTCATCGCTAATTTGCAAAGATAAACCGGGGGGTAGCTTGGCAAAATTGTCCATGGCATAGGCACGAATTAAGACAGCAATTCTCTGGTCACTGGTCGATAAAACTCCCACCATTAAAGCGATTTTATAACCCATTAATTGACTACCCACATCGAGCATTTTACGGATAGCAGCATTGGGATAATGAGGATCGATATTCCAGAGATATTCGGCCGCTTGCCAGCGAATAGTTTCATCTTGGGTTTGATGTTGCAGTTTTGCTAAAGCTTCCTGTGGGGTTAAATGTTCCGAAAATTCCACCTCTTTTTGACTAGCATACAGTTGTCTAATTTCTCGCTGAATATCTGCTGGAGATTCTCGGCTGCTGACTTTTTCAGCAGCCAACAAAAAACCTGGATTAATTGGACGATAACTGTCGAGAGTGTTGAGGATTTCCTGCCATTTCTCCGTAATCATTCCCTGCAACCATTGACTAAGTTTAGTGGGGATTACCTCTAAACGCTGCTGATAAATTTTTTCTCGCCATTGCTGATTATTCAACAAAGCTAACCATTGCTGAAAACTAATATCTAATCTCGGAGAATAGGGTGAAACTTGACCTAACTTTTTAATTAAATTTTCTGCTGTTGCTGGCGATAAATTTGCTAGAGATTCCAGTTTTCCTTTTTCACTTTCTCCCTCTAAACAACTCTGCCAAAGAATATCTAAATCATCAATAATTTGCTCACTGTCCAAATAATATTGATGGTAAATTGGATCGTATTCTGCGAGATTTTTAACATCTTTTCTAGATATAAAACCCCAGATATTGAGGAATTTTTCTGCTAAATCTACCTGCACCCCTAGATAAAAATCCGCCGCTAAATCGGGAATATCAACCCATTCTCGCTCTATTGTCAATCCCTCAATGTCAATCGCTTGACTGGGAATAGCAGTAACTTTTTTATCTTGAATTTGCCAAGTAAAACCGTTAATAAACTCCCAAAGATACTGATGGTTTTCAGGTATTATTTGAAGGGAACAATCAAGATTATCTTTCAGCCAATTGCTTAAGCATATTTGCACTAAATAATTAATCAAAGCCTGATTTTTGGCGGTTTGATTAGAGTATTGACCGAGAATCGATCGAGCTTGTTTAATCTCTGTTTCTGAAAAAGTTAGCCAAAGGGATTTCGGGTTAATTTGTTGCAAAATATCGAGGTGGACTTTCATGGTATCTCCTAACAGATTAGATTTGAGTTAAGTAGGACTGACAAAAATATTCTAGATAAGCATCGATCTCTTGTTTTTGCCGAGATTGTAATTTAATCTCATTTAACAACTTAGGACAATCTTTGCCTTCCCTTGCACAGAGTAGCTGATAAATTTTTTTACATAATTGGGTTATTTCTCGACTAATAGTAGATGAGTGAACTCCCAATCGATTAGCGATCTGTGCTTGCGTCATCTTTTGATGATAGTAACAATATACAATCTGTTTAACTTCCTCCTCAAGAGTGATCAGTAACTTCTTAATATCTTCCTGGATTTCTTGTTGTTGCAGTAAGTCTTGACTTGTGGGTAGATTTCCCCAAAAGTAATTGCTATCATGGTCATAATTATTAGGCTCAAATCTAGAGTAAGGAGGATCGATGTGATTACGCATTATCTCCCCTATTTGATTGAGTTTTGCTTGCACTTCCTCAACGGTGAGAATAACTTGCGGTTGTAACTGCTGTAGGCGATCAATTACTTGTTGCCAATCCTCCTCTTGCCACTTATCCAATGATCTAAGAGAAGCTTTTTTTACCTCTCGAAAACAGTTAAATATTAGCAGATGATTCTCGTTAAAGATACCCGATGCTCGTAAAACTTTTTGAATTTTATTCGCACTAAAAAGACTGACTATACCGAGATTAGTCCTGCCAATAGTTTTATACTCTCCTCGCAGGAAATTATAGAGAGTATTTCTTAATTTTTTATCTGTCCATTTTTCTAAGATTAAGCGAAAAAATCCCGGTTTGGTCTTGTTATCCTGAAAGTTACCGTAAAAATTGCGAGGATTGTTGGTGATTGCCGTGGCAAGCAAATTCAGCAAATAGTAGAAGAGGGTTTCATAATCAGCATCGATCCGATGGCCAACATTTTTATAGACCCTTTGAGTTACCATACAGGAGCGATATTGTAAGAAAACCATCCAATGGGACTTGACTAATTGGTTATTAGGATCATTCTGTAAGCATTGCCACAGATAAAAATACACCGCTTCATCATCGGCCACGCTTCGGGCGATCGCATCGATTGATCTTCTTAATTGTGGCACTTCGCACCAGAAAACTCGATCGCCTTCAATGGCTTTAATAGTAGTATAAAAGTACCTAACGCTCATCTCTATCACCGGCTACAGGTATCTGATATCTGATTAGGTAAAAACCGAGGATTTTCTGCAAGAGTAGCAAACAAATTGAGCGATTCCCTTGCCAAGCGCACCTCTTTCTCTGACAATAGATGAGGGACTGATGAGAAACTATCAGTTATAGTGAGACGGCCTTAGCAAACCAGCAAAAGACTCATAAATTCACTCTGAGCTACCACAAATTGCCGTTATACCAACTTCTAGGACAAAAATAGGAATGCGAGTAACCTTTACCGAAAATCAGGGTTTTAGAAAGGAATTAAATAAACGGGTTGATGCTTATTTTACCGAAAACGGCATCCCCACCAGAGATAATTTGGCCATGTATCTGAAGACGATCACGATTTTAACCTGGGTAATTGCCGCTTGGCTATTTGTGCTTTTTGGTCCAGATATCTGGTGGCTAAAAATTATCGGTTGTCTGGTTTTAGGAGGAGGATTAGCAGGGATTGGTTTTAGCATTGGTCATGATGCCAACCATGGTGGCTATTCTAGTAAGAAATGGGTTAATTCTCTCATTGGCATGAGCTACGATTATATCATCGGCGCTTCCAGTTATCTCTGGCGTTTTCGTCATAACTATCTCCATCATACCTACACCAATGTTTTAGGGTACGATCTGGAAATTCACGGCGATGGTGTGGTGCGAATGACTCCCCATGCCGAGCATAAATGGTATCATCGTTATCAACATTTATTTATCCCGATTCTCTACGGTATAATTCCTATCTATTGGTCATTCTCCGATGTGCGCTCCATCCTCTTTCATCATCGTTTTGGCGAGATTAAAATTCCCAATCCTAAACCGATCGATCTATTCGTTTTATTGAGCGGAAAAGTTGTTTATCTCTTTTGGTTTATTGGCATTCCTCTCTTAGTTGGTTATAGTCTTCTAGAAATAGCGATCGGTTTTCTCATTACTTTTATGACCTATGGAGTGCTTGCCTGTCATGTATTTATGTTAGCTCACGTTTTGGAACCCGCCGAATTTATTCAACCCTCGGCAGCTAACCAAATCGAAGACGAATGGGCAATCTTTCAAGTGCGAACTACCGTAGATTTTGCTCCTAAAAATGCTTTTTTAAATTGGTATTTAGGGGGATTAAATTATCAAGTTGTTCACCATCTTTTCCCGCAAATTTGCCATATTCACTACCCTAAAATTGCCCCAATCTTAGCGGAAGTTTGCCAAGAATTTGGCGTTAATTATGCCGTTTATCCCACCCTGCGAGGTGCTTTAACTTATAATTATCGTTGGCTCAGACAATTAGGCAATAAACAAAGTAATTTCGATCTCAAATTAGCCAGCTAAAATCAGTTATCAGTTATCAGTTTTAAGTTTTAAGTTTTAAGTGAATAGTATTAAGCGACAAGCTCGGAGCTGCCTTTTTACTGATTACTGATTACTGATTACGGCTCTCTTATTCTTTGTGTGGTCAGTTGAACTTATATAGTAGTGATCGATCTTTGTGTCCTCTGTGTCTTTGTGGTTCCTTCCACTCACTCGCTAGGAGGAATGTATCTTAGAATACATTTTACCCACCAAACCTAAGAGAGCCTGATTACTGATTACTGATTACTGATTACTGATTACTGATTACTGATCACTGAAAAATGAACCTACCCAACTCGATTACCCTATCGCGACTCTTGGGACTGCCATTAATTTTATACTGGTTGCACCAAGGCACAGAAATCGATCGCTGGTTAAGTTTAATTATCTTTCTGATTGCTGCCAGCACCGATTGGCTCGATGGTTATCTAGCGCGAAAATTGAATCAAATCACCGAATTAGGCAAATTTCTCGATCCTTTGGTCGATAAATTACTGGTTCTCGCTCCCCTCTTAGCTCTGATTGAAATGGATTTAATTGCTGCTTGGGGAGTATTTTTGATTCTCGCTCGCGAATTAGCGATCGCTGGTTGGCGCATTAATCCGAATTTAACGGGAAATAGCGACATAAAAGGGGCTAATTGGTGGGGAAAAAGCAAAACAGTCAGCCAAATTGTCGCTATCGCTCTCTTAATTGCTCCCTTGGCTTCTGAATATAACTTAATTGCTCAGGTGGCTTTTTGGCTATCGGTAACATTAACTTTAATTTCTGGGGTGATTTATGTCACACCCAGCCCCAAATTAACCCAAAATTGATAAAAATTTAACCATTAGCAACAATTCAGGAAACAAACCAAGAGAAAAAGGTTGCATTTTTTTTTCTTGGTATATGATAATCATGGGGGAGGAGTGCCAAACTCCTCAAATTCAAACATATCACTCAAAGGAAAAATCATGCCAACTGTAACTACAACTGTAACTATATCATTCGCTAACTTCACCTCTCCTGTTAATTTCAGTGGTGCTGTGGATAGTTTTGTTCGTGATTGGCTGGACATCTATACTGATAGCCCCATTTCTATATCAGGACCAGGCATTACCATTGCCGCCGATAATCTCACTTCCCAGGGCCTTTTAACCGACGGCCTTACTACAGCGTGGAGAATAACCAACTTCGGCCCTGCTGATAGCGCAACCCTTTCCCAGTACGGTGGAGCCTTTTCTCAGTTATTTTCCCTGCCAGCAGATAGCCTTACCTTTGTTAGAGGTGGGTCTGCCGGCACTTATCAACTAAGCGGCGGTATTGTTAACACGAAAGCGTCGGGTACGCAACAAAATGGTATCTGGAAACTCCTCGCCACCGATTCCTATTTCATCACAGGTAGTGAGATCGACGATACTCTAACCGGTGGTAATCTAGCGGATAGCCTAAGTGGTGGAGGGGGAAACGATAGCCTAGATGGTGGCGATGGAAACGATAGCCTAACCGGCGGCGACGATGACGATACCCTAATCGGCGGCCTAGGAAGCGACTCCCTATCTGGTGACGCGGGAAACGATAGCCTAGATGGTGGCGACTGGAACGATACCCTACTTGGTGGCGGCGGCAACGATACGCTACTTGGTGGCGACGGCAACGATAGCCTAGATGGTGACAGCGCCAACGATAGACTAATCGGCGGCTTAGGAAACGATACCCTAACCGGCGGTATTGGTGCTGATAGATTTGTATTTACCAATGAAGGCCTTGACTCAATTACCGGTGGTTTTACTGCCGGCTTGGGGAGCGATGTCTTTGCAATTACTTCTAGTGCCTACACAGGCGCTCCAGCACCAGGTGCGGCAGTTGTTAGTACTGCGGCAGCCGCTACCAATGCTGCTAACAGCATCGTCGTCGATACTTTAGCTAATATCACGGCCTTAGGGGCAACTAAATCTAACATTCGTTTTGCCTTAGCCACCCCCGTTAGCGGTTCAAGGCAGTTCTTGTATGACGCTGACGGTAATTGGTCATCTGGTAGCACTATCATTACGTCAATTAACTCCATTAGTGGTACATTAGTTTCTAGTAACTTCACCTTCATTTAACTTACTTGTTTGAATAGACAGATACTGGGTGTGTTAGCCTTAGCTAAGACACCCTTATTACTTTAAAGCAGTTATCTTAATAGTGAGGTACAAAGTCTCTGGTTTTAGGGAACTCTGGAATAGGCAACGGGAACAGTAGCTAGGGTCTGCTGAATAAATCTAAAAACCTTGTTGGATAAGACTTTTGGACTTTTTTCCCCTCAAAAAGTGCCAGCCATTGCGGGGATCGGGGGGAAAATTCCTGGACTTTTTCCCTGAAAATTAGGTAGTTGACCACCTGAAAATCGATAAAACCCCACACCCCACACCCCACACCCCACACCCTGCCCCCACCGAAAAGCTTTTTGCCGCAAACCCTAGGTAGTAGTATTGGAATTAGTTTTGTGTCGTGATTAACTGACGGTGATAATCGCCCCATAACCGGGCTGCCTGTTGACTACTGCCCGCAGTGGGAGAATTATTATCATTCCCTAACCAAATGCCTGTCACCCAGTCGCGACGGGGAAGATAACCGATAAACCAGAGGTCCACATAATTATCCGTAGTTCCCGTTTTACCCGCTTCTCCCATGCCAATACTGGCAGCGCCTCCTGTACCATTAGTTATCACCCCCCGCAATAAGCTATTCATCGTCTCGGCGGTTTTTGGGGAGATTACCTGCTGATTTCTATCGTTATCCTCGCCATAGTCATAAATAACCCGACAGGTACTCAAATCCTCCACATTTTTACAGTCGGAAGCGTCGAGAATGCGTTTAATGGCGTGGGGACGATTCCAGCGCCCGCCATGGTCAAAAACCCCATAAGCGCCGGTCATTTCCAAGACATTTACCTCGCTTTGCCCTAAAATTAGCCCCGGTACGGGATTTAAAGGTGATTTGACCCCCAAACGTTCCGCCACATTGACCACATTACTTAATCCTGCCTCACGAGCAATGCGAAGGGCGACACTATTTTCCGATCGCGCTAAACCTTGAAACATATTGACCCCCCCGCTACTGCGTTCACAGGGAGAATAGGCCTGTCCTTGCCAAGAAAGTCCCGCGCAGCTATAGGTTTTATAGGGCGATATTCCCTGTTCCAGGGCGGCAGCATAAGCAAATACCTTAAAAGTAGAACCGGGTTGACGTTTAGCTTGGATAGCGCGGTTAAATTGGCTTTTTTGATAATCAACTCCCCCGACTAAAGCGAGAATTTCCCCAGTTTGACTGTTTAGGGTAACTAAAGCTCCTTGGGAGTATCGATAGCGGGGTCCTTGGTTTAAGACATTATTTTTTAAGCTTTTTTCTGCGATCGCTTGCAGCCGGCGGTCTAAACTGGTTTCAACGATAAAATTGCCCTCTTTGGCCACTTCCTCCCCCAAAAGGTCCTGTAATTCCTCGAAAACGTAACTATAAAAATATGGTGCAATCGTACTAGATAGGGATTTTTTGGCTTGGGGACTGATTTCAATGCGGGATCTGCGGGCGCTGGCGGCCGCTTCCGGGGAAATCATGCCTAATTGGGCCATGCGATCGATGACACGATTGCGTAATTGTACGGAAGTGTCGTAATCTTGAATGGGATTAAATCGATTCGGGGCGGGTAACATAGCCACAAGAGTAGCAGCCTCGGAGATATCTAAATCTCTAGCGGATTTATCGAAATAAAAGCGGGCCGCATCTTCAAAACCGTAACCGGCCAGACCGAGATAAACTCGATTGAGATAGGTTTTGAGAATTGTATCCTTACTATAGACCGCTTCTAATTGTAAAGCGACCACAGCCTCCCGGAGTTTGCGATCGGCAGTATTTTGGCGACCGACTTCGGGGAATAAACTACGCGCTAACTGTTGAGTTAGGGTGCTGGCCCCTTGACGAATGCCTTGACCTTGCCAATTAATCATAACAGCCCGGACAATCCCCAAAGGATCAACGCCAAAATGCCAGTAAAAACGACTATCTTCGGAAGCGACAACCGCCTTGGGCAGATAGGGAGAAAAATCGCCCAGATTATCTAATTCTTGGTGAGTTTCCTGTCGAATGGGATTGAGGGGAGTTTGACCATCCCTAGGGTAAACCACCACCGGACCGCTCACCCCGGAAGGGAGTGGATAAACATTAACTTTGCGACTTTCCCAGATAATCCCTAGAACTAATAAACCGAAAATACCACCCGCACCATAGAAACCATAGCGCAAAAGTCGCGCCCACAGGGGAGGGGGACAGTAGTAGGAGATGGTGACACAATTGGCTAAGTCTGGAGGGGCCAGGGTAAAAGTATCACCATGACGCAGGGAAACGCTTTTGAGACGACGTTTACCCATATAAACCCCGTTGGTGGAGTTTTCATCTGTGAGCAGGAAATTATGGGGATTTTTCGGGTCACGCTGCAGGGAACAATGAATCTGACTGACCACGGTATTACGGATAGTAATATCACAGGAACTGGAACTACGACCCAACAAATAGCGATCGCCGATAAGGGGATATTTGCTTTCCCCGCTGCCATTTTCGTTTTTAAGGCGTAATTCGGGAACTCTCGCCCCTTTTTTGAGATTTACCGCCTGAAAATTCACCTTTCCTTGCAATTTCTGCACGGCAACGGTGACAAGTTGACTAATTTGGGTTTTCGGCGACTGGTTAGACATAGTTTTTATCAGTTATCAGCTTCTGGAGGCAAGTGGGGAAGTGGGGAATTGCAACTAAAACCCTAACACCCCATCCCCCCAATTCATCCCCAATATGCCTAAATTGCCATTTTAGCCTCTAAAGCTTTCAGGTATTCCGTATTGACTCCCGACTCGCGAATCAGAGCAATTTTACCGGTACGGGCCACCTCGCGAACGCCAAATTTATTCAGCATTTGCATAATCGCCACCATTTTACCCGGATCCCCTACCACTTCGATGGTCAGGGTTTCCTCAGAAATATCCACAATCCGGGCCCGGAATACCTGCGCTAATTCGATCACTTCTGCTCGGCGCTCGGCGGTAGCATTAACTTTAATCAGCATTAATTCCCTTTCCACACAAGGGGTTTGGGTGATATCCTGCACCTTGAGGACGTTAATTAATTTGTACAGTTGTTTGGTTAACTGTTCGATGCTGTCCTCGTCCCCGGGTACTACCATCGTAATCCGAGAAACTCCCATCTGTTCAGCAGGACCCACGGCCAGACTTTCAATATTAAAGCCGCGACGGGCGAATAATCCAGCAATACGGGTTAAGACTCCCGCTTCATCTTCAACTAATACGGATAATGTGTGTTTCATGGCGCTCTATCTACACAACCTAGATTTCCCCATTGTAAGACAGGAGGCAAGGCCAGAACAGTTTGTCTTCTCTGAGGGATTCAGGTAGAAACCTCTACTCTGTCAAAGTTTATATCCAATCTTCCTCATCCCCTTTGTTTACCTCCCGCTCTTCGTTTTCATCCTGAGCAGGGGGCGTAATAATCCGATAATTGACATCGTAAACTTGATCGGCCTTTTCCCCGCGAGTCTGTTTGGCCGTGCGGTAACTATAGGAATAAACTGAGCCAGTTTGAGAACTGTCCTGTGGGGGCTTGACAAAATTCGCTCTTTCCTCATCAGCAAGACTAGGCGGGAATTCTTCCCGATCCTGAATGGTAGTCGGTTTTTCGGGGGGTGCATCAAAATTCCAATCATCACCGCTATCTCTTTCCCAATCGTTACCCGGTGGAGAAGCGGCGCGATCTTGAATATAGGTAGGTCGGGGAGATGGGGGTGGGACTTGAGGATTATTGGCTATAGGAGGGGAGGCTTTTGGGGCAGCCAAAGGACGACCAAAACTATAGAGAAATTGCAGGGTTAAACCACTGATAATTCCCGCTAGGGTGAAAAGTAACACCCAGACCGCTAGGGGCAGTTTTACCGTCATAATACCGCCAAAAAAGACCAAAGTGATCACCCCCAGATTCTGCCAGATCAGTAATCCGCCTACAGCGATCGCAAATAAGACCATAATCCAGCCCATTTTTACCTCCCTTGATTCAGTGATCAGTGATCAGTAAACAGTAAACAGGTATAAAGATAAAGATAACTAACTAACTAATTAACTTAAAACTTACATCTGATAACTTACATCTGATAACTGATAACTTACACCTGATAACTGATAACTGATCAGTGATCAGTTATCACTGATAACTTACACCTGATAACTGTTAATGTCCTTGCCAGCGATTAATGGCCACACAATCGATATCTAACTGATCGAGAGTACGAGCGATGACAAAATCGACCAAATCCTCGATCGATTGGGGATGGTGATACCATGCCGGTATTGCTGGCACGATTCTAACGCCCGCCTCGGCTAAAGTGGTTAAATTACGCAGATGAATTAAACTAAAAGGGGTTTCTCGCGGCACTAAAACCAATTTTCTGCCCTCCTTAATCTGCACATCGGCCGCTCTTTCTAGCAAATCGGAACTTAACCCCCCCGCTAATTTAGCCACTGTACTCATGCTACAGGGAATAATTACCATACCAAGGGTGCGATAGGAACCACTGGCGATCGTTGCCCCCACATCGCCCCAACGATGACAGCGTAATTTTCCCCCTTCCATCACCCCGCATTGGCTGCGCCAAAATTGTTCTTGCAGTTCCGGTTCTGGAGGCATCCGCGTCTGATCTTCCGCTTGCCAGACAGTGTAAGCTGATTTGGAAGCCACTAGATCGATCGTGTAGTCGGCTAAAAGTAGATATTTGAGAGTACGGACAGCATAAATCAGCCCTGATGCCCCCGTAACGCCCAAAATTAGCGGTTTAGATAATTCCTTCAAGCTCTAATTCCTCGATCAATTGTAATCCTCTCGGGTCGCCCACTTTTAATAAAGCACCTCTCGCATCTTCCTTGACACCTAAATCCTCATCTTCCACCAAGGCCTCGATCAAAGCATCGATCGCCGTGGCATAAATCACATTGAAGGGCAATTCTCGGCATAATTGACCGATCGACCAAGCGCAATTACTCCGGACGGCTGCGATTAAATCTCGGCGCAATCCTTCAATTAAAGGCGGCAACACGGTGATGATATCTTCATAATTGACCTTGGCAATCTGGGCCAAACTACTGGCAGCCCATAATCGCACCGCCGAAATATCAGTTTTAAGAGCATGAACCAAAGGCTCGATCGCTCTGTGATCGCCACAGTTACCCAGGGCCCAAACTACTCCTTTTCTGACGTAACCATTCCAATCTCTGGCCAGTAAATCGATTAAGGGTTCCACAGAGTTAAGACTGGGATTTCGGCCCAAAGCGTAGGCGACACTGACACGCACCAGGGGACAGACATCGTTTAACATCTCTAGTAAAGGTACGATCGCTCTTTCGTCCCGCAATTCACAAAAGGCGCGGGCTGCGATCATCCTCTCGCTGACATGAGCAGAAGTAAGCAATGAGAGCATTTCCTCGGGATCGGGGGCGATTTCCGCTGCTTGATCCGGATCGCTCCCATCGAGAGGATTATTTAAGGAGTTGTTAGAGTCTAGGATTTCATGATCGTACATACTTGTTAGATTATCTTAATCCGTGACCGCTTACGTCAAGCCAAAAATCAAAAAGTAGTTGCCGGTTGGGGAGACTTTTCAGTTTTGCATGAGTAGTTAGAAAACGGGTTTCTCCGAGAAACCCGTTTTCTGTGCGTTACTGTGAACTGAAGAGCCAAATCCGAGGGAAGATAGGCAGCCCATATCATTACTTATAAGCTAAGACGCATTTTAACCGCCCATCCTTGCACTGACAAAGCCCAGCAGACTAGAAAGTAAATACAGGGCAAATTTTATTGTTTTTCCGATGCCAAGACGCGGATTTGAACCGCGGACACGAGGATTTTCAGTCCTCTGCTCTACCAACTGAGCTATCTCGGCGTTTTTCAGCCCTTTCTCATTATAGCACGCCCTCGAAATAATTGCAAGGTTTTTTTCTAAAAAGTTTTCTGCTCGACTAGATTGGCAAGGTGAGGGTAAAAGTGGTGACAGCATTGGCACTGGTGACATCAATAGTGGCATTCAGGGGTTTAATCAGTTTGTGGACTAAAGCTAAACCTAAACCGGTGCCACTGTAGCGCCAGGGATCTTGGTTAGGAATGCGATAAAAAGGAGCAAATATTCTTGACAATTCCTCTGGAGCGATTTCTACACCTGAATTGCTCACACTAATTAATATTTGCTCGTCCGCACGCCTCACATTTACCCTAATTATCCCTTGTTCTGGGGTATATTTAGAAGCATTGGTCAGTAATTCCGCTATGATGCGCTCGATATCACACAGACTGGTATTAATCTCCGGTATATCCCCATCTATATCTACAATTAACTGCTGTTGTCGCTCGCGGGTGAGAGTGCGAAAAGGTTCCACTAATAAGGGTAGCCAAGAAAGTAAGTCGATTGTTTCGATCGCCGGAGGTTCGCTTTCCGCATCCAGATAGGTTAAAGTCAACAAATCATTAACTAACTTACTCTGACGTTGAGATTCAATGTTAAGAATTTGCAACAGTTCACCGATCGAATCCTGTGGATCGATCTTGATCCCTTGATATTCTAGGAGACTTTCTAGGGTTTCCACCGCTAGACGAATGCTGGTAATCGGGGTTCGCAGTTCATGGGAAAGGGTTTTCAGGAATTCGCTTTTTAATCTTTCCAGTTTTTCTAATTCCCTCACTTGTGCTTGGGAAGATTCGTAAAGTCGTGCCTGGCGAATAGCGATCGCACATTCGGCGGCAATATGTTGAATCAAGTTAGTTTCTAAAGAGTTAAAAATCTGATTAGCCGGTCGAATTAGCCAAAGATTGCCCAAAAAACCCTGATCGTCAAAGATAGGACAAGCGCAACGGTTAACACGACAGATTTGCGGATTGCCAAGGGGAAGACGATCAACAAATTGTAAAATTTGTTTGTGCAGCAGCGGTTGATAGATTTCAGGAAAATCGCTAATTTGACGGGTAATTCCCTGACAGACAAGCTCTTGAGTGGTATATTCGTGGACAATAGTGGCTTGGCTGCGACTGGGATTGTAAAGCTCAATTTGGGCGCGTTCTACGGGTAAAACCTGGACTAATTCCCTGGTGGTGGTTTGCAGAATATGATTTTCATCGAGACTATCGCGAATTTTTTCGGTAATCCGTCCGATTAATGCTTCATACTTCAAACTCATCTGCAATTCGGCGGTTCTTTGCTGAACCTCCGATTCTAAGGCAGTATTCAAGCATTTTACCCGTTGGTGTAGTTCCGCTTGTTGAATAGCAATTCCCACTTGAATGGCTAATTGTTTAAGCAGATCGATTTCTTGGGATTGCCAAGGGCGAGTTTTTTGGCAATTTTGGGCAATTAGTAACCCCCAGAGTTGGTTATCGCAGATAATTGGCACCACTAGGTTAGCCTGTACTTGCAAAGAGGTGAGTAAGCTGCGATAACAGGGATCAAGTCCCGAATTATGGACATTTTCAATAACTTGAATTCTCCCGCGACGATAATTTTCCAGACGTTCTGGGGATAAATTAAAACAGGGATCCTCGATGCTGTTTCCTAAGACAGAATTAATCCTCGGGGTATGGGATTCCACCACAATCATGCCACTACGATCGGGGAATAAACGATAAATTAACACTCGATCGCAGTTGAGGAATTGTCGCACCTCTTTAACGGTTCTTTGCAAAATGCGATCAAGATCCAACGATTGCCGGATTCTTTCCTGCATTACCCCCAGTAGTTGTTCTCGTTCTGCTTGTAATCTTAAAGCTTCTTCGGCCTGTTTGCGTTCGGTGATATTGGTACTGGTTCCCACTAAACGATAGATGCGCGCATTGTTATCCCGTAGGGGTGTTAAAGTCGTTAGCCACCAGTAGGGTATATTTTGAAAAGGTAAATACTGTTCGTAGGAAATAGTCGTTCCGTAACGTACACAATCACTATAGTGTTGCCGCACACTACGCGCATCATCGGGGGGAAGGATTTGTTCGGGAGTTTTGCCTTTAATATCTGATGAGCGCAGTCCTGTCCAGCGTTCATGAACGGGGTTTGCTCCCACATAGCGAAAATCTCTATTTTCCAGCACGTCCACTACAAAAATCGACGCTTGCACGGAATTAAATATACTACGCAGAAACTGCTCGGAATCCTCCGCTTTTAGCTGTGTATCTAACTCGATCTCGATTTCTGATGGCTGCTTTTCCATAAGAGCCTCCCATTGTGCTAATTGGTGGATTTGGATCGATAATCACAAAATCTTTGGCTACTCCTAGAGCGATTTAACAATTTCTTTAGATTCTCGCACAAATTTTCCCATCCGCTGCCGATTCTGATATATTTCTTTGCAAAAACGAGAAAGCGACCCCAATATACTGAGATCGCTGATCAGTGATCAGTGATCAGTGACCAGTTATCAGTGATCAGGTTTAAGTTTTAAGTTAAGTAGCTAGACACAATTAATTACACATATCTAACCACTTCTTCCATAAGTGCATGAGTGCCTATCCTCACCAAGAAGTTAATTTTGTCCTATTATCCTATTACTTATCAGGCTCTACCGAACCTGTCATGTAAAACTATCAACAACTCATGCTTGTAAAGTTTGTATCCTAATGCTTTGAGTTTTTGTTAGATTGATATTTATTAACTTTAGAGCATTGCTGTGCAGAGAGGGAGCTTGAGGAATTTTCTACAGCGTAAGTTCGGAAGGGTGGTGATTCGGTAGTAGTGATGGAGGCTTAATCCTTTGCTTTGCTGTGCATTGTAGTCGTGGATAAAGTACCAAACAGCCCCAAGGGGATTTTCCATTTTTTTAGAACCAACCGAGAAATCCGTTGACGAACGGTATTATTTAATCTTTCAATAGGATTAGTTTGACCAGTTTCTTGACCGACCGCTCGATGACGTTTACTCGAAATTACTGTCTTATATGACTCCCAAAAGTTGGAGACCACTGCCATGGATGACTTAACTAATGCTCCCTCCCCTTCTCCCCAAGAAATAGAAATGACGCGGACTCCCCCCTGGGGAACGGTGACGGTATTGGAGGAAGGTCCCCGGTATCGCATCAATCGTATTGTCATTAAACCCGGCCATCACATGAGTACCCAAATGCACTACCATCGCAGTGAACACTGGATTGTCGTCTCTGGTACAGCGCGGGTAATCTGTGATGAAAAAGAAACTCTCCTCAAACAAAAAGAATCTACCTATGTTCCCATGAATACCCGTCATCGGGTGGAAAACCCCGGTTCTATTCCTTTGGTGATGATCGAGGTGCAAAATGGCGAATATTTAGGAGATGATGATATTCACCGTTTTGATGATCAAGAATAGGACAGTTTTCTCCTTCTCCCATGTACACTTTAGTTAGGGCTGGCTGAATATCAGTAGAAGTTTTGCTATAAAAGGTATTTGGACTTTTTTTGGCAGAAAAGTGCCAGAAACAAACGTTGAGAAATCGATCCGAGGGACTCAAAACCCTTGTACTTTCGCTCTTCGAAAAGCGAAGGGTTCGACTTCACGGTGCGCGAGGTCGTTCTGTTATTCTGACTTTCCCGACCGACGACCGACTCCTAACCGAGCAATTCTCATATTGACAAAAATCGCAGCAATGTCCTTCTCTATAATGGTTTCATCCTTTATAACCCCGTCCATTGCATAACACGAACCGAAGAACCTAATTTTTTTAAGATTCAGACGGGAAAGTTAGGGCAGTTATCTCCAGGGTGAGGTAGGAAGTTTTCCTTGATCAGTGATCACTGTTTTTAGACGTGGAACGGACTACCAGCGATCGCCAGCATCGTAAATTGTTAAACGTCCGGCCCCTAGATATAATCCGAGGGAATTCTCACCGGGAGGATAAGCAGTAATTCCAAACTGATAGACACCACCATAATCGGGATTTTGTACTGGTTTCAGACCGATGGAAACGGTATTACCGGGGGGGACAGGAGGATCAAAAATGACCGTGATCGTCTGAGTATTGGGGTCAAAAGTAGTGGATTTTAGGGTTAATTTTTCGCCTGGCTGATTGCGATCGCCAAGAAAAGCAAAGGTTTGATCGAGAAGAAAAGCAATAGTTTGAATATTGGGCTGCTGTTGTATGGTTACTTTGCCCAAGGGCGCCCCGAGAGACGGCGGTAGAGCGATGGTAAGATAGTATTTTGCTCCCCAAGCACGCACGGATTGGAAAGTAGCGGAGAAATTAACCAGAGTGGGAGAACTCTCAAAAAATATTCTGCCATCGGGAAATTGTCCTGCGAGAGAGACAGAGGCATCAAAAGTGAGTATAGCAATCAAAGCCAGCTTATACAGACTTTCAATCTGTTTTAAAGGCAAAAAAGGAATTTTCAAGGTAAAAGCTACTATAGAATATTGATTGTCAAGGGGAATTATAGCAAATTCACTTAACCCTCAACCGCTGCCATGATCAGTGATCAGTGATAACTGATCACTGATCACTGATCAGTTATCAGATGTGAGTGATCAGTTCACTGATTACTGTTTACTGTTTACTGTTTACTGTTCACTGAGAATACTTCCCACTCCCCCACCCCCAACACTTAACCCCCAACTTGCAATGTATCTCGAACACCTGCACCTTCACAGTTTTAGAAATTATGCCGAACAGTTGCTAAAATTCGAGTCCAAAAAAACAATATTATTGGGCAATAATGCTCAGGGAAAATCCAATTTACTAGAAGCGATCGAACTTTTGTCCACTCTCAAGAGCCATCGAGTCAGCAAGGATCGGGATCTGGTGCTAGAATCGGACTCGGAGGCGAGAATTTTTGCTAGGGTTAATCGTCTTTATGGGGCATCAGAATTAAGTTTAATTCTCCGTTCTTCCGGTCGTCGCACCGTGATCCGTGACCGTCAACCCCTGCGCCGTCATCTCGATTTTTTGGGCGTGATTAATGCGGTACAATTTTCTAGTCTCGATCTGGATTTAGTGCGCGGTGGTCCAGAAGCTCGCCGAGATTGGTTAGATACTTTATTAATTCAATTAGAACCCCTATACGTTCATATTTTACAGCAATATAATCAGGTTTTACGACAAAGAAATGCCCTATTAAAAGAGATTCGTAAGCAGGAATTAGAGGGAAAAGTTTATGCAGATTTATCCCAACTAAAACTCTGGGATTTACAACTAGCAGAAACAGGTTCAAGAGTTACGAGAAGAAGGGCGCGAGTCCTGCAAAGATTAATTCCTTTAGCCCAAAAATGGCACGAAAGTATTAGCGGAAAGACCGAACTTTTAGAATTACAATATATCCCTAATGTGCCTTGGGTAGAAGATGATGTCAATGGGGTACAAAGGGCTTTTTTAGATAAGATTGAAACCCGTCGTCTGGTCGAGAAACAGCTAGGAACATCGGTAGTCGGTCCCCACCGGGATGAAGTGGATTTTTTAATTAACCAAAACCCCGCTAAATCCTACGGTTCCCAAGGACAACAAAGAACCTTAGTTTTAGCTTTGAAATTAGCGGAATTACAGTTACTAGAGCAGATTATCGGGGAACCTCCCCTACTACTCCTCGATGATGTTTTAGCGGAATTAGATATCGAACGACAAAATCAATTATTAGATGCGATCGAAGACCGTTTTCAAACTTTAATTACCACCACTCATCTCAGTTCGTTTGAGTCCCGTTGGTTGCAATCTTCCCAAGTATTTTCTGTCAAAAAGGGACATATTTTTTATTAGCCTATAGCCACCAGCCTCCAGCCCTATTCAGTTATCAGTTATCAGGTTTTTTCTCCCTATCTCTCCACTCTCTAGTCACCTCAGCAGTCTAGCATAAAGCGACTTGTTCGGTAAAAAGAAACAAAACCCTTAGTCCCCAATTCTGCCAGTTACTAGAGGAAAAGGCTTCTGCTAATCAGTTTGAGGGGGTTTAGGTCATCCATTGCTGTCAATCCTGGTCTTCCTGATTGCTGGCTAAATTATTGCCGTTAGAAAGTCGGTATAGCTCCTTAACCGATTGGCGGGAAAGGACGATAATTGTGAAGACCCCGAGAATGGTACCCAACGGGGTGAACAAGCAGAGGATGCAAGCTATCACAAAAGAAAACCAGTATTTCTTGTGACGGCTGAGAAATCGACCCGAAAAAATCGCAGAAATCGCTAAAGCTTCTCCTAGCAGTACTGTTGTTGCACCTAGAGCGGCGAATAGATATCCAAATGCTTTGGGGGGTAACTCTCCCGACGGCTCCATCGGGAATGATTCAGGGGAGGTAATCATGCTTATTCCTATAAAAAAATGACCCAAGAAAATAAGAGAGAAAAAAGCAATTACTCCTCCCACAATGTAATGAAATATTGACAATAATCTTAGGTGTTTTCGGTCGTTATTTGTGTTCATATAGGTAACTCATAATAGAAATCAGCATCTCATTTATGCAAGTGAGTAATTATACTTATCCCTAAAACTGTTTTCTAGCAAGGCTTTCAAAATAGCTTGACATAAAAACCTGATTTAAGGGTTACAAAGGTGAGATGCTCCCATTATATCGAAGCTGAAAACTTTTCTAGTCAAGGGATTTACTCGAATAGAAATGATTCTAATTCTCCCATAGTTTTTCGATGAAATTGAATTAGTAACGAAAGACATACACTTCAGCTATCGAACTATTTTTGTTAGTACAGATGGGAAAAGCAGTCCGTGATCGGGTTGTCGCTTTTCGGGATATCTCGTGTAATCATCTCGACATCACCTCTCTGGCCTAGCTTCAGGTAATTCCGATTCTGAGGGTTAACTCTCGAAGGTATTGACTTCTGGCAATAGCTAGAGATTTGTTATTAGCTAAAAGCAAATATTATTTGAGCCAAAATTGCTCGATTCCCCCTAACGATGGGTCTGGTAAAACGTCCTTGACTTTTTTCTTTGTCTGTATATACCCATAATAACAAAACAGGCCTGCGGCCTGTTTCACTATTAGCTTAAGAATAATTAAGCCTACTTAATCTCACGGACTACCGGCTTACCGTCGATAATTTCACCGACGAGAATCAGATCAGCAACCCCAACAAATAAACCATTTTCTAAAACCCCCGGCATATTATTAATAGTTCTTTCCAAATCAGCCGGATCATCGATACTATCAAATTTAACATCGATAACTAAATTGCCTTGATCTGTCACCACGGGGCCGGCTTTTTTCACTCCCATGCGGAGGGAAGGTTTACCACCGAGGGCCTCTAATTTCAGCATCACCGGAGTCATGGCCATGGGTAACACTTCCACCGGCAAAAGAAAAGTCGATCCCAACTTATCCACCAGCTTATTGCCATCCACTACCACGACGAAAATATCGGCGAGACTATCGACAATTTTCTCCTGAGTATGGGCAGCACCGCCACCCTTAATCAGGTTTTTCTGGGGATCCACCTCATCGGCCCCATCGATAGCGATATCCATCTTCACGATGACATCGAGGGTAGTGAGGGGAATTCCGTACTTCCTAGCCAAAACTTGCGCTTGAAAAGAAGTGGGAACCCCGACAATATTGCTGATTTCCCCGCTTTGCAGTCTAGCACCCAGATACTCGATCGCGTAGGCCGTTGTTGAACCAGTTCCCAATCCCACGACCGAATTAGATTGAACTAGATTAGCGGCGGCTTTACCGACCTCCTGTTTCATGAGAATGACCGGATCGATTGCTGTCATGATGCACATTCCTAAAAGCGATATTTTGAACCTCTTAGTTATCGGCTATCCCTTGCCCTCTTGTCAATGGAATTAGGGATTAGTGGCCTGAGCTGCTAACATTTCCTTGAGTTTAGCCAATTCATTAGCCCAACGGGGATCTGGCTGTAAAGCGTCACCATCGCTGGTAACTTTCGGGGCATTATTGCCACCCCGTTCAGCCTTGCGTTTTTTGCCGCCGCCACCACCACTACTGGATTTGCGCGGTGCTGCTGTCGTCGGTTTCGGAGTCGGTCTTTCGACTTTTTCCGGGGTTTCTACGCTGGCCTCCGGCCCTTCTGCTTCTTCTCCTTCTTCTTTACCTCCCTTGCTCCGGGGGAGAGCTTTCTCGATTTTGATCGGGTTTTCCATGAAGGATTGTCCGTTGTATTTTTCGATAAACTGGTCAGCTAGTTCATCGCTAGGGACGGTAACGAAGGCAAAACCGCGACATTTGCCAGTTTTGCGATCTTTGATGACTTTAGTGGTGATCGTATCCCCTTCATCGGCAAAAAGCGCCTGTAATTTTTCGCGCTCGACGGATTCTTTGGGCAAATTACCAACGTATAGACGAACGGACATGATGGATTCCTCCAAGTATAGGGTGATGTAAAAACTTGTGCGACATTCCGTGCCTGTATCCTGATTTTTTTAAGGCAAACAGAGCTAAGGAGGATGTTTCCCAGCGATAAGCTTGTAGTTTCTGCACGATAGCGGCTGTGGCCGTCAATTTCGACTATCCTTAACGATTTCAACGAGAGTAACGGAATCTAGGAGTTACGCTTTTTAGCTGTTAACAGGGCTAATCATTCAACTTACCCGATTTATGTCGCTCTCTTCGATTATTACAGAATGTTTACACAATTTGTCAAATATTTTCTCTCGCTCCGGGCTGCCATGGAAAAAATAAGTATAACTACTTAAGTATTTGTTCACAGTAAGCAAAATTTTATTAAAACTCTTGCTAAATGTATCATTATATGCTTCTTTCCTTTTGGCGGCGGGGTATCCTAGCTAACGGGAGGGAAAAAGCAAAACCCTCTTTACAGATACATTGACACTTTGTCAAGTATTTGTTACATTAGTTAAAAGAGGTGATACCAATCACCCATCTCGCTTGTTATCAACCACTGTCTTCATCGAGGAGGAACACCATGTCTCAACCGATCGAACTTTCCTTAGAACAACAGTTCAACATTCGTTCTTTTCAGACTCAGGTAGAAAAAATGAGTCAGGAGCAAGCGCAGGATTTCCTGATCAAGCTCTACGAACAAATGATGGTCAGAGAAAATATGTACAAAGCTTTTCTCAAACACCAGTGGGGTCTAGATTCTAATCCCTGGGCTCCCCAATAACTCATTTCACCCCTGCGGGCGACCTCTTTCTCCGGCTGGGTTTCTCCAGAAACGAGCTAGGGATGCGGGGCGCATTTCTTCACCTTTTTAGCTATTCTTAGGGAAGGATAACCGAATTGCTAGGGGTTAATTTATGTTCGAGCGCGCTTTGATCTGTACAGATCTTTTCGATGGTCTCCATCGTCTTGTCCATTGTGTGCCACACTTAGCCCTGAGCGGCTTAAAACAAGTTATCTTCCTCCACAGTATTCCGGTTTGGGAACAACCCACCCTAGCTGCCGTAGATCAAGCGAAAATTGACGCGGCCAAAGAAAAATTATCCCCAGCTTTAGCAAATATTCCCGACGGTATGACAGTTAGTCTGGAAATCTCTAACCGTCGTCCCGTGGATGCCGTGCGGGAAATCCTCGCGCATCACTCTATTGACGTGATTTTGATGGGCAATCCCATGCGCGGTGCTGTCCAAGAAAAATTATTCGGTAGTACCAGTTTAGCGATCGCAGGTATGACCGATATTCCGCTGCTGATTTTCCGACCGCAATTATTATCAGTTTATACTCGCGATGAATTAGCCCTGCGCTGTCAGCATCTCTGGAAACATTTATTAATTCCCTACGATGGCAGTCCCGATGCGATTTATCTAATTGAACAGATGGAAAAATACGCTCAAACCCGCGCCCCTGGGTCTTTTGAGCAATGCCTCCTCGTCCGGGTAGTGGAAAATATCAGTCGCGATCCCGGTGTCACCGAATCTCGTTTAAATGATGCCCGTCGGGAATTAGAATCGGTGCAAGTGCGACTAGAAAAACTCGGTTTGCAAGTACAGAGCCAAGTGCGACAAGGAACACCTGTATTAGAAGTTTTGACGGCAGCAGAAGAAGATGATATCAGTGCGATCGCTGTGGCCACCTGCCATCGTTCCAATATGTTGGAATGGTTAGCCGTGCGTCGGATTAATGAAGATATTCTTCATCAACTGTGGTTCCCCTTATTATTTTTCTCCCCCAAGGGATAAGCTAGAAAAAAGCTCTCTTGGCGATAAACCACAGAGACACAAAGAACACAGAGAGGAAGACAGATTTGATCGCTAAAATCTATCGCACAAACGACAAGAGAGCCGCAAAAATTTGGGAGAAATTAACTTAACTGCCCGATTAATCCGATAACTTTAGCCTTAATTTCATCGCGAACTCGGCGAAAAGTTTCCATGGGTTGACCATCGGGATCATCAATTAACCAATCCTCGAAAATTTCCTGTAAAACCCATCCTTCCGGCAGATTGACACCGCAACCACATAGGGAGATAACGGCATCGTAATCTTCAGGATTAAAATCCCTAATTGATTTAGAAGTTTGGTCAGTAATATCGATGCCAATTTCCCCCATAACTTCGATTGCTCCGGGGTGAACTTTGGCCGCTTCTAATCCGGAACTGGTGACAGCAATTTTACCCGCACCTAAAGTTTTAGCGAAACCTTCGGCGATTTGGGAACGACAGGAATTTTTTCTACAGGCAAACATGACTTTTTTCATGATTTTAACTCCTAGAAATTGATTTAATTAATAGCTTTATGGGCAATTGTGGCTATTTCTTGGGCGGCTTTTTCCTTCCTTTCACTATAGCGATCGGTCAGATAATCTACCTGATCCCGCAGGAGAATGGTAAACTTATAAAGTTCCTCCATCACATCAATAACTCGATCTCGATAGGGGGAATCTTTCATCGTGCCATCCTCGTGAAACTCCTGATAAGCTTTAGCCACAGAAGATTGATTAGGAATAGTAAACATTCGCATCCAACGACCAAGAATTCGCAGAGTGTTAACCGCATTAAAAGATTGGGAACCTCCGCTTACTTGCATGACTGCTAAGGTGCGGCCTTGGGTAGGTCTAACCGCACCAATACTTAAGGGAATCCAATCAATTTGGTTTTTGATAATGCCGCTAATATTGCCGTGAAGTTCGGGAGATGACCAGACTTGACCCTCAGACCATTGACTTAATTCTCGTAATTCCTGTACTTTGGCATGAGTATCGGAAACACTGCCATAAATTGGCAATTCACGGGGATCAAAAAAGCGCACTTCTGCCCCATATTCAGTGATAATTCTGGCCGCTTCTTCTGCTAATAAACGACTGTAAGAACGTGGCCGCAAAGAGCCATACAGAAAAAGAATCCTTGGTTTGTGAGTCGATTGGATCATGGTGAATAATTATTTGTAAGAACTCAAGCAACGAGGATCGAGAAGGGTGGCTTTTTCTGGATCTCTGGGAAACCAAAAGGCGGTTTTTTTACAGAATTCTACCAACATTAACATCACAGGTACTTCAATCAATACCCCCACTACTGTCGCTAAAGCAGCCCCCGAATTCAATCCGAATAACATCACCGCAGTGGCGATCGCTACCTCAAAATGATTACTAGCACCAATTAAAGCAGCGGGAGCCGCATCTTCGTAAACTAAATTGAGTTTGAGAGCGGCCACATAACTAAGAAAAAAAATCAGATTAGTTTGAATAAACAGGGGAATAGCAATCAGGAAAATATGCAGGGGATTACTGACGATTAAATCGCCTTTGAAAGCAAAGAGGAGGATTAAGGTTAACAATAAGGCAGTGATTGCCACAGGACTGAGATAGTGAAGAAAACGCGATTCAAACCAGGCCCGTCCTTTATGTTTAAAAATCCAGTGACGGCTATAGATACCGGCAATAAGCGGTAAACCAACGTAGATTAACACAGAAAAAACAATGGTCTGCCAGGGGACTACAAAATTATTAGCTGCCAGTAACCATTTACCTAGAGGAGCGTAGAGAAAAAGCATCGCTAGGGAATTGACTGCTACCATAATTAGGGTATGACCCTGGTTACTGTAGGAAAGATAGCCCCACATCAAGACCATGGCCGTACAGGGAGCAATTCCTAGTAAAATAGCTCCAGCAGTGTAGGAACTAGCTAAACTTACCGTCTGTCCTCGGATAATCTCCGTTTGACTCAACCAAGGCAGAAACAGCCAGCCGAGAAAAAATTGAGCCAGCGCCACCATGGTAAAGGGTTTGATCAGCCAATTAACCACTAAAGTTAAAATAACTGGTTTGGGAGTACGGGCAGCCCGGAGAGCTTGAGAAAAGTCGATCTTAACCATGATCGGATACATCATGAAGAAAAGACAGATGGCGATCGGAATAGAAACGTTATAGATACTCATGGCATCTAAAGTCTGCGCTACGTCCGGAAATAACCGACCGAGGGCAATTCCCGCCAAAATACAGAAAATAACCCAAAGGGTAAGATATTTTTCAAAAACACTAAGGCTACCGCCAGCTTTGGCGGCTTTAGGATTGATTTGATTAGTCATCGCACAAAGGTGGAAAGAGAATAATGGGAGATTGGGCAACCCACCTTTATTATTTCAAAAAAAGTTGATATGTCAAGAGGAAAAGCTAGTTATAAAGCTTTAATATTTCTAAAAATCTTGATTGGTTACTGATTTTCCTCGCAGAAACGAGCGGGGACGAGGGCAGCAAAACGACGATATTCCGATAGATATTCTTCTAGGAGAAGAAATTGAGATAGATTTAGGCTGTAGTAGATCCAACGACCCTCTTGACGACTGCGGACTAAATTAGCTTCTTTTAGCGTTTTTAGGTGAAAAGATAATTTAGATTGGGCGATATCGAGATGCTCGCGCAATTCACAGACGCATAATTCCTGATGTCGCAACAGTTGCAGAATTTGCAGCCGTAGGGGATCCGAGAGTGCCTGAAAACCAGTACAAATCCGGGTTAACGAGTCGGGAGATGTGGCCAGAGAGTTGAACATTGAGATTGCCCCTAGTGGGAAGGAAATAAGAAAGCGGGAAAATTCAGAATTGCAACAAAACTTTATGTATTTTTGTATCGAATCAGGAAAACCAGCGAATCATCCCCTGTATGATAGACAATGGTTTTGACCAGATTAGCCCTTAAAATCATTGTAAACAGGTTAGGAGACATCATGGAATTATTTGCGGCTCTCAATTTAGAACCCATTTTTCAACTCACCTTCGTGGCGCTAATCATGTTAGCTGGCCCCTTTGTCATTTTCCTACTAGCTTTTCGTGGTGGCGACCTATAAAAACCGCCTCCCCCCCATTGTTATTCGTGCTTTTTTTGACTTCTCTCCTCTTTAGGGAGAGATTTTTTGTCTAAAAGTCAGGAGTCAGGAGATAGGAGTCAGGAGATTGCTTTTATTTATTCTCCCCACTTCCCCACTTCCCCACTTCCCAATTCATAATTTATAATTCATAATTCATAATTCCCACTCCCCCTCTCCTAACAATCGACTGCTAAGATCGAACAGAGCGATCGATCTCTCGCTCCCACGATACCTGATAAAACTATCCATGATCATTAAAAATAACCCCTATTATCGGGCTGTAATCGGCTTTTGGGTGGCTTTCCTTGTGTTTTGGGGTTTTGGGAGTTTCTCACCCCTTCTTGCCCAAGCAAAAGAGCAACCAGCCGATGTACAATCGATTACCCCCTACCTTAAGCAATTTCAACAAAAAATTACCGAATTTCGCCTCGACAACGGACTAAAATTCATTATCCTAGAAAATCGCGATGCCCCGGTTATTTCCTTTGTCACCTACGCGGATGTGGGAGGTGCCGATGAACCGGACGGTAAAACAGGAGTTGCCCACTTTTTGGAACATTTAGCCTTTAAAGGCACAAAAACCATCGGTACTAGCGATTATCTTAGCGAGAAAAAAGTCCTCGATCGCCTTGAAGCTATAGACAAAGAACTGCAAGCGGCCAAAAAAGCGGGTAAAAGCGCAGAAGTGGCTAAATTAACGGAAGAATTTCAAAAAACTAAGGCAGAGTCCGAGAAATTCGTCCAACGCAACGAATACGGGCAAATCGTCGAAACTCAGGGAGGAGTCGGTTTAAATGCCACCACTTCCAGCGATGCAACTAGCTATTTTTACAGCTTCCCGTCGAATAAATTGGAATTGTGGATGTCTTTGGAATCGGAAAGATTTTTAGAACCGGTGTTCCAACGGGAATTTTACAAAGAAAAAGACGTAATTCTAGAAGAAAGACGGATGCGGACGGATAATAGCCCCTTGGGTCTATTAATCGAAGCTTTTCTCGATCAAGCTTATACTGTCCATCCCTACAAACGTCCCGTTATCGGTTACGATCGAGATATTCGCAATCTGGAACCCTCAGATATCCAAAACTTTTTCGATAAATTTTATCCTGCCAGTAATTTAACCATAGCTATCGCTGGGGATGTGGACCCAGAACAGGTCAAACAGTTAGCTGAGGTTTATTTTGGTCGTTTTCCCGCTAAACCGAAACCCCCACAGGTGAAGGTAGTAGAACCGAACCAAACCAAAACAAAGGAAGTTACCCTAAAATTAGCCTCGCAGCCTTGGTATTTAGAAGGATACCATCGTCCCGCCCTCAATCATCCCGATCATGCGGTTTACGAGGTTATCGCCACTTTAATGAGTGAAGGAAGAACTTCGCGACTGTATAAAGCTTTAGTGGAGGACAAACAACTTGCCCTCGCTGCCCAGGGATTTAACGGCTTTCCGGGGGATAAATACCCGAATTTGCTGTTATTCTATGCTCTCAGCGCTCCTAATGTCAGTCTGGAGGAAGTAGCGCAGGGTTTGAATTTGGAATTGGAAAGATTGAAAAATGAACCGGTTTCGGAACAGGAATTAGAACGGGTTAAAAATCAACTACGGGCAGCCCTATTAAGAGGTCTTGATTCTAACATGGGCATGGCGCGATCCTTGATTGAATACGAGGTAAAAACCGGCGATTGGCGTAATTTATTCGCCCAATTAGATGCTTATAATGCTGTCACGGCAGCCGATATTCAACGAGTGGCTAAAGAGACTTTTACCCCCGAAAATCGCACTATTGGCCGAATTTTACCAAAATAGATAGATGGGGAGATAGGGAAGTGGGGAAATGGGGGAATTTCAACTAAAACCCCATCACCCCCCGCAACGCGCACGCAGTGACCACCCCAACACCCTAACACCCTAAAACCCCAACACCCTAAAACCCTAACACCCCAACATCTAACACCTAAAACCGAAAACCTAAAATAAATATAATCATGAAAAAACGCTTACAATGGCTAGGTTTAATCCTGCTCACCCTGATAGGTGTCCTCGCTTTTCGTTCCCCGGCAATTGCCCAAACCCCGCGACATTTTACCGATTTAACTTTTCCTCCCCTTCCTGAAGTTACAGTGCCCCAATACGAGCGCTATCAACTAGATAATGGTATGGTGGTTTATTTAGTGGAGGATCGGAGCTTACCTTTAGTAAGTGGTACAGCGATGATTCGGACGGGAGGAAGATTAGAATCCGGGGAAAAAGTCGGGTTAGCCGATATTACTGGAACCGTGCTGCGTAGTGGTGGCACGGAGAAACATCCTTCTAATGTCTTAAATCAGTTATTAGAACAAAGAGCAGCCCTAGTAGAAACCTCGATCGATCTTAACGCTGGAACTGCTAGTTTTAGCGCTCTTAGTGAAGATTTAGAAACAGTTTTTAATCTCTTTGCCGAGGTTTTGCGTTCCCCAGCTTTTGAAAGTCAGAGGGTAGAATTAGCCAAAGTTCAGGAAAAAGGGGCGATTGCCCGACGTAATGATGATCCCGATGATATTGCTAGTCGGGAGTTTAAAAAGCTAGTCTATGGTGATAATAGCCCCTACGCTCGTACTGTAGAATATAGCACTTTAGCTAATATTGACCGTCAGGATTTAATCGATTTTTATCGTACCTATGTCCGTCCCGACCAAATAATTTTAGGAATTGTCGGTGATTTTGATTCTCAGTCGATGAAAGCATTAATCAATAAGACTTTTGGCGATTGGAAAAATCCCGCCACTGCCCCTAAAATTGTCACCCCTTCTGCAACCCAAAAAAATCTTCAAGGTGTCTTTGTTGTCAATCAACCCCAATTAACCCAGAGTACGGTTTTATTAGGTCATCTTGGGGGTCGTTTGGATAGTCCCGACTATCCCGCTTTAACGGTATTAAATGAGATTTTAAGCGGTTTTGGTGGTCGTTTATTTAATGAAGTGCGTTCCCGTCAAGGATTAGCTTATTCTGTCTATGGTATCTGGAATAGTCGTTATGATTATCCCGGTTTATTTATTGCTGGAGGTCAAACTCGCACCGATGCTACCGTACCTTTTATTAAGGCAATTTTAGGCGAAATCGAGCGCCTTCGCAATCAACCCGTTACTGCCAAAGAATTAGAAGATGCTAAAAATGCTATTCTCAATTCTTTTGTTTTTAAGTTTGAAAAACCTGCTCAAAATTTATCGCGATTGATGACCTATGAATACTATGGTTATCCCCAAGATTTTATCTTCCGTTATCAACAAGCGGTAAAAGGGGTGACAATTGCCGATATTCAACGAGTGGCCCAACAATATCTACAACCGAATCAAATTGTGACTCTTGTGGTGGGTAATGAACAGGAAATTCAACCTCCTCTATCCAGTTTGGGAACTACGGTTAAAACTGTTGATGTCACCATCACACAAATATAAATAAATCTAGGTTGGATGGAGCTAAACTAGGTGAAATCCAACCTAGAAAAATGGGACAAATATAACACGAGATATGACTTTACAACTCACCATAAATTATCCTGAAAATTTACCCGACTTTTTTCAAAAAAACCGCGAGGAATTCGAGAGAGAAGCAACCTGGGCTATGGTAGTAAAACTCTTTGAGATGAAACGTATTTCATCGGGTATGGCTGCCAATTTATTAGGAGTGGATAGGGTTAATTTTTTATTGAGATTGACCGATTTTGGCGTAGGGATGATTGACTTAACAGAAGAAGAACTATTATCAGACCTTGAAAATGCCTAAAGCTAAATTACAGCCCTTCTCATAAAAAAAAGTATAACCTAATTTGGTATTGACTCCTGACTGCTGACGACCGACTCCCCAAAACGAAAACTTCCTATCTCACCATTGAGATAACTGCTGTAACTATTTTGAGATAACTAAGGCTATCATTCAGGAAAGTTACTGTTGAGACTCCTGATTAGTTTGTTAATTTTTGTGTTAAGTACCTAGACAATTAACCCCTTTAGAGATAGGGTGAGCGTGGCTGAGTTGGCTATTATAGAGTTTTGTAAATAAATATCAAACTCAAGGATTTTTGAAGATGGTATGTCGCTAAACTGAAAGTATAAAGTACAGAGGTAAAAATACTTATGATGCTACTACAAGATGTTGCGAGAACCTCTAGAGAACAAGCATTAATTCTGTGGTTTGAAGAAGTAGACAGCAAAGATGTGGGATTAGTCGGTGGGAAAAACTCCTCCTTAGGCGAAATGATCCAACAATTAACCCCGAAAGGGATTAATGTCCCCACAGGATTCGCCACCACCGCTTACGCTTACCGTCACTTTGTCGAAAAAGCCGGACTAGACGCACAATTAAGACAAATTTTCCAAGATTTAGACGAAAATGATGTGCAGAACTTGCAAGAAAAAGGTAAACAAGCACGCACATTAATCCTCAATACACCGTTCCCCGATGATTTAAGTCATGCGATCGCTATTGCCTATCGCCGACTCTGTGAACGTTATGGCGATGATCTCTATCATTCCATCGATGTGGCCGTTCGATCGAGCGCCACTGCCGAAGACTTACCAGAAGCGAGTTTTGCCGGACAACAGGAAACCTATCTCAACGTGCAAGGGGTGAGGGGAGTTTTAGAAGCTTGCCATAAATGTTTTGCCTCTTTATTCACCGATCGCGCTATTTCCTACCGTCATCATAACGGTTTCGATCACTTTGCCGTCGCCCTTTCCGTCGGTGTCCAAAAAATGGTGCGTTCAGATCTAGCCACCTCCGGGGTGATGTTTTCCATCGATACGGAAACAGGGTTCAAAAATGCCACTTTAATCACCGCAGCCTACGGTTTAGGGGAAAATGTCGTGCAAGGAGCCGTTAACCCCGACGAATATCTGGTTTTTAAACCCACTCTTAAAAACGGTTACAAACCCATCCTCGACAAACGCCTCGGCAGTAAAGCCATCAAGATGATCTACGATGATGGAGGATCGCGTCTAACCAAGAATATCCGAGTTAACAAGCTAGAACAGGATCAATTCTGCATTAGTGACCAAGAAATCCTCACTTTAGCCCGTTGGACGACCCAAATCGAGGAACATTACTCGCAAGTGCGCGGAACCTACACCCCCATGGACATCGAATGGGCAAAAGATGGGATCACGGGAGAACTCTTTATCGTTCAGGCGCGCCCAGAAACCGTACAATCGCAAAAAGCAGCTAATATCCTTAAATCCTACGAAATTAAGCAGAGAAGTCAAGTTTTAGCGGTGGGACGAAGTGTAGGTGCGGCAATCGGTCAAGGAAAAGCCAGAGTCATCCTCAGTGTAGATAAAATCAACAACTTTAAACCGGGAGAAGTTCTCGTCACCAATCGCACGGATCCCGACTGGGAACCGATTATGAAACAAGCAAGCGCGATCGTTACTAATCAGGGTGGTCGTACTTGCCATGCCGCTATTATCGCACGAGAAATGGGCATTCCGGCGATCGTGGGTTGCAATAATGCCACGGAAACGATTAAAACCGGTCAGGAAGTCACCGTTTGCTGTGCGGAGGGGGATGAAGGGAAAGTTTACCTCGGATTGCTACCCTTTGAAATTCTTGAAACTCCCCTGGACAATTTGCCCCAAACTCGGACAAAAATCCTCATGAATATCGGTAATCCCGAAAAAGCCTTCGCTTTTGCCGATATTCCTGCCCAAGGGGTCGGTTTAGCCCGTCTAGAGTTTATTATCGCTAACCATATTCAGGCCCACCCCAGCGCCTTGCTGAAATTCCACGAATTGGAAGAAGGAGACGTAAAAGACCAAATCGCCGAATTAACCAAACACTACGAGGATAAACCCCAATTTTTCGTCGATAAATTGGCCCGGGGAATTGCCATGATTGCAGCCGCATTCTACCCCAAAGATGTAATTGTGCGGATGTCTGATTTTAAATCCAATGAATACGCTAATTTATTGGGTGGCAAACCCTTTGAACCCAAGGAAGAAAACCCGATGATCGGTTGGCGCGGCGCTTCCCGTTATACTGATCCTAATTATCGCGAGGCTTTCGCTTTGGAATGTCGGGCGCTGAAAATGGTACGGGAAGAAATGGGATTAACTAATGTGATTCCGATGATTCCTTTCTGTCGTACTCCCGAAGAAGGGATGAGAGTCCTCGAAGAAATGGCGAAAAATGGTCTCGAACGCGGGGTTAATGGTTTGCAAGTTTATGTGATGTGTGAGTTACCAAGTAATGTAATTCTTGCTGACCAATTTGCTCAGGTGTTTGACGGATTTTCGATCGGTTCTAATGATTTGACCCAATTAACCTTAGGATTAGATCGGGATTCTGCCCTAGTTGCCCATCTTTTTGATGAACGGAATGAGGGAGTTAAACGCATGGTGAAAATGGCCATTGAAACCGCTAAAGCCCAAAATCGCAAAATCGGTATCTGTGGTCAAGCTCCCAGTGATTATCCCGAATTTGCTCAATTTTTAGTGGAATTAGGCATCGATTCTATCAGTCTTAATCCTGATTCTGTCCTCAAGACTTTATTGATGGTGGCAGCAGTGGAGCAAGGACAATAGTTTAGTGACAAAGGTGGGCAAGTCCCACCTTTTTTTGTCTTGGTATGTTGACAATATTATACTAATACTAAATCCGTTGAGTAACGCACAGAAAACGGGTTTCTCCGAGAAACCCGTTTTCTGCTCATGCAAGGGGCAAAAGGGGAAATAAATAATCAGTTTTTAATAACCGGATTTAGTATAAATCCGCACTCAAAGGACTTAGTATAAATTTATTATACTGAAAATACATATAGCCCACTAGGGCTATTTTTTAGTTGTCTCCTAACAAAGATTAACTTTAAACTGCGATCGAGAGATAAACTTAGATTTCGTCAGGATTAATACCTAATTCTCGCAGTTTATTGGCTAATCGTTCCGCTCGTTGTTTTTCCTCGTTATAGCTAGTGAAAGGTTGTCCATCAGGATAAAAAAGCAATATTTCTGGTTCCCCCAACTGAAAACGAATTCCTAAACGGGGACTAACCCAATTATCGAGAGTTTCCAGAATTTCTAGCTGATTTTCGCCTCTTATCCCACCACTGGCATCGTTTTTATCGGGATCATAAAGATAATACTCCTCGACCCCATAACGGTCATAAAATAGCTGTTTTTTGGACATTTCCGTGAGGGTGTTACCCGGAGAGATGATTTCAAAAACCACCTGGGGACTAATATTATTTTCTAGCCATTGTTGATCTTCATTTAATCTTGATTCCGAGTCGGTTGGGTTTTATCAACGTCTCTCACCATTAAGATAACTGCTGCTGTAACCTAACTGTTCAAAGGGAACTGTCAGCGCCATAATAATCGATGGACTTCGATCGAGAGCAGAAATTTTATGAGTTGCCGGCAAAAAAAGTCAATATGGGGGAATAAAGAGCTATTCAGTTGTAAAAGCAATATTTAAGCGAAAATTTATGAAAATCGCTATTTTATCGCAAGATGCTTCTCTTTACTCGACCAAGCGACTGAAAGAAGCGGGAGAAGCTCAAGGCCATGAGGTACGGGTGATCAATTATTTGCGCTGTTACATGAACATCACCTCCCATAAACCCACGGTTGTCTATAACGGTAAACCCTTGGAGAGTTTCGACGCGATTATCCCCCGTATTGCCGCCTCAAAAACCTTCTATGGAACCGCAGTCGTCCGACAATTCGAGGTGATGAATGTTTTTACTGCCAACGACTCGCAAGCAATTTCTCGGTCGCGGGATAAATTGCGTTGTCTGCAAATCCTCGCTCGGGAAGGGATAGGTTTACCGGTGACGGGAATTGCTCACGCAACTCAAGATATCGATGGTTTAATCGAAACCGTCGGCGGTACCCCTCTGGTGATTAAATTATTAGAAGGAACCCAAGGTATTGGGGTAGTCTTAGCGGAAACCGACCAAGCAGCCAAGTCAGTTATTGAAGCTTTTCGGCAATTAGAAGCTAACATTCTGGTACAGGAATATATTAAAGAGGCCAGTGGGTCAGATCTGCGCTGTTTTGTCATCGATGGAAAAGTGGTAGCCTCGATGAAGCGACAGGGGGCCGAAGGGGATTTTCGTTCTAATCTTCACCGCGGTGGCAAAGCAGAAAAGATAAAATTAACCCCAGAGGAACGCAGTACGGCTATACGGGCCACTAAAGCCATGGGTTTACGGGTTGCGGGTGTGGACTTATTGCGGTCTAATCACGGGCCTGTGGTTATCGAGGTCAATTCCTCTCCCGGTTTGGAAGGAATAGAAGCGGCCACCGGTGTGGATGTGGCCAAAAAAATTATTGATTTTGTCGCTAAAAATGCCACCCTAGTCCTCAATCGCGATCGATATCAATATTAGCCGTCAGCCTTGGATCAGTTATCAGTTATCAGTTATCAGATGTGATACTAAATCCGGTTATTAAAGGCTGATTATAGCAGTTTTCATCAGAATAAGTTATGGGCAGGGGGCTTAAACCCTTTGTTGGCAAAACTTGTTGATACCTCAGTAACGTGAAAAGCGCTATATCTATTCCCTCTTTTGCCTTTTGCCTCTTGCATGAGTGCCTCTCCTCATAACTAGCCTATACTCAACGGATTTAGTATCAGTTATTCAGTCGGCAAATACACGGACGCTATCGGGAATAATCGATAGTTTTACCCTTGTACCGATGTCTAACTGGGTGTTAATCGTTGTTCTAGCGTGGATTTGGCTGCCGGTGGCCGTTAGCAGACAATAACGGTATTCCCGCCCCAAAAATTGGCGATCGCAAATAACCAGAGCTCCCGTCTCATCCGGCTTAATTTTGACATCTTCCTCTCTCAGCATCAATTCCCCTTTGTCCAAATCTTGACCATCGGCAATTTCCCAGAGTCCTATCTCGGTTTGCCATTGTTCCCCCTCCCGTCTAGCGGGGAGAAAGTTAGCTTGGGTGACAAACTCGGCCACGAATCGCGAGGCCGGATGGCTATAAATTGCTTCAGGATTGTTAATTTGTTCTAATTTTCCTTGACAAATGACCGCAATTGTGTCACTGATCACCATTGCTTCTTCCCGGTCGTGGGTGACAAAAATGGCCGAGATACCGGTCGCTTTCAGGATATGACGGATCTCGTGCCGTAACCGTTGCCGTACCTGGACATCGAGATTACTTAAAGGTTCATCTAAGAGGATTAAAGAGGGTTTTGGGGCTAAAGCGCGGGCGAGGGCGACTCTTTGCTGTTGTCCTCCCGATAGCTGATGGGGATAACGTTTTTCTAGTCCTTGCAGTCCGACTAAATCCAAAGTTTCCGCCACCCTAGCGTTAATAGCTCTGCTCGATAATTTCTCCCCAGAATTTTTTAACCCGAAGGCGATATTGTCAGCAATGGTTAAATGGGGAAAAAGAGCGTAATCCTGAAAAACCATACCCGTATTGCGTTTTTCCGGGGGAATAAAGGTTTTTTCGTCGGCAACTATTCGCCCTCCCAATTCAATCACTCCTTGAGATGGTTTTTCAAATCCCGCAATCATCCGCAGCAGAGTGGTTTTACCGCAGCCCGACGGCCCCAATAATCCGAGAATTTCGCCCTCTGTTAAACTAAAACTGATATTATCGACAGCTAGAGTAGGAGAAGCGGGAAAACGCTTGTTAACCTCGGATAAACGCAGAATGACAGACTTTTTCATGGTGGGAAAGACAATCGCCCGGTCGGTGGCGGGGCCATTCACTTAAGAATTTTCCTAATTAGTTCACTATTATTGTTTATAACATCTTATTTGGCTAATTAGGAAACTTTCTCAAAAATTTCATGCTCACACCTGAAGATATTATTCTCGTTCCCCGGGGGGCCGAGCATAGCTCAATCCGTCGAGGATTAAGGAACATCGGCGATTTAGCCCCGCAAATTATCCCGATTAAACTTGGCGCTCCAGAATTCCTCGACAGTTCCCCAGTCTCTAAGCTATCTCTAGAATTTCTTAATAAGCTCAAAGGAAAAATTGTGCTGATGGGATTAGCGGGCAGTCTCAGCGATCGCTATCGAGTCGGAGATGGGGTAATCTATCAAGGTTGTGGCGCAGAAAAGGGGGATTATTGGCAGTGCGAACCGGAAATAACCGCAGAAATCGCCCAATTAACCGGATATAGTCTCGTCAAAGGTTTAACCAGCGATCGCTTAATTAGCCAGTCCGAGGAAAAACGACGTTTAGGACGGGGGGGCTATGAGGTGGTAGATATGGAGGGAGCAAGGATTTTAGCGGCTTTAGCGGGGCAAAAAGTGGCAATTGTGCGCGTGATTAGCGATGAGGTGACGCAGGATTTACCCGATTTAGCCCCGGCAATTGATAATCAAGGTCAGCTGCTACCATTGCCCCTAGCTCGACAAATGTTAACCCGTCCTGTCCCGGCCTTCCATTTGATTCAAGGTTCCCTAAAAGGTTTATCCGTGCTAACTCAGGTGGCGCAAAAGTTGTGCGGCAGTAATTTTTAAAAGTTGCTTGCAGATTATTTTTTTTCTGTGCTATAGTGGTTAGGCTAAAACCAAGCGGATGTGGTGGAACTGGTAGACACGCACGTTTGAGGGGCGTGTGGCTTACGCCTTGCGAGTTCGAGTCTCGCCATCCGCATAAACTTTGATCTGCCCTCCGACGGGAATTGCCCTTGTCACCCATCAGCAGAGATGGATAGATGGCAACAATTTGTCAATCGCTGGAATGTAACTGAACTTAGACTTGATTGCACAAAAACAACGAAATATAAAACCGTAGTTTTCTGTTAGAATTAGCAGTAATCAAACACCACGCTTGCAGGAGCTATGGTTAACCTCACCTATAACAAAAATCGCCCTCTTCCCAGCGCCGAAGAATTGCCCTCTTCCGATGAAACTCCAGTGGACAATCAGTTACAAAATGATCTTCCCAATCTGCTGCTAAATTTATTAGCTTTAATTTGGTCTGGTCGAGATGATTGGTATTTTGGGGTAGATATGGCTGTTTATTA
>SFCA01000076.1:0-20880 GCA_007095475.1 Microcystis aeruginosa Ma_QC_C_20070703_M131 | reverse complement strand
CCCCCCAAAAGCTTGGATTGAGTGATAAAATCGGAAGTAATGCCCAATCTTAGCCGAGAGTTTCCCCGTCAAAATCCCAATTGGTAGATGTACAAAAATGAGATGCAGCCTCGGTCGTCGGTCGTCAGGAGAATTAAGAATGAATAATAATCAATTATGCGGTATTAAGTAAGGAGTGTTAAATGGCATTAACAGTGCTATCTTTTCCCTGATTAATGTTTACTGATAAACTGGCAGACGCGGCTTTAATTCCCAGCCATAAACTGCTAAAAATTCCTTTAATTTATCGGGGTGTAAATGAAGGTAATCGGGATTAACTTCATCGATAAGGCCAATACCGCCTAAATCCCGCGCTCCTGCCGCTAAACAATCCAAGAGAAAAAGAGGATCGGGTACTAGATTTGGGGGAATTTGAATGACAATATCTGGGGGCAAAATTTCCCTAGCTTGTCTAACTAGAGCGGGTAATTTTTGCAGATCAAAAGGATTATTTTGCCACTGTTCTCTTTTGCCCGGATTGTAGGGTTGTAGGATCACTTCTTGAATATGTCCCCAACGTTGATGAATAGTGGTAATAGTTTCTAAGGTTACTAGGCGATCGCATTCCGTTTCACCAATTCCTAATAATAACCCCGTGGTAAAAGGAATTGCTAATTCTCCCGCCCATTGTAACTGTTCTAAGCGCAGGGACGGCACTTTACTGGGAGCCTGACGATGGACAGTATTTAATAAAGTCACCGTCATTTGTTCTAACATTATGCCCATAGATAGATTGACATTTTTCAGGTTTTCCATCTCAGCAAAAGTTAAAATCCCCGCATTGGTATGGGGATAAAAACCCATATTTAAAGCCAATTCTCCCAAATTATAAATATGCCGAAACCATAACTCTCGATTGGGTGCTAAAGGATGAACTTCCCCGCTAAGAATTAAAATTTCCGTAATTTCCGAACCCTGCAAAGCAGTTAAAATCTCTTTGGCTTTTTCCAAACTTAACCAGCCATCAGTGCCTAAATCCCTGCGAAAATTACAATAACTGCAACGATTGAAACACTCGTAGGTAGGTACAAGGGTATGAGAGGGACTATAGGTGACAATTCTTGACATTTTTTTCGGGATTGCAGTTCATTACGAGCATTCAAGGGCGAGAAAATTTGCTATCGTGGGGAGAATTGCTGTTTTATTCACCTAAAAACGCTCTCCCTTTTCGTTTCCTCCTATGATTTTCGATCCTGCCAGTCTTCCCTCCCATCGTCAAACGATTCGTCCGATTAGCGCCACGGCCCTGCACGGAATTGTATTTCAAGATGACAAATTAATCGCTATCGACGCAAAAAACGGCTATTTATACCAAATTGCCCTCGATACTGGTCATACAAGCGTACTTAATTCCCATCGCTGGCAAGAATTCGTCGGGACGACGGGATTGGCAATCGATGATCAAAATAACCTCTGGTTTACCACTCGCGAAAATCTCTACTGCTGCACTCTCGAAGATTTTACCCCGAAATTTTTCACCCGTCTTCCCTACACCGCTAACGGAGTCGCCGTAACCGGTAACACAATTTATGTCACTTGTCAACGTTCTGGACAAATCTTTATATTTGATCGCCAATCGGGACAGGAAATTACTCGTTTGTACGCGCCTGGTATCGGCATCGAAAATATCACCATTCGCGGGGAAGAACTTTGGTTAACGGATACCCTAGAACAAACGGTTTACTGTCTTGATCGCGCCACGGGAGAACAGCTTTTTAGCATGATAACTCCTTTTGAATCACCGACGGGATTAGCATTTTATCGCGATGCGAACAGTGGCAAGGATATCTTATATGTGGCCTATGCTTTCCAAGAACCCTTTATCCGCGATAATCCCAATTCCGAACAGGTTTACGAACTTAGTTATCGTCCGCGTACTTTTGTCCATCCTCTATATTTTCACTACGATCCCGCTAAAAAATACGCCCTTTCTAATGGTTATCTGATTGAATTATCCTACGTCGAGGAATTGGAACCTCTATATAATATCGAACTAAAAGATGTGGAATGGCGCATCGCTTTACCCCTAGAAACACCGCGGCAAAAAATTCGCAGCGTCGAAGCGGTGGGATTGCCTTTTATTGAAGAAATTCAAGACGGGCAGCGGGTGGCAGTATTTAAGTTCGAGCAAATAACCGGCAAACAACGTCATATTTTTGGGTGGAAAGTGGTCTTAGAAGTGTGGGGTATTAAATACCAAATTACCCCCCAAGATTGCGAAGATTTACCCCCCTTACCCGCCGATTTTCCCGATCGCTATTTGATCGATAATGATGATCTGGCCATGAATACAGAAATTATCCTCAATGCTGCCCAAGAAGCGATCGGTCGGGAAACCAATCTACTCAGAAAAGTTTATAGTATTCGTAACTACGTCTATGATCAGCTTTCCTACGGCATCAAACCCAACATCGACACCCCCGATATTGCCCTGCGGCGCGGAGTGGGTTCCTGTGGCGAATATGTGGGTTTATTATTGGCTTTGTGTCGTCTCAATGGTATTGCCTGTCGCACGGTAGGACGTTATAAATGCCCACCCCATCCCCTTGAACGTAATTTACCCCTCGAACCGGATTACAATCACGTCTGGATGGAATTTTATCTTCCCTCTATCGGTTGGGTTCCCATGGAGTCCAATCCCGATGATATTTTTGAAGGCGGTCCCTATCCCAATCGTTTCTTTATGGGTTTAGCTTGGTATCACACGGAAATTGCCAAAGATATCCCCTTTGAACGAATGCTCAGTGAAGGACAACCGGTGTTAAAAACCCAAGTTCCCATCGGCGATTTAGCGATTAATCACGTTCAATTCATCATTCTTGAGGAATTAGCCCCAAAAGACTAGAATTCTGACCCATCATCTAGGATGCCCATTTCTCTATCTCTGGCTTCTTTGAGTTCTTTGACCATTTGCAAACCCGCGCCCACACAGAAGCCCAGAGCTGCCCCGGCACCGGCAAAATAACGTCCATAGATGATTTGATAGCTATAGGGATTTTTATAGTTGACTTGGCTGGGATTGCGTTCAATGCGGCTAATGCCATAACCGATACCTGCCCCGACTAAAGCGGTAACAAGGCCTGAAAATAGAACTAGACGAAAGTTCATGATCTTATCTCCCGATGGACTCTGAGTTTAGATTATCGCTGAAAATTAGTTAATGGCAAGCTATCGCAATAATTCGTTAAGTAGTCGTGCCAAATTAATTTCCCTTGAGATGTGTAATTAATTTTCCTTAGTTACTTATCAAGTAAATAAACTGGCATCAACCCGAAAATATGCTCCCAAAGACCTAGCTTCTGACTGATTGATGCTGCGTTGTCCATTAATTATTTGCTCCACCGCATCAGGGGAACCCAAAATAGTAATTAGCTCTGGATATTCTATCTCGTTAGCTTCTATAAGATGCCGTAAAGTTGCTAAAGGATTTCTGTCAGGAATTGGATAATTATCTGCCTCGAACCTTTCGATCAAACTAATCAATAACTCCAGTAAAGCTTCCTCCTCTAAACTAAGTTCCGAGCGATGTTCCAACTCTTGAGCAATTGCGATCGCTCGCTCGTTTTCCGCCTCTGTGGTGATGGCTTTTGGTTGATAGTGAGCGAGTAATTCTCCATAGGTTTTAGAATTAAAAGTAAGCATCATTTTTCCAATTTTCTTTATCGTACTCGGCGTGGGTAAGAATATATTTAATATAGATAGTCTGTCGGTTATAAACTAGATCTACAATTAGACGATAGTGATTTCCTTTAATGTTAAAAACAGTGAAATTACCAACAGATTCAGCACTTTTATAAGTGGCTTGCACATCGATTAGATTTTGCCATGCTGCTTTACTAGCGACTCTATACCAATCATAGAGAGACTCGCAGGAATTAGCGTTGGTCATACAGAAATCGCGAAGTATTCGACGGCTAATTACCCGCATAATACAAATATACCTCTGGCAGTTTCTGCCAATAGCAATTATATCTCAATATCTAGACTAACTCAAGGCGGCGGGCTGATTTGCTCACACTTTACATCCCGTAAAATGGTAGCACTTGGGGCTAGTGGGGAGGTTTTTCCGCTACCAGCTAAATTGAGAATATCAGGGGCATTGATGCCTAAAGGGAGACAAAATGTATTAGGCTAAAAACTAAACTATTTTGGCAAGATTTCTTTGAAGACCTCCTCAGCCTACTTATTGGTTTTCCACGGTAGTCGCGATCCGCGTCCAGCCTTGGCGGTGACGCAATTAGCAGCCTTAGTTCAGGAAAAAATTAGTCAACCCGCCGAAAGATTAGGGAGTAAATCGGAGTTTAACCCATCTATAGCGGTTCTAGAAGCAGATAATCGGGTATTAGTAGGGACTGCCGCTCTAGAATTAGCGATAACACCGCTCCATCAACAAATAGAAGCTTTTGCCCAACAAGCACAAAGCCAAGGATGTAACCGGTTGCAGATTATCCCCCTGTTTCTCCTGTCGGGGGTTCACGTTAAAGAAGATATTCCCGCAGCTGTGGCCAAAGTGCGATCGCCAATTAAGCTAGAGTTAAAGCCCCATTTAGGCAGTTATCAGGGCATAAAATCGCTGTTATCCCGACAATTTGCTGATTTAAGCCCCCAAGACCGCATTTTACTGTCCCACGGTAGTCGTCGCCCCGGGGGTAATCGGGAAGTGGAAAATCTAGCGGCGTTTTCTGGAGCAATTACAGCTTATTGGTCGATAGAACCGAGTTTATCCCAACAAATCGAGAGTTTAATTGTTAAAGGTAGCCCAACAATCGCTATACTGCCCTATTTCCTCTTTGCTGGTGGAATTACGGCTGCGATCGAAGCCCAAGTTTTTGAATTATCACAAAAGCATCCAAATGTCAATATATTTTTAGGTAAATCTTTGGGAGCGACGGGGGAATTAGCCGAGATTATTGTTGAGGAAGGATGTAGATGAAGCGGGCAGCGATCGCTTTGGGCAGTAATTTAGGGGATTCAGCGACAATTTTAGGGCAAGCTTTAGGGGAATTAGAGCGAGTCAAAGGAATTAAACTAGAAGCTCATTCCCAATGGTATCAAACCGCAGCCGTCGGCCCTCCTCAGCCCGATTATCTCAACGGTTGCGCCATTGTGCAAGTGGATTTATCGCCCCTAGATTTACTGCATAAATTATTAGAAATCGAGCAGTTATTCGGGAGAGTCCGACGGGAAAGATGGGGACCGCGTACCCTCGATTTAGACTTAATATTTTATGATGACCTGATCTTAGAAACGCCTGAATTACAGATACCCCATCCCCGCTGCCGAGAACGCGTCTTTGTGCTGCTTCCTCTTGCAGAAATTGCCCCCGATTGGCGAGATCCCGTAACTGGAAAAACTATCCTTCAGCTATGGTCGGAATTGGAAAAGTAAAAAATTAGGAATGGTCAATTAGATCAGATATTATGCTTTGTTGAAGAAATTGAATTTATTATTAAATTTTATTCAAGTTAATCAACACCCTAGAATCCCTCGATGATGTGCAATCGGTAACGGCTAATTGTGATTTAGTCGAGGAATTGATGTTAGCGGATCTATGCTCCTAAATTACTAGGCAGTAATCACTAATCGGATTTGAGTTTTCAAGTAGGTGGGTGGAATTAAATATAAGATGAACGTAGCGACTGTATCGCCAGTTCGTTCATCAGGTTCGGCTTCACCGTCCCGTTAACGTAGTCGCAAGCTTCCGCAAACGCTTTCAGTGTCGCCTCGATAGCGGCCACCTGTTCGGGTGTTACTTGGAGTTGGCAAGATACGGTCAGGACTTGTTTCATCCTCTCATTTTATAATCAACACATGAGGATTTTGGGGAAGATGCAGGAATTTATTGGCGATTTTCGGGGCATCGAACCCCTCAATCGCTACGCTCTACCTCCCTACCCCGCGTTGCTGAGGGTAGGGACTCACGCGGTTTCGTTGATCTCTAATAACCCCGGTGGTGGCGCGATCTCGATGCGTGCCGCTTTCAGATCCACCAGTGGAACAATTTCTTTGACGAAGGGGACCAGGGCCCTGGCCCCTGAGTCGGAGGATGGACTTTTTTTCTTGACAGAGGCCAGATTTGCTTCTAGTTGCACTGCTAAAATGTCATTGCCCGCCCACAAAATATCTACTACAACCCCGATTTTTTCTCCTGTCAGGTGATGATAAACTTCTAAGTTTACTAGCTCACTAACATGATATTCATCCGCTTTTAGGCGAGGTTTTTCTAGTTTATTCGCCCATAATTTATATCCGCGCAAAGATTCGGCTTGTTCCCGATTTTCAACCCCCTCTAACTTGATAATATAAACATTTTTGCCCGGTAGCTCACGTCCCCTGAGCAGAGTAATTTCTCGGATTTCTCCCCCTTGGCTCCCTTGTATTCCCCTAATACCTCGCTTCTGAAAACGTTCGGGAAAATCTGATACCGATAAAACTCGCAATTCTCCCTCCAGTCCCTGGGGTGCTACTATTGTCCCAATTTCTAGCCAATTTTCTTCCATTGTCTTGACATTTTTTGCTATAGCTTTCCCTAGTATATAGCCTTTTTTGTCTCGCTCCTAGATTTTAAAAGTCCTGGTAAGGTAAAATTTTTAGTTGGGTGCATCTCCTATTTGTGACTTTCTCTCACCTATTGGTGAGCAGCAGCGGTTATTAAAAGAGGGCGAATACAATTCGCCCCTACAATAATATTATCGCGCCAATGGTAGGGGCGCACCGCGTGCGCCCAAAATGTCATATAGATATTTCAACAAAACTCAGATGTACCCATTTCTTGACTTTTTACTGGTGACTTTTGACTAAATTATGACTATTTGGCAAGCGGATTTTTATAAATCTTCATCTTCTTCACCTCTTGGCCCAGTCTGGCAATTGTTAATTTTCGATCCTCTTGGTCATCTTATTTACGAAAATTCCTGTCCCCAATCCCAAGCTAATAGCGACTGGTTAACCCAACAGTTACAGCAAGCTTGTCAAGTCTCCCCCCCGGAAATTATCCAAGTTTTTCGCCCCCAATGCGCCAATTTATTTCTCCTCGCTGGTCAAAATTTACAGATCAAAATCGAGTTAACCCGTCACGTTAACGCCCTGAAAAAACAGCTAGAATTGCGGCAAATCCCCATAAATATCGACTCTCCTCCACCACAACCCGTACCAGACCAATTTTTAGGTCAAGAGTGGCGTTTTGCTCGTTTTCCCGCCGTTGATTTAGTTAACTTTTTTGGCGATCTCAGAATACCGATTCTTTCCCTGCCAGAGGCCTTTTCTCCTTTAAAATTAGGTTTAGCCTCCACTTTAATAATCCCCGGTGTGGTTATTACCGGTGGTAAAAAATCTCTTGCCATCGCTCGTTGGTTAGAGGAAATTAACCCAGTATTCATCGATCATATTCCCACAGAAAGGGGGCGATCGGGCGGTTTAGTCTTGGAATCGGGTCTAAATGAACGTTGGATTTTTCTGACCTACGAAGATGAAGAAATGGCCCTGGCAGCCAATGTTTATCAAGCAACCAAACAGGAAAGCCAAGGTTGGCACTTTCTCCTGATACAACCGGATGATTCTGGCCGCACTTTTACCGGCTTTTGGCTACTGAAACAAGTTTAACCCCCAAGCTGTCCCCAAGAGGCAAAGAATACCCGCTAAACCCCCTAAAGGTTGGTTATAGATACCTTTAACCCAAACTGACCCAGAATCGCTGTAAGACATCAATTCGGCACTGTCTAGCAAAGCTAATCCCCACACCCAACCGCTATGAAGTCCCCAAGCTAATCCTAAACTACCATGATCGATCGCCCGCGCCCAGACCAGAACCATCCCCATCAGAAATAAACCGGGTAGTTGCGGCAGCGTTTGCTGACGTTCCCAAAGCAGGTGCAGCAGGGCAAAAATTAGGCTAGAAATGGCTCCCGCCACCCAAAAACCGTATTCTTGGCTTAATTGGCTCAAAAAGATGCCCCGAAAGATTAATTCCTCGGTAATACCCACCCAGAGGGCCACTATCAACAGGGGTAAACTCAAGGCAAAAGCGCGAGTTAGGTTTTTGGGCTGCCAATGTACCCAGGCCAAAATCCCCTCTAGGAAAAAAATTATCCCTAATCCCACCACTGCCAGGATTAATCCTTTGCTTAGGGAGATAAATAGGGAAAATGAGCCAATTAATCCGTAATTATGGAGGCTGCTCCCCTCTATCTTCAATAATCCCCAGATAACTAAGGGAGCCAAGGCGTAAAGAGAGGCGACTAGGGGCAATTTCTGGTCAGGTTTTGTCCCTTGCAGCGGTTGCCATCCCAAACGACTCCCTAAACCCATGGCAATGGGCAGCCAGAGAATTAACCAGGCCAACAGGAAGATAATAATTTTGATTAAGGCAGCCATGTCCATTGTCAATTAGGTGCTACGGAAGTGGGGGTGTGGGGTGTGGGGTGTCGGGTGTCGGGTGTGGGAAGAATAAATAAAAATAATCTCCTGAATACTGTCTCCTGACTCCTGATAGCTAAAACAACAAGCCCTCTAGGCATAGGATAACTGTGGAACTTTGCTCTGGTAAAGCCTAGCTCCAACAAAAATCCATCCCTAGGGGGTTGCGAAAAAGAAGAAAAAGTGCTTGAGGAAAACCCCTCAAGTTGATAAAAGAGGCGGTCAGGGGTTAGAATTAGGGGTAAGAATCTATATTGTCTTTTCGGTCGGTCTTGTCAAAACTAGCCCTTTTGACTGCCGATTTTTTTTTCCCTATCCCTACTCCGTAACCTATTTAAGCGTCTACCGATTCTTCTGATTCCGTTTGTTTGAGGTGGATGTGCTTGTAGCCAAGTTTGATTTCAAACTCATCGCCGGGCTGCAAGTTCATTTGTTCGGTATAGGTGGAACCGATGACGATTTGACCATTTTTGTGGACACTAACCCGGAAAGTGGGTTCGCGGCCGCGGCCATCTTTAGTGCCTTCCGGATCCAGAGGAACCCCTTTTGCACCCAAAACAGCATCGTAAAAGTCGGTTAAATTGACCCGAACTTGGCCATCTTTACTTTGAGAGTAGTAACCACAACGTTTTGCGGTTTCGCGACGGGGTAAGTGGGATAACTCTTTGACTTTTTGTAGTAGAGCTTTCCCGGTTAGGGGAGTAGGAGAGATATCACTCATGGTACTTTTTAATGTCCCTTGATTTTTGACTGACTGTCAATTAAGTTTACACTGACAAATTGATCATACCAAAAATCTTGCCAAAAATGTCTAGAGGGGAATAATAAATTTTTTAAAACTGATGGTTCGGTGATGACAATCGTGCTAAGAAGACCCCAGACTAGGTAGTAAGTGTAAACCTTGTGGGGGAGAGGAAATTTTTGGCCAAGACTCTGGCAATTTTTGGTCGGGTGCGAGGAAAACAGGAAGGAGAAAGTGAGGACATAAAACCGTTTAAGCTATACCTAGCAAGGAATTGAGAAACTATACTTGTGGTTGGAGTTGGCAAAAAACTAATGACCCAGAGCAGTAAATCCGGGGGGATTAAACTGTTTTCGAGCGACTTCCCCATCTATCATTAGGCCTAGATACCCACCCCTTGGCTCAACCGACCGGGGAAAATCTTAAGGATTAATTACCATTACTAGCTCCCCCTTGGCCCGTTAACATCGATTATCCTGAGTATTAGGAGTCCCTCATCCCCGTGCCGAGTATGGAAGTTTCTTTTAAAATTCTGCGTCAACGACCCAACGACACCCCCTACCTAGAAAATTTTACCCTAGAGGTGGAGGCGGGAAATACAATTCTCGACTGCCTTAATCGCATCAAATGGGAACTTGATGGAACTTTGGCCTTTCGTAAAAATTGCCGCAATACAATTTGTGGCAGCTGTGCGATGAAAATTAACGGTCGTTCAGCCTTGGCTTGTCAAAAAAATATCGCCAGTGAATTAAACCATTGTAGCCAAAAAGATGCCGGAGAAATTCCCGAAATCACGATCGCACCCCTAGGCAATTTACCAATTATCCTGGATTTAATCGTCAATATGCAACCGTTTTGGGACGATTTAGAAAAGGTTGAACCTTATATTAGTAGTCAAGCACGCACCATTCCCGAACGAGAATTTCTGCAAACTCCGGAAGAAAGAGCCAATCTCAATCAGATGGGTAACTGCATTATGTGCGGGGCCTGTTATTCGGAATGTAACGCCAAGCAAGTCAATCCCGATTTTGTCGGGCCCCACGCTTTGGCAAAAGCGCAGCGCACCCTAGCAGATTCCCGCGATGGTAATCAGGAAAGTCGCCTAGAACTTTATAACCAAGGCACCGCAGGGGTTTGGGGGTGTACGCGCTGCTATTTCTGTAATGCGGTTTGTCCTATGGAAGTGGCCCCCATGGATCAGATTAGTAAAATTAAACAGGAAATACTCGCTCGCAAGTCGGACGATAGTAGTCGTCCCATTCGTCACCGGAAAGTTTTAGTGGAATTAGTCAAAGCAGGGGGATGGGTTGATGAACGCAAATTCGGTCTCTATGTGCTGGGCAATTATTGGCGCGATTTACAGGGTTTATTAAGTATTGCCCCCTTGGGATTGCGGATGATTGCTAAGGGTAAATTTCCCACTTCCTTTGAAGCTTCCGAGGGAACCGAGGAGGTGAGAGGTTTAATTACTGCTATTCAAAATTCTCGCTCTTGATCACTCTCGATAGTTAGAGCAATTTTCAGATGTATTATGATCTATATTCTATTTGACTGGAGAACCCCTTATCATGTTCGATCGAGATAGTATCCGTGGTTTTTCTGCCCTAATCACCCTTGTGGGAGTCGCTTCTAGTTTGGGTTTTAGCTTCAACGCACCAGCTTTCTCCCAAGCTACCTCTAACAATTTACCATTACTATTAGCCCAAAAAAGCGAAAAGGTGCGCGTAGCGGTTTTAGACTTCGATTATAGCGGTCTCAGTAATCCCCAGTGGTTAACATTTCTCAATGGTGGAGCCAGTGGTGTCAGTGATATTCTCGTCAATAAATTGGTGGAAAGTGGTCGCTATACAGTCATTGAGCGCAGTCGCATTGATGCTGTCCTCAGAGAACAGAATTTAGGAGCTTCGGGGCGGGTAGATGCCGCTACCGCCGCTCAAATCGGGCAAATTTTGGGGGTGGACGTGGTGATTATCGGTTCGATTACTCAATTCGATTTACAAAAAAAACAATCCGGTGGCTCGTTTATTATTTTTAGCACCGCCAAGACAGAAACCGATGCTTTTGTCAAGTTAAATGTCCGGGCAATTAATACCACCACGGCCGAAATTATTAGCACCGCTCAGGGAAATGGTACCGCCAATCAATCCGATGGTTCAACCGTGGTTTTAGGAGTTGGGGGTGGTTCCCAAACCTCCAACGAAGGGAAATTACTCAGTATTGCCACCGATAAGGCAGTGGCGCAGGTGGTGGATAATCTCAATGATAAAGCCGAACAAATCGCCGCTACACCGCGCTCGCTCCCAACTGTCACCGCTTTAGTGGCTGCCGTGGCGGGAAATCAGGTAATTCTCAATAAAGGTACGGGAGAGGGTTATCGTGTTGGTTTACGCATTTCCATCGAACGGACGACTCAAACGGTCAAGGATCCGCAAACGGGTAAGGTTATTCGTCAGATTACTCAACCGATTGGCACTCTCGAAATTGTCGAAGCTGATGGTCAATCTAGCGTCGGCCGCATCATTACCGGTAATGGTTTTAAAATCGGTGATTTAGCTAAACCCATTCGTTAGTTATGAATTATGAATTGGGGAAGTGGGGAGATCGGTAAACTTAAATCTGATAACTGATAACTGATTACTGATAAGTGAACACTCACGAAAATTTGAAGTTATGTAAAGGGAACCCTGGGGTCAGGTAAGACAACCGATAAAATTTATGATCGGAATCCCTTGGATATTCCCTAGACCAGAGCGATTAACGAAAACTATCAAAAAATGGTACAAGATCAAAAACCCACGGTGATCATTACTGGGACAACTTCTGGAGTCGGTCTCTACGCCGCTAAATCCCTTGCTCAAAGAGGTTGGTTTGTGGTTATGGCCTGTCGGGATATCCCGAAAATGGAACAGGCGGCCAAGGAATTGAACATTCCCCGGGATAACTACTGTATTGAATTTATCGACCTCGGTTCCCTCGATAGCGTCCGGCGCTTCGTTAAAAATTTCCGGGCCTTGGGCCGCTCTCTAACCGCTTTAGTCTGCAATGCCGCTATCTATCTGCCTTTGCTCAAAGAACCCTTAAGAAGTCCCGACGGTTATGAATTGAGCATGGCCACCAATCATTTAGGTCATTTCCTGTTGTCGAATTTGCTCTTGGAAGATCTAAAAAATTCTCCCTCTCCCGACCGCCGTTTAGTCATTCTCGGCACTGTCACCCATAATCCCGATGAATTAGGCGGTAAAATTCCTCCTCGTCCCGATTTGGGCGATTTGGACGGGTTTGCCAAGGGTTTCAAAACCCCGATTACTATGGCCGACGGCAAAAAATTTGAATCGGTCAAAGCCTACAAAGATAGTAAGGTGTGTAATGTTCTCACCATGGGGGAACTGCACAAACGCTATCACGAATCGACCGGAATCACTTTTACTTCCCTCTATCCGGGTTGTGTGGCCGATACACCCCTTTTCCGCAACCATTACCCCTTTTTCCAGCAGTTTTTCCCCTGGTTCCAGAAAAATATCACCGGTGGCTATGTTTCCCAAGAATTAGCCGGGGAAAGAGTCGCTATGGTGGTTGCTGACCCCGAATACCGTCAATCCGGTGCTTACTGGAGTTGGGGCAATCGTCAGAAAAAAGAGGGTAAATCCTTTGTTCAAAGGGTTTCTCCTCAAGCTCGCGACGATGAAAGAGGGGCAAAAATGTGGGAATACAGCGCTAAGTTAGTCGGATTAGCTTAAATTCCGATTTTGAACCTAAAAAAGGACACAAGTTAACTTGTGTCCTGCCGAAGCGGGGAGTGCCGGAGCAGCAAGAAACAATCCATAACTGGGTTTTTAAAGCTTGATTGGCAGTTAATGATACTATTAAAAACGGATTTGGTATTATTCCGATTTTACTGCAAGCTTTTGCCAATCTTGACGGAAAAGATTAGTCAACTTTCCTCAAAAATTACTTGATCGATAAAAATTTTTAAGTCAGAAAATTCAAAAATTGCTGGATGATAAAAGCATTAGACAAATCGATAAAAAATGCCCCCACCAAAGGAACAATAATAAATGCCTGGGGAGAAGCCCCAAAATGTTCCGTCACCGCGGTCATATTGGCGATAGCTGTGGGAGTTGCCCCTAGAGTTAAACCCAAATAACCGGCGCAAACTACTGAAGCATGATAGTTTTTTCCCATTACGGGAAAGACCAGTAAAACAGTATAAATAATACTGAGTGAGAACTGCACTAATAACAGGATAGCAATCGGTCCGGCCAAATCGATCAATGTCCATAATTGTAAACTCATCAAGGACATAGATAGGAATAAACCGAGACTAACATCAGAAATTAAGGCTAAAGAGGGCGTATTAGTGGGCCAAGGAAAGCGTTTCAACACCAAAGGTACGGTATTAGTCAGGATAATTCCTGCCAATAAACAGGGGACAAAATCCGGTAATTTTAAACCAAGGGGAGTCACCCAGTAGTTAATCTGATTACCTAAACCGATAGTTAAACCAATCACTAAGATTGAATGGAGCATTGTATTGTAATCGATATTGACATTCCTCTGGCTTTGTTTAATTCCCACCGTTAAATCTTGGTCTTGATTATTGGCTCGCAGTCGATTTCTAGTAATTAACCATTTAGCCACCGGTCCGCCAATAATTCCCCCTAAAACTAGCCCAAAAGTAGCACTAGCTACACCAATTTCTGATGCTTTGGCGATGCCATAATTATCACGAAAAATAGAAGCCCAAGCAATGGCAGTCCCGTGACCCCCACTCAAAGAAACGGAACCAGCAATCAAACCGATGGGTAAATCCAATCCCATCACTTTTGCCACTCCTAACCCAGCTAAATTTTGTAGAATGAGATAAACCACGGCGGTTATTAATAAAATTAGCAAGGGTTTACCCCCTTGCAGCAGGGTTTTTAGTTTTGAGGACAGCCCGATAGTAGTAAAAAAAACGATTAACAGGGCATCCCGAACATTAAGGGTAAATTCGATTTGCCATTTAAAAACAGCAAAAAATAGACCGAAAAATAAGGAAGCTAAGACACCACCAGCAACGGCATCAGGAATGTTATAGTCTTGCAGAAATTTGATATTTTTGGTTAAATACTTACCGAGATAGAGGACTAGAATAGCCATAATAATTGTCTGGCGTTGGCTAAATTGGTAAATTTCCATTTTCTTAATCTTAGTTCTCCAAGATGCTCTACTTAGGGTTGGCGGCAAAAAGTTTGTTGGTGGGGTTAGGAGTCGGTCGTCGGTCGTCAGTAGCCGGTCGTTTCAGGCTTTGTTGCCCTCTTTTTTTGTACCAGTTTATGTACTAAAAAAAGGATAATGCCAGGTTTTTGAAGGTCTTAATCCTATTTTCGCAGCATGAACATCGGATTTTAACAGGTCAAAAGCCTTATTTTAAAAGGGTTTTACCATTATTCAGCAAGCCCTACTTAAGTTTAGTCCTAATTTTCAGTAACAACCTTATCTGTAAGAAAGCCGCAATGAAAAAAGGACACAAGTTAACTTGTGTCCTTGCCGAAGCTATGAACTTAATTTTTATTTAGCGTCGGAGAATTCCGCATCGATGACATCATCGCCACCACCGGCACCACCAGAGGGGCCATTGTCATCATTGCCACCGGTGGGATTACTAGGGGCCCCTTGCTGATACATACTGCTACCGATCGCGTAGAGGGCTTGTTGTAATTCCGGTAGGATGGTTTTGATCTTACCATCATCGTCTTGAGCGATCGCTTCTTTCAGATCTTTAATCAATGCCTGGGCTTTATTTTTCTCGGATGGGGGAACCTTATCGCCCAACTCGGCTAACTGCTTCTCAGCTTGATAAACGAGGGAATCAGCTTGATTTTTGCGTTCAATGTGTTCACGACGTTCCTTATCGACCGAGGCGTTCGATTCTGCCTCATTAACCATGCGTTCCACTTCATTTTGGGGCAAGGTAGAAGCGCCGGTGATGCTGATCGATTGTTCTTTTCCTGTACCTTTATCCTTAGCGGTGACATTTAAAATACCGTTAGCATCGATGTCGAAGACCACTTCGATTTGAGGCACACCACGAGGAGCGGGAGGGATACCATCGAGTCGGAAAGTTCCCAAACTCTTGTTATCTTTGGCCATTTCCCGTTCCCCTTGCAGGACGTGGATTTCCACGTTAGTTTGTCCATCTACTGCCGTGGAGAAAACTTCCGATTTTTTGGTGGGGATAGTGGTGTTGCGGGTAATAATCCGCGTCATCACACCGCCGAGGGTTTCCACACCCAAAGACAAGGGCGAAACATCAAGCAGAAGAATATCTTTGACTTCACCAGCGAGGACACCACCTTGAATAGCGGCACCTACGGCTACCACTTCATCGGGGTTAACGCTTTGGTTAGGATCTTTGCCCAGAACTTTTTTAACTAATTCTTGAACGGCGGGAATCCGGGTTGAACCACCGACGAGAACCACTTCATCGAGGGCAGATTTATCGATTTTGGCATCACGGATGGCATTTTCGACGGGAATCCGACAGCGATCGATTAAATCGGCGCAAATTTCCTCAAATTTAGCTCTGGTTAAAGTGGTATCTAGGTGTTTTGGTCCTTCGGCGGTAGCGGTGATGAAGGGCAGGTTAATTTCCGCTTGGGTAACGCTAGAAAGTTCAATTTTGGCTTTTTCTGCCGCTTCCGTGAGACGTTGCAGGGCTTGTTTATCTTGACGGAGATCTATTCCTTCAACTTTTTTGAATTCTCCGGCTAAATAATCGACGATTTTTTTATCGAAGTCATCACCACCGAGATGAGTATCTCCAGAGGTAGCGAGAACTTCAAAGACACCATCACCCACTTCTAGAACCGATACGTCAAAGGTTCCCCCACCCAAGTCAAAAACGAGAATGGTTTCGTTAGCTTTTTTGTCTAATCCGTAGGCAAGAGAGGCAGCGGTGGGTTCGTTGATAATGCGGAGAACTTCAACCCCAGCAATTCTCCCGGCATCTTTGGTGGCTTGACGTTGGGAGTCATTAAAATAAGCGGGTACGGTGATGACTGCTTGGGTAACGGTTTCGCCGAGGTATTTACTGGCATCTTCCACCAGTTTCCGCAGTACCTGGGCGGAAATTTCTTCGGGGGCGAATTGTTTGCCCTGGGCGGGACAGTCTAATTTAACGTTGCCGTTGCCGTCTTGGAGAGTTTTGTAGGATACTTCTGTGGCTTCGTTGGTAACTTCGTTGAATTTCCTGCCGATGAAGCGTTTGACGGAATAAAAAGTATTTTGCGGGTTCATTACCGCTTGACGTTTGGCGATTTGTCCTACTAGGCGATCGCCACTTTTGGCGTAGGCGACGACTGAGGGCGTGGTTCTAAATCCTTCGGCGTTGGCGATAACGGTGGGTTTGCCCCCTTCCATAACCGCGACGCAGGAGTTAGTCGTCCCTAAGTCAATTCCAACTACTTTTCCCATAATCTTTGTGCTGCTCCGATACAACTATAGTGACTTCTAGAATCGGAACTGTACTCGGTTTTTAGGCGATACCCACCCCTATCAGTTCCTTCGTTATCTCCATAATGCAAAATAACCCCGCTTTCTCGATAGTGTAGGTATCCGAACCTTTTTGGTAGTATTACAGTAGTCGGTAAACCTGCGGTGAAAGTCAAAAATTCTCCCGGAGGGCAGTCTGAACGAGTAATTTAGATAGTCAACAGCTTATCCTCTGTGTTAAAACACGATCACTGATAACAATTTATCTAATTCATCGCAGAATCTAAATTGCCTTATTGTCTTAGTTACATCGGCTTTTTACCTGATTATTTCCTAAAAACTATGGCTTACGAAACTCTGGATATTTCCACACCGACACCGATTTTATCTTGGGCGGGGCATGAATTGGGACCCCAAGAAACCCAAATGGCTAAAAATGTCGCTTCCCTACCTTTTGTTTATAAACACATTTCTTTAATGCCCGATGTTCACTTGGGTAAAGGTGCTTTAGTCGGTTCGGTGATTGCCACCAAAGATGCCGTAATTCCCGCCGCCGTCGGAGTCGATATCGGTTGCGGCATGGCTGCCCTAAAAATGCCTTTCACCGGTGAACAATTGCAGGGAAAACTCAAAAAAATTCGCCTCGATGTGGAAGAAAATATTCCCGTCGGTTTTGCTGAAAATAAGGAAGTGGATCGGGAAGTGACCAAATGGCCAAAATGGGCGGAATTTAAACAGATTCATCGAGGCGTGCAGAACCTAGAGAAAAAAGCCCTTAAACAAATGGGTTCTCTGGGGGGTGGTAATCACTTTATCGAAATTTGTTTAGATACAGATAATCAAGTTTGGTTAATGCTGCATTCCGGTTCTAGAGGTATTGGTAATCAACTAGCCCAATGTCATATTAATACTGCCAAAGAGTTAGCCAAACTAGCAGAATGTAAATTACCTGACCTCGATCTGGCCTACTTTGTTGCCGGTACAGAAGAATTTACTGCCTACTGGCATGACCTGCAATGGGCCCAGGAATATGCTCGTTATAATCGAGAAATTATGATGGCTAGATTTAAGCGCATTGTTGAAAAACATCTAGCGGGAGGCAAACCAACTAAACCCCTCTTAGTAGTTAATTGTCATCACAATTACGCCGAACAAGAAATTCATTTTGGGGAAGAAGTTTATGTCACCAGAAAAGGAGCCGTCCGCGCCAGAGAAACCGATTATGGTATTATCCCCGGTTCCATGGGAGCGCAATCTTATATTGTTAAAGGCAAAGGAGAACATAATAGCTTCTGTTCCTGTTCCCACGGGGCTGGGCGCTTGATGTCGAGAAATCTGGCTAAAAAAACCTTTACTCTTGATGATTTAATTGCCCAAACCCAAGGGGTTGAATGCCGCAAAGATGAGGGCGTTATTGATGAAATTCCGGGGGCCTATAAACCGATCCAACAGGTGATGAATCAACAGGCGGATCTAGTGGAAATTGTCGCCACTCTCAAGCAGGTGATGTGTGTCAAAGGTTAACAAATCATGGCCAGAGCGATCGATTTTTGTCTTTTTTTCCCTAGCATGAAAAAGATAGGAATCGATCGAGGCTTATAAGCGATGAGTCTGACTATTGCTGCCGAATTAGGGCAAATTCCCGCCCATCATCTCAATATCATGGGCTATGTGGATGAATCCGCCGTTAACGGCCCCGGCTGTCGGGCGGTGGTCTGGGTACAGGGTTGTTCTCGCGAGTGTCGGGGCTGTTTTAATCAAGCTTCTTGGTCCTTCGAGATCAATCAATTAATTACTGTTGAGTCTCTAGCTGCCAAAATTTTGGCTAATCCCCGCAATAGGGGCCTAACTTTCTCTGGGGGTGAACCTTTTTGGCAAGCAAAAGCCTTGACAGAATTGGCTAAATATGTTAAGGAAAAAGGCTTAAATGTGATGTCCTTCACGGGATTTACGATCGAACAATTGCGCTCAACCCAAGCACCGCCCCACTCTCAAGAATTATTGGCCGAGTTAGATATTTTGGTGGATGGGGCCTATGTGGAATCCCTCGCAATTCATTCCCCCGATTCTCCCGTTTCTTCTAGCAATCAACGGATTCACGTCCTCAATCCCGCTCTGGAAGATCAGATTAATTGGGCATCGGATCAAGTAGAAATTCATATTCTCAAAGACGGAACCCGAATTTTTACGGGATTTTGGGGACAGATTATTTCTTGATCGGGCTGAGAATTAGTGATCAGTAAACAGTAAACAGTTCCTATCGTCTTCTACAGAAGGCAAAAGATAGCGGCTAGGCGATCGCTATCGAAGACCTTACGGGGATTCGCCAGAGAACCAACCAACTGCCACAGTGGAAAAAGAATAAGCGACTCGGTAATAGTTGGGCGTTCTACCAATTGCGGCAATTCTTGACCTACAAAGCGATAAAGCAGGGTGTGAAACTTGTATTGATAGACCCACGATACACAAGTCAGACCTGCCATAACTGCTTTCATATTCACCCCGTCACGGGAGAAAGTTATGCAGTTTGAGGACAACTACAACAAAACCAAGGGGTCAGCTGCCTGCAAAGATAAGGGAACACTGGAACGGTAAGGGTTATCTGCTTTTTTGGCTAACTTAACAATACCTAGTTATCGTTAGGGACTGCTAACCAACCGCGACAATTTTTGATTTTTAGAGTAGATCTACTTTTGCCCCGGAAATGGGTAATCTGAAAAGGAAAGAGAGATATTATTTTGATGAAAGGCTATGGGTATCAGCATCCTGAGAATCTGGGCGATCGCAGCCAATGGTTTTCGCGAAGTTATTCGCGATCGCATTCTTTACTTTATCGGGTTTTTTGCCTTGTTGATGGCCTTCGCTTGGCGTTTATTACCAGAAATTGCGGTGGGAACCCATCAGAAAATCTTTCTTGACTTGGGATTAGCCGCTATCGGATTATTAGGGGTAATTGTCGCGGTTTTTGTGGGTACAGAGCTAATTAATAAGGAAATTGACAAGAGAACTATTTTAGTGTTGATTCCCAAACCCCTGAGTCGGGCCGAATTTATCCTCGGTAAACACTTGGGTTTGTCTGGGGTTTTAGGGGTGATGTTGGGGGTAATGTTGGTGATTTACCTGCTGATGTTGCTGGGGATGAAAGTATCTTTTCAACCTTTACCCCTGATTGTCTCGGTTTTCTATCTCGGTTTGGAATTAATTCTCATCGCAGCCGTGGCGATCGCCTTTGGCGTATTTACCAGTTCGATTTTAGCCACGCTAATGACTTTTGGGGTCTATCTAATGGGTCACATCAGCAAAGATCTGATCCAATTGGGTATAATCAGCAAAAATCCCAATATTCTCGCTATCACCAAAAATATTTATCTAATTCTCCCAGATTTGGAAAGATTGAATTTTAGAAATGAGGCCGTTTATGGTTTGCTCCCTAGTGCTGATGTCTTAATCGCTAATGCCCTCTACAGTCTCGTTTATACTGGTCTATTATTGGGTATCTCCATCCTCATCTTTTCACGACGACAATTTTAAATGGGGTTGCCGAGTCAAGGAATGAATGTCATCGCCATCGATTAGTTTATAGACATGATTAGCCATGAAATTAAAGGCACAACTGCATATTTTAAGTCGAGAAGCGGTCAATTACGGACTGGCAACCGTGGTTATGGAAGAAGCGGTTAATCCCGTCCTCGCAGCTTTTGCTAGACAGTTAAAACATTTACAATACTATGTAGTTGAGAATAGCCAGGGTGATTGGTTACTAACCACCTTAGCCCATCGGCAGCAGCCTCAGCAAGAAAAAAGGGTAATCTATGCTTTTGCTACGGAAAAAATGGCCATATCTGCTCAAAATACCCCCAATTCACCCCTATCAACGCACCTGATTCCCGTAACCCATCTTTTATTTCAATTATTTGCCTTAGAAAGAGTAGATAGTATTATTTTTCTGGAAAATGCACACACCGCTCAAACAGGAAAAGAAATCTCCCGGATCCAATTAAAGGCTAATATTGAAAAACAACTACAAAAACTGGGGACAATTCCTGCCAATCTTGCTTAATTAGTTATCCTTAATCAAGGCGAATTAGATGTCATAGTTACTAATTCTGTACGCAAATATTGCATCTAGAATTAGCTTTGTACGCTTTGACCCGTACTGGGTTAACTACGAACCTCTCTATCGGATTCCCGCTAAAGGCGGCCTCTCCGAC
>SFCA01000075.1:0-51220 GCA_007095475.1 Microcystis aeruginosa Ma_QC_C_20070703_M131 | reverse complement strand
ATCTCATCAAATTAGTCCCCCTATAGAACCCCCTTGAGCCATCTGGCACACTTTTCTCTTTTTGTCAAATTTTATGTTAAGAAAGATGTGACTAATGGATAGCTTGATAAGGGGGGTGTTTGACAGTTAACACCTACCTACTTAATAAACCATCACCGGGTAAATAGCCAGAGATAAAAATTATGAAGGAAAGTACCGTCCCCACCATTAATCTCGCCCCTAAACTCAGACGCGATTTATCTTTATGGAATCCTTTTGATTATCTTTTGCTGTTGTACTGGGTGTTTTATTTTCCCCAAGCAGTGCGCTGGTATGTGGAAACGAGAGACGGCGGCGATAACCATCCCGTACAATTGCGTCTAAGGATTCAGGGTCTTCTCTTAACTGTAATTACCCCTCTGATTATCTGTAGCATAGCAGCAAATTTAGGACTTTCTGTTGATTGGGGGGGCGTGGTGTGGGGCGTGGTGTGGGGCGTGGCGTTGGGCGTGGTGTGGGGCGTGGTGTGGGGCGTGGTGTGGGGCGTGGCGTTGGGCGTGGTGTCGGGCGTGGCGTTGGGCGTGGTGTGGGGCGGGGTGTTGGGCGGGGTGTTGGGCGTGGTGTTGGGCGTGGTGTTGGGCGTGGTGTTGATCGTGGTGTGGGGCGGGGTGTTGGGCGGGGTGTGGGGCGTGGTGTGGGGCGGGGTGTTGATCGTGGTGTTGATCGTGGTGTGGGGCGGGGTGTTGGGCGGGGTGTGGGGCGGGGTGTGGGGCGTGGTGTTGGGCGGGGTGTTGATCGTGGTGTTGGGCGTGGTGTGGGGCGGGGTGTCGGGCGTGGTGTGGGGCGGGGTGTGGGGCGGGGTGTGGGGCGTGATGTCGGGCGTGATGTCGGGCGTGATGTGGGGCGTGATGTGGGGCGTGGTGTTGGGCGTGATGTTGGGCGTGATGTTGGGCGTGATGTCGGGCGGGGTGCGGTCCGTGGTGTTGGGCGTGGTGTCGGGCGTGGTGTGGGGCGGGGTGTCGGGCGGGGTGTTGGGCGGGGTGTTTATATTCGCCTTTTTCCGTCTTGATAATTGGCTAATCGGGCTTTTGGCGGGCCCTCAAGGGCGACTTTTTCCCCGTATTACCCTTCTACCGCTGCCGGGGTTAACCTCGACTCTACAACAATGGTTACAGCAAGACTGGGAAACGGCTATTAATAACCTCAATCAATACTTTCAGTACAGCCGCCAGTTTATTCCTGTCCTTGCCGCCGTTAACCGCGTTTTATCGCAATTCCCAGAGGCAGAAATTATCTATCGGGTCTCCCGTCTGGCAGAAAATCCCTCCGATTGGCAATTGTTAAAATATGCGTCGGCGAAACTGTTTTCTTTTACTGACAGCCAAATCCGTCTAGATACTCCTGCTCGCGCCGCCGCCGCTGGTTTTTGGTATCTTCACCAACAGGACACCGAAAAAGCCGAAACAGCCTTTGCTGTGGTACGTTCCCTCGCCTACGGGGAAGAAATGTATAGCCTCGCCCAAACTTTACACCGATTTAGTCAGGCAGCAACTTTCAATAGTATCGCTTCCCTGGAGGTTGCCCCTATTGCCGCAGAACCGTCATTACGTCCGCAAACTTGGCAAGCTATCAGCAGTTTAAATCGAGTTATCGCAGAAGTAGCTTTAGTCCAGAGAAGTGACTCCCAAGAGACTAGAAAACTCGCTCTTAAACGGATTATCAGGGAATTAAGGGATATAATCGACCAACAGGCAGCCAATTTACCCCTAGCAGAAAAAGCATTAATCCTTTCTATCGCCCAAAAATGGAAAACTTGCTGTTCTTCTAGCTTGTAAGCTAAGACGCATTTAAACCGCTTATTCTTGGATTAGCCGAATCTCCCGCCCCTGCCCCTAGGGTTGATTCATAGTAGGGTTGATTCATGAATCAACCCTACCTTGAGGGGGTTTGATCCCCCCTGCCCCCCTTGATAAGGGGGGTGTCTGACAGTTTTTAACACCTACCGACAATCAACCTTACCTTGAGGGGGTTTGATCCCCCCTGCCCCCTTGATAAGGGGGGTGTCTGACAGTTTTTAACACCTACCTACTTAGTGCCAGATTAATTTCTTAGCTAGGATAGGCAAGAGGCAGCTGGAAAAAATTCTCCTGTCTCCTGTCACGGCTGCTGGCAGTAAGTAATTTTGCCGGCATCTGATATTCAAACTCAAGCAACTATGTGTCAACTTCTAGGCATGAATTGTAATGTCCCCACGGATATCTGTTTTTCCTTTGAGGGATTTTGTGCGCGGGGAGGAAAAACCGACGAACATCGAGACGGTTGGGGAATCGCTTTTTTTGAGGGTTTAGGCTGCCGAACTTTTATTGATGTTAAACCCTCGATCGCTTCTCCGATTGCGGAATTAATTAAAAACTATCCCATCCATTCTACCAATGTTATCGCCCATATTCGCAAAGCCACCCAAGGAGAAATTAAACTAGAAAACTGTCATCCTTTTCGGCGGGAATTGTGGGGAAAATATTGGGTTTTTGCCCATAATGGTCATTTAGAAAATTTCTCACCGGCTGCGGGAGATTTTTATCAACCGGTTGGGGAGACGGATTCGGAAAAAGCTTTCTGTTTAATTCTTAATACCCTGCGAGAGACTTTTCCCCAGGGCAAACCTTCCCTAGAGCAACTTTATCAAGTCCTAAAAACTATCACAAACTCTATCGCTTGTCAAGGAATTTTTAATTATCTTTTATGCGATGGTGAACATTTTTTTGCCCATTGTTCGACGAAATTAAGCTATATAATCCGTCAGTATCCTTTTGCCGCCGCTCATTTAATCGATGAAGATGTTAGCGTTGATTTTCAAGCTTTAGCTCGTCCGGGCGATCAAGTAGCAATTATTGCCACTACTCCCTTAACTGATAATGAAGTTTGGACAGCGATTAATTCAGGAGAATTATTAGTTTTTCAGGAGGGCGCAGCAATTTTAAGTTAATCTTACCAGTGGTCACTTTGTCGAGATTTTTCTAAATCAATTAACTGAGTTTTTAGCCCTAACCAATCTAATTGATGGGCGAGGCAATCTGAACCAATTTTTCCCGCTTCTAGATAAATAACTCTCTCGGCAAATTCCTCTAAAAAATCCAGTTGATGATTGACCATAATTATCGTCATTGATCTTTGATTGTTTAATACTTCTAATAACCTGGTGGCCGTGCCTGTATCTAAAGCGGAGGTGGGTTCATCTAATAACAGTATGCTCGGTTCTAACAGCAAAGCTCTGGTAATTGCTACTAATTGTCTTTGTCCTAAAGATAATTCTAACTCCCCGCGTTCAAACCACTGTTCGGGAATTTTTAATAGGGATGTCCAATGGTCAATTCTCTGATTAATTTCAGCAGGGTTAAGTTTTTTTAATTGCAGAGGATAAGCGAGAGCATCTCGAACAGTCATCCCTAATAACTTCGACTCTTGTAGCAATAAAACTATCTGTTGTCGCAGGGAAATAACCGGTATTTCCTTAATCGATTTACCGTGAAAATAAATATTTCCCGTGCTTGGTTCTTGCAAACGATTTAACAGTCGTAAAAGAGTCGTTTTTCCTGCCCCAGATGCTCCGACAATAGCTAACTTTTCTCCTTGCTTGATGCTAAAAGTAATATCTTCTAACAGATAAGCACTGCCTCGTCGGATAGCTAAATTTACTTGCTGTAGTTCTAAAATCAAGAGCGTTCTTTTCCTTACTTAGTTCAAGTTTATTATATAATAAAAATAGCCCAATGAGTTCGGCAGGTATTCCCCATGGTTAGTCAAGTTAACAAAACCGAGATTATCTATCCTGAGAGCGACGGTAAACCGATGGCAGATAATACTAAACAATTTAACTGGATAGTAACGATTAAGCAGAATATCGACTGGTTATATATCGATGATCCCCAGGTATTTGTAGCGGGGGATCTGTTGTGGTATCCCGTGGAAGGCCAGCCCAAAATTGCTGCCGCTCCTGATACGATGGTAGTATTTGGCAGACCGAAAGGCGATCGAGGTTCCTACAAACAATGGCAAGAAGATAATCTTGCTCCTCAAGTCGTCTTTGAGATTCTTTCTCCCAGTAACACCTCCATCGAAATGGCCAAAAAATTGCTATTTTATGATCGCTATGGAGTCCAAGAATACTACGTCTATGATCCCGATGATAATAGTCTAGAAGCTTGGCAGCGAATTGGTGACAGTTTAGACAGTGTTAGTGAGGTTAATAATTGGGTGAGTCCCCGTTTAGGCATTCGGTTTGACTTAACCGACGAGTTAAAAATTTATCGTCCTGATGGTACTCAATTTTTGTCCTACAGCGAAATTAATCAACTACTGGAGCAGGAAAAGCAACGGGCTGAAAATGAACGCCAACGGGCTGAAAATGAACGCCAACGGGCTGAACAGGCTAATCAGCAGTTAGTAGAAATGGAGGCAAAACTGCAAAAATATCGTCAACTTTTTGGGGAATTACCTAACTAGGGTCTGCTGAATAAATGTGAAATATAGACGAGGTAAGGGGTTTGGGGCCTGTTTGGCGAGGCAGGTGCAAGATTTTAAAGCTAGTGGCTCAAAAACCTTGCATCTTGATCGGCGATTGCGTCCTGTAGGGGCGAAGCATTCGGGCAATAACTTATCGGTGAAACCGTAGATTTTCTATCCGAATGCTTCGCCCGTACTTTTTGCCGCAAACCCTAACTAAAATCTTCACTAGCGAAGGGAGTATAACAAAAAAAGAGGACTGGTTAGTCCTCTTAACAAGATTAGTTTTCGCTAAATGTTAAACACAGAATGATTGCCAGGCCTAGTAGGCTAGACCCATACTGCGGGTGGTTTCTGCTCCGAGATAAACCCGAATGCTTAGGAAATCCGTCGGACAAGCCGTTTCGCAACGTTTACAACCAATACAGTCTTCAGTGCGGGGGGAGGAGGCAATCTGGGCAGCTTTACAGCCATCCCAGGGAACCATTTCCAGCACGTCGAGGGGACAAGCCCGAACGCATTGGGTGCAACCGATACAGGTATCGTAAATTTTAACGCTATGAGACATTGAATTATGACTCCTTACCGAGTGTTCTCCATGTTAAATTTCGGGTTTATCGGTTAGTTTACCTTACAGCGATCTGTTCATCGCTCGATCGGTGACATAACTTTAAACTCTGTAACACTTGGGGCCAAATGGCGATCGCTAGTCGGGGATCGGGTAATCCTAAAATAGCCTTAAAGAATTGCTTGCCGGGGTTACGGGGGGAACCGAAAAAGGTAATCTGGATCGCAAGATAATTTATTTCGTTTGCCAGTATGACAGAAATAGCGATCGAATCGATCCTACAGGAAAATCGGCTGTTTCCTCCCAGTGCCGAATTTTCTCAGAATGCCACCATTAAAAGCTTTGAAGAATACCAGCAACTCTACGCCAAAGCCAAGGCCGATCCCCCGGCTTTTTGGGCCCAATTAGCCGAAAAAGAATTACATTGGTTTGAAAAATGGTCAGAGATTCTTGACTGGCAGCCCCCCTTTGCTAAATGGTTCGTCAACGGCAAGATTAATATTTGTTACAACTGTATTGACAGACATCTCACGACATGGAGACGCAATAAAGCTGCCATTATCTGGGAAGGAGAACCGGGAGACAGTCGCACCATTACCTACGAACAGCTACACCGAGAAGTCTGTCAATTTGCCAACGCTTTAAAGGAATTAGGCGTAAAAAAAGGCGATGTGGTCGGAATTTATATGCCGATGATTCCCGAAGCAGCGATCGCCATGTTAGCCTGTGCCAGAATTGGCGCGCCCCACAGTGTAGTTTTTGGGGGATTTAGTGCCGATGCTTTGCGCGATCGTCTTAATGATGCGGCTGCTAAGGTGGTAATCACTGCCGATGGTGGTTTCCGCAAGGATAAAGTCGTTGCCCTCAAGGAACAGGTAGATCTGGCTCTAGCCGATAATAGCGCCCCCAGTGTGGAAAAAGTTCTCGTTGTTCAGCGCAGCAAGGAACCCATCAATATGGTTGCCGATCGCGATTACTGGTGGCATGATCTACAAAAACAGGTATCTGCTAACTGTCCGGCCGAACCCATGGATAGCGAAGATATGTTATTTATCCTCTACACCAGTGGTTCCACCGGCAAACCGAAAGGAGTCGTCCACACCACCGCCGGTTATAATCTCTACACCCATATCACCAGCAAATGGATTTTTGACCTGAAAGACACCGATGTTTACTGGTGTACTGCCGATGTGGGTTGGATTACTGGCCATAGTTATATCGTTTACGGACCGCTTTCCAATGGTGCAACCACGGTAATGTATGAAGGGGTTCCCCGTCCCTCTAATTTAGGCTGTTTTTGGGATGTAATCGAGAAATATCGCGTTAATATCTTTTATACTGCCCCCACTGCCATCCGCGCTTTTATCAAAATGGGTGAAGATATCCCCAATAGCCGGGATTTATCCTCTTTGCGCTTACTGGGAACCGTGGGAGAACCGATTAACCCAGAAGCGTGGATGTGGTATCACCGGGTTATCGGTAAGGAAAAATGTCCGATTGTCGATACTTGGTGGCAAACGGAAACCGGGGGAATTATGATTACTCCCTTACCCGGGGCAATTGCCACCAAACCGGGGTCAGCAACCCTACCTTTTCCCGGTATTATGGCCGAAGTGGTGGACTTAGAGGGCAATCCCACCCACGCGAATGAGGGGGGTTATCTGGTGGTCAAACATCCCTGGCCCGGTATGATGCGAACAGTCTATAAAAATCCCGATCGCTTCCGCAATACCTACTGGGAACATATCGCCCCCAAAAATGGCCAATATCTCTATTTTGCCGGGGATGGTAGTCGTCAGGACGAAGACGGTTATTTCTGGGTAATGGGGCGCGTCGATGACGTGATTAACGTTTCTGGCCACCGTTTAGGGACAATGGAGATCGAATCAGCTTTAGTATCTCATCCCGCAGTAGCAGAGGCGGCTGTAGTGGGACGACCGGATGAAATTAAAGGGGAAGAAGTCTATGCTTTTGTGACTCTTGAGGGGCATTATCAAGCGAGTCCGGAGTTAGCGAAAGCATTAAAGGATCACGTTGTCAAGGAAATTGGCATTATTGCTCGACCGGGAGAAATCCGTTTTACCGATGTGCTGCCAAAAACGCGATCGGGTAAAATTATGCGTCGTCTCTTGCGAACTTTAGCATCAGGTCAAGAGATTTCTGGTGATACTTCTACTCTAGAAGATCGATCGGTTTTGGATAAATTACGGCAAGGTGCGTAATTTAATTGCCGGTTTTTCCTAGTAGTTAGGGTGAGGAATTAAGAGTTAATCTTATCTCACTCTAACTAAAGTGATTCTCGGTGAACGTATTTGCTCAAGCACCAAAGCTATAACGGTTCTTCGTTACTTGGTATGGTTCGATCGGGCGGCATAAATCGACTAAATTCTTATCTGGCAAAAGACTTAATTGATTAGTTCGCTCTAGATCGAAAACAATTGACAAATATCGCAGCAATGTCTTTCTCTATAGAGTCCATTTGGTATCTTTCCCAAAATCATTACCCAGTATGGATTAGAGCGAATTAGCCAAAATACCTGTAATTCTTACCCGTGAAGCGTCACAAGAGAGATACCAAATAGGTTCTATAAGCAGATTAAATATTACTACCTATTGACAAATTAGTATATATGTTGTATGACAGGGTGATATACAGAAAGTTGACCCACATCGTTACCCCAGAGAGTGTTATATAGAAAGTTTTCGTATAATATGTAGTTAGCTGGCTTTCGTCCTGCCCCTCAATAGCAGCAGTTTTCTATCTTTAGTAGAGCCTATGCCCATCTACACTTTTAAGGACAAGCAACTTACTGAGGTTAAGAGCACTCAGTTTGGAGCAGAAGGGATTCAAGAGCGTCATGATCTTCAAGCGGCGTTAAGGGATAAAATTACGGTCATCTCTCCGGATACATTGGTTATTGCTGAAGAGTTCTCAGAGTGGACTGAGGGAGCTAGAAGGATTGACCTGCTCGGCATTGATAAGCAAGCAAATTTGGTAGTTGTCGAACTTAAAAGAGATGAAACAGGCGCTCATATGGAATTGCAAGCGCTGCGTTACGCTGCTATGGTTTCTACACTAACCTTCAAAAGGGCTGTTGAAATCCACCAGCAATATCTAGACAAACGCTGCATTGATAAAAGCGCTGAAGAAGAAATCCTCAATTTTTTGGGTTGGAGTGATTCCTTGGAAGAACAATTTCCCAAAGATGTCAGAATCGTCCTCGCCGCTGCTAATTTTTCTAAAGAACTGACTACATCAGTGATGTGGCTCAATAAGCGCGATAGTGATATTCGCTGCGTTCGTCTACAGCCTTATAGACTTGGTGAAGAGCTTCTGCTTGATATTGAGCAGATAATCCCCTTGCCAGAAGCGGAGGAATATCAGGTGAAAGTGCGAGAGCAAGCATCGGCTCAACGAGCTGCTGCCAGTTCTAGCAAAGACAAGACAAAATATCAGTTTCTTGGGAAAGACTATAATAAGCGCCAGCTTGTCCTGGCTATCGTTGCTCATTATCTCCAGACTCACCCGAATACAACCTTTGAGCAATTACGTCAAGTTTTTCCTGATGCGATTTGTCGGAATTTTGGTGTTGTAGCTCTGCTAGAAAAAGCAGAGTCTAAAGGAGGCGCAAAACGCTATTTCTTAAATGAGGAACAACTACTCAAAACTGGAGAGGGCGAAACCATTGCCGTTTGCAACCAGTGGGGAATTGATAACATTAGTCCAATCCTTGAAATTGCCAAGAGCCAAGGCTATCAAATAGAAGAACTGTAAAACCTTATCCGGCCTTGATTGGAGCGCGTTATACTATATATCGGTCACGAGGATTATTCTCTTTATAGAAAGCACGATAGAGGTCAAGTGGTTACAACTCTTAACAAGCCATCTTCTCTAATTCATGAAATCCAGCTGGAAAACCTGGGTAACTGGAGCTTATTCAAATTCAGTGAATCCCTTCAACTGCGAATGGAAAGCTTGTTGGAAAAGAAAAAAACTGATCAAATTACTCCTGATGAAATTGCTGAGTTAGATGCAATTGGGGAGTTAGATCGAATTTTTACCCATATTAATGCGATGCTTGCTGCTCAAAATGTCAATCAGTCATGAACTTAAGCAAGCAATTCGAGAACGGGCTAAATACATCTGTGAGTATTGTCATTCACCGGAGCGACTGAGTGCTAATCGATTTACCGTTGATCATGTCATTCCAAAATCTTTGGGTGGTTCTGATGAACTTGATAATCTCGCACTTGCCTGTCGTCGTTGCAATGAGAGGCGATACAACTTTGTAGCTGGCATTGATCCAGATACTCAGGAGATTGTTCCTATGTTCAATCCTCGCAAACAAAAGTGGGAAGATCATTTCGTTTGGCTAAGTCAAGGCGTTGTTATAGAAGGAACTACGCCGATTGGTCGTGCAACTTGTCTTCGGCTTGATTTGAATGATAACCGTTATCCAGAAAACGATTCCAGTCGAGAAACAAGACGTTTTTGGACACAAACTGGATTGCATCCTCCAGCAGATGATCCATGCCAAGCCTAAGCAGTGTTGTCGCCAGCCAGTTAACTTCACCGTTGGTTGGATTTCATCAATGATGGGCGATCGCAAATTCGTCGTAAGTTAGAGGATAGTCCCAGTTTAAGCAGTTATCCCGCGCAAATTTTGGACAAGGAATATACCAGAGCGCGTCGGGAAACCGCCAGACAAACAGGTTTAGTCCTTAGCATTTTTCCCGAGTTTTGTCCCTATACTATCGCGCAGGTGATAGAAGATTGGTTGCCCGGTGATAGCCTGGATTGAAGGTTAAATAATACTAAATCCGGTTATTAAAGACTGATTATCTATTCCCCCTTTTGCATGAGTGCCTGTCTTGATATGTAGCCTATACTCAAGGGATTTAGTATAAATTACCTAAAAAAGCAAAAAGGGAAATATATTCCCTTTTTCTGGCTTTTATGGCTCAATATGCTAAACGATTTCGGGTTTAACACCTCTTTGGTCGAGAATTTTCTGTAATTCAGCTTCGTCGGTTTTGGTCAAAGAAGTGCGTAACACTTTACCTCCGTAGGGGGCCACTTCATCGAGGACCTTATCGGGGGTAACTTTTTGGACGAGAACAAAGAGAGCAGATGTACCTGGCTGCATGGTTTCTCCCAATTCCCGCATAAAATTGTCATCCACACCGATATCAGTTAAAGCACCTCCCAAAGCGCCACCAGCAGCACCGAGGACAGCCCCTAATAAAGGGGATAAAAAGAGCATTCCGATTAATAATCCCCAGAAACTGCCACTTGCCGCTCCTGCTGCCGTTAAATTGACCGCTTGCTTGAGTTTAATCTGGCCATCTTTGTTTTTAACCACTACGGCAGCATCTTCTAACTCGATGAGATGTTCCTGTTGCAGTTTAGCCAAAGTTAAACGAACTTCTTCTGCTTTAAATTCGTCCTCATAGGCGATGACAAATAGATCAGCCATAGTTTTTCCTCGATTATTAGTAAATAAAACCTTTATACACTACTTTTGCCGGATTAAAACGTTTGAGGTATTCTCCGATACCTCAAACCCATGGAGATTAGGTGTCATAAATACGAGCTTCAAAAGCATCGGGATTTTCTTGACAGTATTCCTCAAAATAGGTTTTTTCCGGTTTTTTAGCGCGTTGGTGTGCCAATTCTGCCTGTAATTCCTCAACAACATCCCAAGCTGCGGCACAATCGGGAGAATTTCCCCCTTTTTCAGCACATACTGCCCGGGCAATATCTCTAGCTTTGATAATCTCCGCTTCTAAATCAAAACTGCGGGGCTTTTCGACGGCGTTACCTTTATGGAGGATGTCACTAACAGATATAACACCGAGTAAATCACCTTTAATTACCGGTGCGAAACGAATACCGGTATTAGCAAATAAGCGAGCTACATATTCAACCCCGAGGTCGGGATTAATCACGATGCAGGGTTTGCTCATCACTTCATAGACTCGCACTTTTTGCGGATCTTGACCGAAAGCGACGACTTTATAGACAATATCGGTTTCAGTGATAATTCCGTAAGCATCTTCATCGTGACGGCGATCAACAATGAGAGTTCTAATGTTCTTTTCTCTCATCAATTGTACTGCTTTGGCAACGGTTTCAGAACCTTTAATCTTGGCCACCTCCGTGGTCATAATCTCAGCTGCTTTCATAGTCATATTCAGAGAAGTTAAGTTGTGCCTTTGTTATTTTAGGGTATAAACTGACCCCTAATGCCGACGGCTGACGGCTAAAAAACCGCTCCCTGATTAACGCCATTCTACCAGTTGTCGTTCTTGGACAACCAAACCATATACTGTCTCGGTTTGACGGGCTAAATTCGCCCAATGAAAGCGTTTTTCTAGGTCTTCGTAGGCGTTATTAACTAATTTTTGAGCGTATTCGGGATGATTTAAAACCTCTAAAATGCCCCAAGCGAGGGAATCGGGATTATTGACCCGGGTGACAATTCCCGTTTGGCCATGACGGACAACTTCGGGAAAACCGCAGGTATCGGAAACTACCACGGGAACCCTAGCGGCGAAACTTTCCAAGGCGACAATACCAAAAGGTTCGTAAAGACTAGGAAAAACGGCACAATCGGCCACGGTTTGGAAGCGATCGAGGTTTTCATCGGACATAAAGCCCGTAAAATAACAATGATGCCAGATACCGAGATGCCAGGCCTGTTGTTTGAGTTTGTCGGTATTGCCGCCACCAATAATGACAAATTTAGTTTTAGCCTCGGTCTGAGCCAGGACTTTTGGGGCAGCGTTGAGTAACACCGAAACCCCCTTTTCAAAGGTCATGCGCCCGACGTAATAGACGATTTTTTGGTAATCTTCGGCATATTGACGACGAAAAGCTCGGTAATCAAAGTTAGGGTCTCTTTGCTTTTTCTCGGCCCGAATGCCGTTATAAACCACATCGATTTTATCCCAGGGTGCGCCCAAAGCCCGATGAACTTCATGACGCATATAGCCGGTACAGACGATAACGCGCCAAGCATTATAGACGAGGGTTCCCTCTTTGCTGCCGATATAGCGTTGGGTGTCGGTGTGCAGTCCGTTATAACGTCCGTATTCCGTGGCGTGAATCGTGGCAATCAGGGGGATTTTAAAGAGATGTTTCATGGCAATGGCCGCATCCCCTACTAACCAATCGTGGGCATGAACAAGGTCAAATTTTCCGTATTCGGCGATTAGTTTGCCGCCCTGTTGCCCCATGCTGTTATTCATGTTGACCACCCAATGGAAAAAGTCATTGCCGGGGGGTACGGGTACGCGGTGGATGTGAATACCTTCCACCAGTTCGTAGCTGGGGGCCTGACCGAATTCGATCGTGATTAAATGGACTTCATGACCGAGTTTGACGATTTCGGGATAGAGTTCGGCGACATGACGGGCGATACCGCCCACTAATCGCGGTGGAAATTCCCACGCTAACACTAAAATCCTCATTTTTCCCTAACCTCGACCTGATTTAAGCTTGTAGGTAATCATTGCATCCCCGTGGTATCTATTTTGGCTCTGCTTTCTTCCTCTAATTGCCACTCTCCCCGTGCCAGTCTGGAGCGGATTTCTTGTCGCCACTTGCTTAATTGTTCCTGAAAAGCGGCTGTTTGTAGATCGTTGCGCCAGAAAATTAGGGCTGATTCGCCAGTTTGCGGATAATAATTTTTACGCTCTCCAGCGACGCGGAAGCCAAAATGCTCGTAGAGTGCGATCGCTGACTGGTTCGATACCCTCACCTCTAGCGTAGCCCTTTCCAGTTGTCTTTGTACAGCCTTCTCCAGAAGTTTGTAGAGAAGTAGTTTTCCTAATCCTTGTCTTTGATAGTCGGGGTAAATTGCCAGGAGGGTAATATGCGCTTCTTCGAGAATTGCCCAAAAACAAGCCAATCCGATTAGGGTTTCGCCCTCCTCGTCCAGGGTAAGAATTAATAATTCACTGTTGGGGCTGTTTAATTCCCGTTCATAACCAGATAGGGTCCAAATACCGCCGAGACTGGTGCGATCGAGTGCTAACATGGCGGCAAGATGTGGGGATTTTGGGGTTTTAAGCTGGATTTTTGGCATTTATCGGGGAACGGGAGAGGGGTGTGGGGTGTGGGGTGTGGGGTGTGGGGTGTGGGGTGTAGGGTGTGGGGAGTTTTCTCAGTGAACTGATAACTGATAACTGATAACTGATAACTGACTTCTAACCCAATGGTAGATGTGGGATTTTTGCAGGAGTTCTATTTTCTGACAAAGATAAGCAAAAATTATTTATTGACTGCAAAAACTTGAGAATATTTAAATTAACATTCCGCAATATTTATAAATTCTTAAGAATTTATTGAGAAAGATTTTTATTTAACAACGATGTTATAATAGTTACAGCGATTTTACTGAATTTCACAATCGGTTACTCTGTGCTTTTTTGGGCAGCAATGATTGAAACCCTTGCCACACCTAGAAGGTGATCCTAATTAAAACGGTTAAATCAGTCAATTTCACCCACAACGATGATCTTTTTTTTGTGTAGTTTTATTGCAAAAAAAAAGTTTTTTTGACAAAAAGCACAAAGTATGATATTAACCCAAGTGATTCCTGGCTGCGAGTAATTATTGTAGAGGGGGAGAAGGGAGAGGGGAGAGGGGAGAAAAGCTGACGGTTTCAAGATAACTGATCACCGATCACTGAAACATCGTCCATCTTAATTTTTTTGAGCGGCCATCGTTAAGCGTTTTAATCCGGTTCTTAACATTTTCCCAGTATTCTCAAAATCGAATAGTATAGATTGAAATAACTCAATGTACGCAAACCTATGGATGGCAGCTTAATCCTGTTCAATATTCTCAATCCGCCGGTTTTGTTCTTTTTCTTGGGAATGCTGGCAGTATTTTTTAAATCCGACCTAGAGATTCCCCAACCACTGCCTAAACTCTTTTCTCTCTATCTTTTGATGGCGATTGGTTTCAAGGGAGGTTATGAACTAGCGGAAAGTGGCATCAATAACCAAATCGCTTTAACTTTGATTGCCTCTGTGGTTATGGCTTGCATCGTTCCCATTTACACTTTCTTTATCCTGAAAATTAAACTCGATAGTGCCAATGCAGCAGCGATCGCCGCAGCCTATGGTTCCATTAGTGCCGTTACTTTCATCACCGCCAGTTCTTTTTTAGAAAAACTTCATATTTCCTATGGCGGTCACATGGTAGCGGCCTTAGCTTTAATGGAATCGCCGGCGATTGTAGTGGGTTTAATCCTGGTGCGAGTCTTTAAAGAGAAAAATGGCCAAGAAGAAGCGTTTTCTTGGTCAAAGGTTCTACATGAAGCCTTTTTAAATGGTTCGGTATTTCTCTTAGTCGGTAGTGTTGTTGTTAGTATGCTCACGGGGGAAAGAGGCTGGGAAAAATTACAACCTTTCACTCAAGGGATTTTTTATGGTGCTTTAACTTTCTTTCTCCTTGATATGGGATTAGTGGCGGCGAAAAGAATCCGCGAATTAGGCAAAACTGGTGCTTTTCTCATCGGTTTTGCGGTATTCATTCCCGTCATCAATGCTATGGTGGGGATTCTCATCGCTAAGGTTCTCGGATTTGAACAGGGCAATGCTTTATTATTCGCTGTTTTGTGTGCCAGTGCCTCTTATATTGCTGTTCCTGCGGCCATGAGAATGACTGTTCCCGAAGCGAATCCTAGTTTATACATTTCTATGGCCTTGGCTTTAACTTTTCCTTTCAATATCATCATCGGTATTCCTCTGTACCTAGAGATGATCAAAATCATTGGCTGTGGAGTCTAAAAAGCCTGGCGGGTTTTGAATAATTCCTGTCAAAATTTTTCTCTTTCACTTGTCCCTTTTTTACTGAACTACCATGTTTGAATCCCCTCATCCTTCCCTACAAACTGTCAAAAAAGTGGACATAATTGTTAGTCATGCTTTTCTGGAAGAAACCTTAAACGTTCTTGATGTTGTCGGAGTTTCCGGTTATACCGTCTTTGGCAATACTTCGGGAAAAGGTGATCGAGGTTTATCCTGTGATGACTTGGATTGTGATTACAGTGGTAACTACATTATGACGGTTTGTAATAGTGACGAACAACTTGGTCGTCTGATCGATAAAATTCAGCCTATTTTAAAAAAAGCTGGCGGAATTTTTGTGGTGACTACGGGCCAATGGCTAACTCATTAGACCTCTTGTAAAAATCAAAAATTGTCGTAGTTAATTGGGAGTCGGGGGTCAGGAGACAGATTTTATTTATTCTCCCCGCTCTGCTGCTCTGGCGCTCCCCGCTCTCCCATGCCTTTTAAACAGGATTTAGTATTACAACTGGGTTGCATGACTGGTTGAGTGACAAAAACATTAAAGGAATTAGGAGTGACATAAACCCGCAAATCGGTGACAATGGCACTGGTCCCAAATTGCACTTATAATTCCCTCTTGGGGGCGATGCGATCGATTACTTTCTGGGAAGCGACGTTAAATAAAATAGTTATGGATTGACGTATACAAATGTAACTAAAATTATAGATGGAAACCTAATCCTATTAACAGGGAACTGTAAACATTTAGTATTCTGAGAAAATAAAGCAGAACAGAAATTCTGCTGCGCTACCTAGTACGCTAATCGAATCGGTTTAGGAAGCCATTACCTATAAAGATGATTGGCAACTTTTCCAAGAATTAGTGATAAAATTACAAAATAAACAGTAATTTTTCCCCCAACCATAATCCCTCACCCCCAATAAAACTATGATGCACGGTTTTATTCCCCCACATCGTTATTTTCCCTATCTTACTTGGACCGATATAGATTCAATGCCAGATAAGGAAAATGTGGTAATTATTCAACCCATCGGTGCGATCGAACAACACGGACCCCATCTACCTATTGCCGTCGATGCTGCCATTAGTTTAGGGGTTTTAGGCAAGGCTTTCGAGAAATTAGATACAAACATCGCTGCTTTCGCTTTACCCTGTCTCTACTACGGAAAATCTAACGAACATTGGTCTTTCCCCGGCACAATTACCCTCTCGGCAGCAACCTTATTAACGCTCATTCAAGAGATAGCCGCAAGTCTCTATCGTTCAGGGTTTCGTAAATTAGTATTAATGAACTCCCACGGCGGACAACCGCAAGTTATGGAAATTGCCGCCAGGGATATTCATCAACAATATCCCGATTTTTTAGTATTTCCTTTTTTCACTTGGCGAGTTCTCCACAATGCGGCTGAATTATTCTCGGAATATGAATTAGAATACGGTATTCATGCAGGAGATGTGGAAACTAGCATGATGTTATCATTATTGCCAGAACAGGTAAAAATTGAGCGCGCCGTCCGAGAATATCCCCAGGGGTTGCCAGAAAATAGTTTATTAACTATGGAGGGAAAATTACCCTTTGCTTGGTTAACTAAAGAATTAACTAAAAGTGGAGTGATGGGAGATGCTACTAATGCAAGTAGAGAAAAAGGTGATCAATTATTAGAATCGGTTGCTAATGGTTGGGTACAGGCGATCATTGATGTTTATCGATTCCGTCAACCGAAGTTATCTTAATAGAATATTGCTCAGAATTGTTAATAAGCTGTACTGCATTTAAACTGCTTGGATCTATTGAACTGATGGTGATAAGTCTAACTAATCAACGATTGGCTGCTAACAGCCGTGAGTGCAGATGTTGAAAATTTCTTAACCCATAAGTCTGACGCAAAATCACACGACTACGATTATTTAAACCTTCCATAGCTCCATTCATTGAGTGCTGTCTAATCCTATCACATATTTCTGCCAGTAATTCTCATGTCGAAACGATTTTGGGTCGTTTCAGCAATCCCCAGATTTGTTACGAATTGTAAACTCCTCTTTTTGTAAGGGTTTTAATGTTATGAAACCCTAAAATGAGAATTGCTCATGCTGTTAGTCACCAGCCAAATTTTTGCGCCAATTGCGTCAAATTGCTTCAAGAGATTTGATTGCGAACGCCACTGAAAGCGGCATAGGCGATCGCTATAGCATCTACAGCATCATTAATAGGAATTTTTGTCAATCCGAATAAATATTTAATTTGTTCGGCCACCTCAGCTTTAGTGGCCTTACCATGGCCGAGATGACATTTCCAACTAGCTTGATGGAGGAAAATCGGTTCAATTCCCCCATCGCGGCAGCTAACCAGATTGATAATTCCTAATGCTTGCAGGACTCCACCAGCTGCCTTGATTTGCCGGTTAAAAAAGGGCATTTCTACGGCAATTTCCCCCGGTTTATATTCTGCGATTAACTCCTTTAAATCCCGTTCAATTTCGATCAAACGCTGGGCAGTAGAAAGATTTTTAGAAGTTTCGATCGTGCCGTAATCGACTAACATCGGCATTAACTCACTATTATCCCGGAGAATAGCCCAACCGACAATTGCTAATCCAGGGTCGATACCCAACCAAGTAGTCATAGATTAGGCCAAAAAATCTTGGACGATTTCGAGGATTCTTTGGGATGCCTGTCCATCTCCAAAAGGATTAATGGCATTAGCCATACGATCATAGGCGATTTTATCCCCTAATAATTCTCCCGCTTCTGCTAAAATTTGCTCCGGATTAGTCCCAATTAATTTCGCTGTTCCCGCTTGCACTGCTTCCGGTCTTTCCGTGGTTTCTCGCAATACTAAAACCGGTTTTCCTAAACTCGGTGCTTCTTCTTGAATGCCTCCAGAATCAGTTAATAATAAATAACAGCGTTGAATCGCGCCCACTAACTCGGCATAATCGAGAGGTTCAGTTAAAAATACCCTGGGATGATTGCCCAAAGCGGACTGAATTGGTTCTCGGACGGTGGGATTGCGATGCAGGGGTAATAATAGGGCTGTATCGGCATATTTTTCTAATAACAAAGTGAATCCTTTGATAATATCCTGTAAGGGTTCGCCCCAATTTTCCCGGCGGTGAACCGTGGCTAATAAAACCCGATAATCTGACCAATTTAAGCCAGAAATTCGACATTCTGGTGCGGTTTTGGCTACGGTTAATAAAGCATCAATAACTGTATTACCGGTGTGGTGAATATTTCCCGTTACCCCGGATTTTTGTAAATTTTCCACGGCTAAAGTAGTGGGAGCAAAATGTAGGGTGGTCAGTTGAGAAATTAGGCGACGATTAGCTTCTTCGGGATAGGGATTATAGATATCATTAGTTCTTAATCCTGCCTCCACATGAGCTATAGGAATTTGTTGATAAAAAGCCGCTAAAGCAGCAGCAAAAGCGGTAGTAGTATCACCTTGCACAATAATTAAATCTGGTTTTATACGCTCAAAAACTGTTTCTAAACCCCGTAAACTGCGGCAAGTAATATCAGTTAAAGTTTGACGGGTTTGCATAATATCGAGATTTTCATCTGCTTTTAAAGCAAATAATTCCATCACCTGCGCTACCATTTCTTTATGCTGTCCCGTCAGGACTACATGGGTTTCAAACTGTTGCGATTCTTGAAAAGCACGAATAACGGGAGCTAATTTAATCGCTTCGGGACGAGTTCCAAGAGTAATACAAATTGATTTCAACATATTATTATCAGTTATCAGTTATCAGTTATCAGTTATCAGTTATCAGATGTGAGTTTTCAGTTCACTGATTACTGATCACTGCAAATCGCTTGAATTGTGCTGTTTTGTCATTTTTCACTCGTGGGGGGTTGTTGAACGATAACTTGGGGATAGAGTTGCATTTGCTTAGGATTTAAAGAAGGTCGAGAGATAGTCAAAACTTTTTGTTTAGCTAACTCTTGAGTCATGGTATCCAAAGTTTGAGCGATACGCAAATTATATTCTAATTGTTCCCCAGAAGAAAGCAGATTACTTAAGCCATCAATTAAACGTCTTAAATTCTCGCGAAATTGGGGATCACCGATTAACTCATCGATATCGGAGGTGATTTTTTGAGTATTTTCAAAAGTCACCCGAGCGGATTCGAGAGTTTTTTGCAGCACGACAATTGTAGCAGGATCGTTAATAGTTTTAGTAATTTCTCGTAAATTATTCGATGTTTCCACCGCATTATTCAAAATCGTCTCGATATTTTGCATGACTTGTTTAGTATCAATTTCATCTAAACCAGCATTCAACCTCAGGGCGGTATTATTGAGATTATTAGCGAGACTGCCAATACCTAAACTAGCTTGATTAATATGATCGAGAGTATTAACAATTTGTCCCCGATTTTCGCTGAGAACAGCATTGAGATTAGCGACTAATTGGGAAGATTGTTGAAAAGTCCTGCTGATTTGACCGCGATTTTCCTGAACGGTACTATCTAAAGTATTGATAAAACGCGAGGCATTATTAGCCGTATTAGTCACCGAGCGACTGGTGGTAGCTAATTCCAAAGAGAGACGAGAGATTTCTCTTTGGGCATTACGAATAGTTTGGGAGGTATCATCGGATAAACGGGCGATTTTTTGGGCTGCTATAGCGGTATTTTTGGTGACATCATTGAGATTACCCACAAATTCAGGACTGGTAAAAGTATCCACTAAACGACCAACACTAGACATTAATTGTGTTCCTGTTGTCCCCTGTAAACGAGTATTATTACAGAGAATTAACTGTTGATCACAGTCGGGACTCAGAGGGTCGAGATTTTTGGCCTCAGCACTTAAAGAAATTAAGGGAGTAATATCGATGGCTGCCTCCCCAATTAATCCGGAAAGATTGGTAGTAACAGTTACCTTCCTAGGCATAACTAAAGTAGCAGAAGCAATCTCGGCAATAACTTCCACTTGATTACTCCCCGGGATAAAACTCGTAATTCTTCCCACTCTCACCCCGCGAAAACGCACCGGCGCCCCGACTTGTAACCCTTCCACATCGGCAAACTCGAAGATTAATTGATAGGTTCTTTGACCAAATCCTCCCCCGCGAACCCAGATAGCGAGCGCCCCAAAGACCAATAATCCGCCTAGGGCAAACAAACCTAGTCTTCCTTCCCGTAAAGCTCGCGAACTCTGCATGATTTTTCTCTCATTCTCGATAGTTCTTAATTTAGCTTAATCTAGCTTAAACGATTGTCCTAATCGGTCCCTCAATGCTGGCGCTAAAAAATTGTCGGATCATGGGATGATCGGTACGATCGATATCTGCCACTAATCCCTGCCATTGCACTTTTCCCTGATAGAGAAATACTACTCGATCGGCGGTGCGTCGGATGGTACTTTGTTGGTGAGAAACCATTACATAAGTGTTCGCGGATCCCGATTTTTCATGGAGAGTCCGCACTAGATCCTCGATAATTGTGGAAGCTATCGGGTCTAATCCTGCGGTAGGTTCATCATACAGCAGTAATTCGGGATTATCGGCCTGATTATCGGGATTAGTGATAATAGCGCGGGCAAAAGCCACCCGTTTACGCATTCCCCCCGATAGTTCCGAGGGATAAAGGTCACTAATTCCCTGTAAACCGACCATTTCCAGGCTTTTTTCCACTAATTCCCTAATTATGGCTTTTTTTAAATTAGTTTGTTCATAGAGATAAAAACCGACATTTTCCCCGACGGTGAGAGAATCAAACAGGGCCGTTTGTTGAAAAACTAAGGAAGTTCGCATCGCTTCCCGACCATCTTCTAGCAATCCCTGACGTAATTGACCTTTAATACGAATTTCTCCCGCATTTATCCCCGTTAATCCCGCAATTATTCGTAAAATCGTTGATTTTCCCGTTCCCGACGGCCCGATAATTACCAGGGCCTCCCCTCGATAAATGGTTAAATCTAAACCTTCGAGAATAACATTATCCCCGAATCTTTTCGATACTCCTCTCAATTCAATTAACGGTTCTTTCATCGTCGCTTAATTATCTTATAACCTCTGGAATTTTAGGGAGATGGGGAAGTGGGGAGTATTTTCAGCGAACAGTAAACAGTAAACAGTAATCAGTGAACTGAACTCTGATAACTGAATAACTGGAGAGCATCTCACTTATGCAAGTGAGTAATTATGCTTGTCGCTAAAACTTGCTTCTGGTAAGGCTTTCAAAATAGCTTGACATAAAACTTAATTTAGGAGTTACAAAGGTGAGATGCTCCCGATAACTGACCTCTGATAACTGATATAGTCATTTCAATTAAGATTGAGAATATCAATCCCAGAGTTCATAAGGATTTTGTCGGTCTAGACTGTATCAGACTTATCTGAAATGACTATAACTGATAACTGATAACTGACTCGATTCTGGCTGCTATAGTAAAAAAGCACCCATTGCTGACGATATCTGAGGTAGATTGCCGTGACTATTGCTTTAGACCAACTGCTTACCCCCGACATTTTTCGACCAGCGCGTTATTTGGGCAACGAGTTAGGTGCTAAACATAAAGAATGGGCAAGTGCGGTGGTTCGTTGGGTGTTAACCTATCCGGAAGTGTACGAAGTGGGGGCATCTAACCTCGGCCATATTATCCTCTACAATATCCTCAATGCACAACCTCGCCAACTCTGCGATCGCACTTATTTACCCGCACCGGATTTAGCCCAAAAACTCAAACAGACCAAAACCCCCTTATTTGCCCTAGAATCCCGTCGTTGCCTCACCGATTTTGATATTCTCGGTTTTAGTCTTAGTTACGAGCTAGGAGCCACCAATATTTTAGAAATGCTCGACCTAGCGGCAATTCCCTTGACTTGGAGAGCAAGAGACTCGGGTAACTATCCGCTAATTTTTGCCGGGGGACAAACTGCCACCTCTAACCCCGAACCCTACGCCGACTTTTTTGATTTTATCGCCCTCGGTGATGGCGAAGAATTATTGCCAGAAATCGGTTTAATTTTAGAAGAGGGCAAACTAGCTAATCTAAGCAAAGAAGAACTATTACTAGATTTAGCCCAAATTCCGGGGGTATATGTGCCGCGTTTCTACGATGTCACCCCAATCGGTGCCGTTATCCCCAATCGTGACGATGTACCGCCAAGAATTTTACGCCGGGTAGCTACTCCTATCCCAGCCTATTCTATCGGTTTAGTTCCCTTCGTGGAAACGGTTCACGATCGCCTGGTGGTGGAAATTCGTCGCGGTTGCACGAGGGGATGTCGTTTCTGTCAACCGGGGATGTTAACCCGTCCTGCGCGGGATGTGCAACCGGAAGCAGTAATCGAATCGATTGAAAAAGGAATGCGAGCGACGGGATATAATGAATTTTCCTTATTATCTCTCAGTTGCTCCGATTATCTAGCTTTACCTGCTGTGGGTATGGAGATTAAAAACCGTCTCCAGAATGAGAATATATCTCTATCCTTACCCAGTCAAAGAGTCGATCGCTTTGACGAAAATATTGCTAACATAATTGGGGGCAATCGTCAATCGGGTTTAACCTTTGCACCGGAAGCGGGAACCCAACGGATGCGCGATGTGATTAACAAAGGGTTAACCAATGAAGAATTACTCAGAGGGATAAAAACTGCTGTCGAACAGGGTTGGGATAAGGTCAAACTCTATTTTATGATCGGTTTGCCAGGGGAAACCGATGTGGATGTGATTGGTATCGCGGAAACGCTGCGTTGGTTGCGTCGGGAATGTCGTTTACCGAAGCGGAAACCCCTCGATTTTACCCTAACTATCTCGAATTTTACGCCTAAACCCCATACCCCCTTCCAGTGGCATTCCGTCTCGACGGCCGAATTTATCCGCAAACAGGAGTTATTAAGACAGGAATTCCAAGGCATGAGGGGGGTAAAAGTCAATTATACCGATGTCCGCATCTCGGCCATGGAAGATTTTATCGGTCGCGGTGACAGAAGTTTAGGGAAAGTGGTGCTGCGCGCTTGGCAATTGGGAGCCGGGATGGATGCTTGGTGGGATAATACAGAAAAAGCCTATCAAGCATGGTCACAGGCGATCGAAGAATCCGGTTTAACTTGGAAATATCGTCAGGTAGAACAGGGAGAATGGAATATTTTTGCCGATACAGACAAAGATATTTTAGAGCGTCCTTTGCCCTGGGATCATCTGGATACCGGTATCGATAAAAAATGGCTAGAGGAGGACTTAAAACGCGCCCTAGACGCGGCAACGGTTCCCGATTGTTCTTTTGAGGGTTGTTCCCATTGTGGCGTTTGTAGCGTCGATTTTGGCCATAATATCGTTATTGAAGCGCCTGCGATTCCCGCTTTTGCCGGACATTTTCAACCCAATCAAGAACGCGCCCAAAGAATTCGGGTTTGGTTTGGCAAAGTTGGCGAAATGGCCCTAGTTAGCCACTTGGATCTGGTGCGTTTATTTGATCGCGTCGTCCGTCGGGCTGCTATTCCCATTTCCTTTACCGGTGGATTTCACCCCGGTCCGCGCATTTCGATCGCCAATGCTTTATCCTTGGGAGCAACCAGTAGCGGTGAGATTGTCGATTTTGAATTGACAAAAGTGATCGATTTAGAGACGTTTAAACAGCAGTTAAGAGCGCAATTACCCGCAGATTTACCAGTTTATCAGGTGGAAGAAATTCCCTTAAATGCTCCAGCTGCCACCCGTTTGTTGGAAAAAGCCGAGTATTTGCTCACTTTTAATAGTGAGGGAATTGACTGCCAACAATGGCAAAATTGGCTCGAGGCAATTAAGCAAGCAACGGTGATGGAACGGGAAAAAACCACCAAATCCGGCAAAAAAGTCACGATTAATCTGCGAGAACAATTATATGAATTAGAGTTAAAAACTGTTGACAAGCAAGCCGTTTTGTGCTATGTGGGCAGTTGTCGCAATGATGGCACTTTACTACAGCCCGATCATATCGTCGAGATGTTAGAAAGGGTTTCTGGACAGGAAATTGCGCTGCTGAATTGCCATCGTCAGCGCTTGATTTTAGGGGCTTAACCATCGTCAACTGTTCTCTTTATACTAAACTAAGAGAGTCAGCTAATCTTGATCGACTAATTCTAAGGAATCATCAATCAAAGCTGGCCGATAACTTTGAACAACCATGGGTAAAAAAGCCCCTTTTAAACCCTTTTTTATTCTCTCGGCCGTTTGATCAAAAACCACAAATAAAGGATGAATTTTTTCTGCACCTTCACTAAACATATGTTGTTCTCTGGGGGGCATTAACCATTCATATTCTTTATCTAAACATATTTGGGTTTCGCGCCAGCGTTTCAACAAATCAGAGAAATCTTCCCCCGGACGATGGATAAAAATCAGGATTTCTGAACCTAATTTAATTTTCCATTCCGGATCACACATCAGAATAGCCAGATCGCAGGCTAATTGTACCGTCTTTCTAGATTCCAGGGCAGAAGATGGACGAATTCTGACCAAGGGCAAGGGAATAGTAATTAAACTATCTTCAGGACGACGCAGACTAGGAATTAACTCTAAATAGGGGCGATATTGTCGCAATAATTCGATCGCCCCCTCACGACAGCTGTATTCCGCTAATAAAGTTTCGTAAGACACAGATTCACCTAATCAAGTAAAAGGAAATGAAAATTAAAATCTGGCTGATTTCAAGCTACTGGCAATAGTCACTGATGACCGATCACTGATCAACTTATCCCAACGCATCGAAGATTTTAAACATAGGCAGGTACATAGACAGAAGAATAATTCCCACCATCCCCGCAACACCAACCATCATCAAGGGTTCAATGATACTGGTTAAAGCTTTAATAGCCTGTTCCACCTCATCTTCGTAGAAATCCGCCACTTTCATCATCATGGCATCTAATTCTCCCGTTTCCTCACCAATACTAATCATTTGAATTGCCAGAGCTGGGAAAACATTGGCTTTTTGTAGGGCTAAACTCATCATTCCCCCCTGCTGAATTTCCGCCTTGGCACCGGAGATCGCATTGGCAATTACCTGATTACCCACCGTATTACCAACGATATCGAGGGAACTCAAAATCGGGACACCAGAACGCGTCAGAGTCCCAAAAACCCGGCAAAATCTAGCCACAGCCGACTTTTCATTCAAATCACCAAAAAGAGGCATTTTAAGGAAAAAGTGGTCAATTTGTAGACGACCCATCGGGGTTTTGTAATAGCGACGGAGTAAAAAAACCGTGGCAGCGATGGTGAGGATCGGAATTAAAATTAACCAACTACGCATCACACCACTTAAAAAGAGCATAAATTGCGTTAAAGCCGGTAGTTCCACCTTTAAATCGGTGAAAATTTTCGCAAAGACGGGAATTAAAAAGATCGTCATCCCGAAAAACACAACTACCGCCAAAATTCCTACCGCTACTGGATAAGTCATCGCTGATTTAATCTGGTTTTTCAAGCGGGCCATGTCTTCCAAAAGTTTCGAGAGACGGTTGAGCACTTCATCGAGTACCCCCCCCGTCTCACCAGCTTCGACCATACTGACATAAAGTTCATCAAAACATTCGGGATGTTTGGCCATCGCTTCCGATAACGGACTCCCTTGCTGTACCTCAGCATTAATCGCTTGTAGGGCTTTTTTCATCTTGAGGTTACCGCATTGATCCCCCAAAACTCCCAAACATCTCACAATCGCCACACCAGCATTAATCATCACCGAAAATTGACGGGAAAAAACCGCTTTATCTTTGATGGAAATGCTGGTAAACATCAACTTTAAACCGGAAAGATCGATCTCTCTTTGCGCTTTTTTGACTTTACCGACGGCGGCATATTTCGCCTTCAGCATCATCCGGGCCTGATCGGGAGACATGGCTTCAACCTTCTCTTGGAAAACTTTTCCAGAGCTGCTTTTAACTTGTGCGACAAAAGTAGGCATAGGACAAATTAGTCATCAGTTATCAGTTATCAGTTATCAGTTATCAGTTATCAGTTATCAGTTATCAGATTGGAGTTTTAAGTGGGTAGATAGTGTTAAGTGAAAACTTCGGTACTTTCTTTTCACTGATTACTGGTTACTGTTCACTGATAACTGATAGGGGCTGATGAACGCTTAAAGGTTACTATTTGTTATTAAATCCGGGCTTTAGTTTTAGCGTTAGCACTGGCCCCGGCGATAAGACGTTGTAACTCATCGGGTTTACCGCTTTTAGAAATGGCCTCTTCCAAAGAGACAACACCCCTAACAACTAAATTAGCTAATCCCTGTTCCATGGTTTGCATTCCTAACTTCATTCCTGTTTGAATTGCTGAATAGACTTGGGGGGCTTTTCCTTCGCGAATTAGGTTAGCGATCGCTGGAGTTACCACCATGATTTCCTGTACCATTGCCCGACCAAATTCCCCCGGTTTAGGATTTTTTTTCTTGACTAGGTTTTGACTAAAAACTGCTAGTAGAGAATTGGATAACATGGCGCGAATTTGTGCCTGTTGGTTAGGGGGGAAAACGTCAATGATCCGATCCACTGTTCCCGCTGCTGAGTTGGTGTGCAGGGTTCCAAAGACTAAGTGACCAGTTTCCGCTGCCGTGATTGCCAAACTAATCGTTTCTAAATCCCGCATTTCTCCCACAAGGATAATATCAGGATCTTCCCGTAAAGCTGCTCTTAATGCGTTGGCAAAACTCTTGGTATCTTCTCCTTTTTGTCGTTGGTGAAACAGGCTTTTCATATTAGAAAAAACGTACTCAATTGGGTCTTCTACAGTTAAAATATGCTCAGATCTAGTCCGATTAATTAAGTCTAAAATTGCCGCTAAAGTGGTAGTTTTACCTGAACCTGTTTGGCCGGTCACGAGAATTAATCCCCTTGGTCTTTCCGATAATTCCCGGACTACTTCCGGTAAATTTAATTGTTCAAAGTTAGGAATTTTAGAGGACAAAGCCCGTAAACAAGCTGCATAAGCCCCCCTTTCTTTATAAACATTGACCCTAAATCTTGCTAATCCTTTCACCCCGTAGGAACAGTCTAATTCCCAATTCTGCTCTAACTCTTTTCTTTGAGTATTATTGAGCATACTAAAAATCAATTTCTGACAATCTTGCGGGGTTAAAGACTCTTCACTAATCGGGGCGAGTTTGCCACTAATGCGAAAATAGACCGGCGCGCCAGACTGAATGTGCATATCAGAACCGCCCATGTCGACCAATTGTTGCATTAAATCTTCGATCATTAATTCCATAAGTTAAAACCCATCTATAAGGTAAAATCAGTGAACAGCAACCAGTAACCAGTGAAAAGTCATTGGGAAAGTGCTATTTAAGACTACTCACTTAATACTCCTGACTTAAAACTCAAATCTGATCACTGATAACTGAAAAACTGTCTTAATCACTAAATCGCGGTGTCATACAATAGGGACAATCGAGCCATTCTGGTTGTAGTTCGGCGCGACAACCACGACAGATTAAACCGCTTTTCCGTTTGGCTTTTAGTTCCGCTTCCAGACCAGAATCGGTAAATGTCACCCGTTCCACTTCTTCGAGGGTGGTGTAACCCTCGCGCACCAGATTTAAACTATAGGCTAGGAGTGTCACCATGCCTTCATCGACAGCCGCCTCCTTAATGCGATCGGTTGTTGCCCCTTGGTAAATTAGCTGCTGTAGTCGTTCACTATTCTGCATTACCTCATAGACACCGATGCGACCTTTATAACCGCTGCCGCCACATTTAACGCAGAGATTGCCCTGTTTTCGCGCCTGTTGAATTTCCTCTATGGTCAGGGTATTAGCCTTATAAAAGGTCACTTCCCGTTCATTGGCGGCGGAAAGACCGAAACGGGCTAATTCCCCTTGGCTGGGGTTATAGGCGACTCGACATTGGCTACAGACGCGCCGCACGAGACGCTGGGCCAAGACTCCCAAGAGAGAACCAGAAATCATAAACGGTTCAACCCCCATCTTATCGAGACGAGCGATCGCACCAGCAGCATCGTTGGTGTGTAGGGTAGTGAGGACCAAGTGACCAGTTAGGGCGGCCTCGATCGCTGTTTTAGCCGTTTCCTTGTCCCTAGTTTCTCCCACCAGAATCACATCCGGATCTTGTCGCATGAATGCCCGCAGAATCGAGGCGAAATCCATGCCTTTTTCCCGAATTACCTGCACCTGGGTGATGCCTGGTAGAGAATATTCGATCGGGTCTTCGGCGGTACTGATATTGACCCCAGGGTGATTTCTTTCCGCTAACACTGAGTATAAAGTGGTGGATTTCCCCGAACCAGTGGGGCCTGTCACCAGCAACAGACCAAAAGGTTGACTGGCCAAGTCTCGGACGATTTGCAGGGTCTTTTGATCGGTGATCAGTTTATCTAAACCCAACTGGGTAGAGGAGTTATCGAGAATCCGTAAACAGACTTTTTCCCCGTAGCGACTGGGCAGGGTATTAACCCGAAAATCCACTTTCCGCCCTTGATACATCCGCCGAATTTTACCATCTTGGGGAAGACGACGTTCGGCGATATCGAGATCGGCCATGATTTTAAAACGGGCAGTGACCGCCGGGGTAATTCTTTTCGGCAGTGGCTCAAAAGCTTGATGAAGAACTCCATCTTTGCGAAAGCGAATTTTCAGGGATTCTTCTTGGGGTTCGATGTGAATATCGGAAGTCCCCTCCTGTAGGGCTTTAGCTATAATTTTATTGACGAGGTTGATGACGGGAGCTTGATTAGCTTCCCCTTCTCCGAGATCATCGGCCACTTCATCGTTAGCAGCACCAGAGGCCACCTCAATATTGCTGACAATACCAGTGAGATCCGAGAGTTTTGCCAGTTCTTTTTCTTCTTGGAGTCGGGCTTTTTCCTGTTCTAGCTCCGATTGGACCGAGTGGAATTTTTCCAGTAATCTTTCATAATCTTCGCTGGTAATCACCAAACGCTGTAAACCTAACTCCCTGGGGCGGAGGATCCGATTGATATCGTCGGTAGCCTCGAGGTTGTCGGGATCGACCATGGCTATCAAAATCGCAGCTGGCTCTCCTTCGATCCGACCCAGGGGGATGAGACGATAGCGACGGCAAAGATCGATCGGAATCAAAGAATCGATCAACCAGGCCATTTCCAGTCCATCCACATCGGTTAACTCGGGGTCGATCGATTCGACCCCGTAGAGAATTTTTAATTCAAATAACTGGTTTTTCTTATACTGTCGCCGTAAATCTGGGGGCAAGGGGCGCCCGGTTAGTTGTTGTAGTATTTCTACTAGCGATCGTCCCGATTTTCGGGTTTCCACTAGGGCTTGTTGCATTTGCTCGGCACCGATATAGCCCGACTGCACCAACTTGTTACCAAAGGGGGAAAAGTAATTGCGTAGGGCAACGGCACGGGTTTTCTTGGAAGAAAATGTCATAGAAGATTCTGAACCTCTCCACTACCCTTAAATGTTCCCAATTCTACTGGTAAAATTGCATTCTAGCAAAAATTTTTTTAGATCACTGATTATCTATCGGGGTCGCTTATCAGCTGTCCGCGCAGCTGAATTGGTCTAGGTCGATCGAGGAAGGCTGGAACGCCAGAACTGCCTAAGAGTAAGGTTGATCTGCTTTTTTAGCTAACTCAACAATACTCAGTTTCCATGTCTCTTAGCTTCATCTAATTACGGATCTTGTCCACAAAATGTTACATTAGGGGTTAAACCTTGATTACTAGCTGGTACTTAAAGACCAAAATTAGCAGTAAATGGTCATATATTGCCAAATTACCCACTAAAATTTTATACTATGAGTGCAGAACCAAATACCTCAGCAATTTTCGACGAAAACCAAGAATCTTTTCCTAATTCCCCTGAATCCCTTGCAACTGAATCAGAAGCCAGTGTCACCGATGAAGTCAAAACGGTGACAGACCAAGCCGCCTCTAGCGAGGGATTTTCTCTTCTAGGCGGAATGACCATCGATGCTCTACAAGAGGAAATCGACACTCTCAAACAGCAGTTAGAGGAGCAAACCCAACAGGTTGATGCCTATAAGAAACGCTATATCAGTCTAGCGGCCGAGTTCGACAATTTTCGCAAACGCACGAGCAAAGAAAAAGAGGAACTGGAAACAAAAATCAAGGGCAAAACCCTGGTGGAAATTCTTGGCGTGGTGGATAATTTTGAGCGCGCCCGTACTCAAATTAAACCAGCTAATGATGGCGAGATGGGTATTCACAAGAGCTACCAGGGGGTCTATAAAACCTTAGTGGACAGTCTCAAACGTTTAGGCGTTTCCCCCATGCGTCCGGAAGGTCAACCCTTTGACCCCACCTACCACGAAGCGATGATGCGGGAGTACAGCGATGAACATCCCGAAGGCGCAGTGATCGAGCAGTTAGTGCGAGGATACACTCTCGGAGAACAGGTTTTGCGTCATGCTTTGGTAAAAGTGGCCGCCCCCAAAGGGGCGGATTCTAACACCGAACGGTCAGAAGCGACTTCCACCCCATCGCAGCCATCGGTCTAAAATCCCGATGGGGATTAAACTGGTTCGAGGGTTAGGTATTAGCTGGTAGGGTCTGTGTTCCCTCCCCATCCCCTATCCCCACTGAAAGACTTTTTCCCGCTTGACCTATTTATTCGTGGGGGTGTGGGGTCTGGGGTGTAGGATTTTACCCATAAGAGCCAAAGAGCTTATCCAACAAGGTTTTTAGATTTATTCAGCCAACCCTATTGATCTTTTGATTAAAAATGCCTCTATGCCCAAGGATTTTGCCCCTTGGTAATCCTCTTTTTTACTATCGCCAATATGCCAAGCCTGTGCGGGGGAACAATCATGTTTTTGCAGGGCGATTTGAAAAATTTCTGGAGCGGGTTTAGCGACCCCCGCCTGGGAAGAAATCGTGATCGATCGAAAAAAATACTCTAAGCCTAATTCGGCCAAAACTCGGTAGATACGACTATCAAAATTAGAAATAATGCCCAACTCGATCCCCTGAATCTGCCAGAGTCTTAAAGTAGGAATTACATCCCCGTACAGAACCCAAGGCTCGGCCGTGGCAAAATGACGATAAAGTTCGCCGAAAAAAGCCTCAAAATCGGGAAATCGTTCCAGATAACCCAAATTATTAAAAACTGCTCCAGTCAGCGATCGCCACCAGCAATACTCTAACTCAGGAATTTGTGCTGGTTCAACGTCAGGAAAAGCTAGGGGGGAAGAAGTGGGGAAAATAGCGGAGAAAGACTGTTCTAGACTCTCGGCCGCCACCTCTACCCCAAAATCCGCCGCTATTTGACTATAAATTGCTCCGACACTGCCTTTCAACCCAAAAAGAGTACCCACAGCATCGAGAAAAATAACTTGAGGTTTCTGCATGAAAGTTTTGTCTATAAAGGTTTTCTTCACTGACGACCGATGATCACCATCGAACTGAGGTTTTTAGGGTCGGCCCTCTAGGTGGCCTAACAAACCTAACAATTGCTCATTTTAAAATAATCATAACTCTACCCATTTTCTCCCAACTATGATCGATCGCCCTATTCATGTCATTGGTGGTGGATTAGCGGGGACTGAGGCGGCGTGGCAGATAGCCCAAGCAGGTATTCCCGTGATCCTGCACGAAATGCGCCCAATTCGCTCTAGTCCCGCCCACCATAGCCAATTTTTAGCTGAATTAGTCTGTAGTAACTCCTTTGGTGCCATGGCAGTGGATCGCGCCACCGGGTTACTCCATGAAGAATTACGACGCTTAAATTCTCTAGTTATTGCCCAGGCCGATCAGCATAGTGTCCCCGCAGGAGGGGCTTTAGCGGTCGATCGAGGGGTCTTTAGTCGAAATTTGACAGAAATCTTGGCTAACCACCCTCTAGTCACCTTAAAACGTCAGGAGATCACGGAAATTCCCCGGGATGGTATCGTCGTTTTAACCACTGGACCGTTAACCAGTGCTGCTTTAGCCGCGGATCTGCAAAATTTTGCCGGCCTGGACTATCTGAGCTTTTTTGATGCCGCTAGTCCGATTATTCTAGGGGAATCTATTGATCAATCGATCGCTTTTCTGGCCTCCCGTTACGATAAAGGTGAGGCCGCCTATCTCAATTGTCCCATGGATCGGGAACAATACCTGCATTTCTGGCAAGAGTTAAAACAGGCAGAACAAGCAGAATTAAAGGATTTTGAGCGAGAAAATGCCAAATTTTTCGAGGCTTGTCTGCCAATCGAAGAATTAGCCTGTCGGGGAGAGGATACCATGCGTTTTGGTCCCCTGAAACCGGTGGGATTAGCGGATCCCAGATATCCGGATCAACGTCCCTACGCAGTTATACAGTTGCGAATGGAAGATAAAGCGGGGCAATTGTGGAATATGGTGGGATTTCAAACTAATTTAAAATGGGGTGAACAAACACGGGTTTTCCGTCTGATTCCGGGGTTAGAAAAGGCCGAATTTGTCCGCATGGGAGTGATGCACAAAAACACCTTTATTAATTCTCCCCAGTTATTATCCTCCAGTCTCCAGTTTAAATCGCGACCGACGCTATTAGCGGCAGGACAGTTAATCGGCACGGAAGGCTATACGGCTGCGGCTGCTGGGGGATGGTTAGCGGGAACTAATGCCGCTCGTTTAGCTTTAGGATTAGAAACGGTGACATTGCCAACCACAACGATGATGGGGTCATTATTTGAGTTTATCAGCAGTGCCGAACCGAAACATTTTCAACCGATGCCGCCAAATTTTGGCATTTTGCCGAATTTTACCAGAAAAATCCGCAATAAACGGGAACGTTACGGTCAATATGCCGATCGCTCTTTGCAGGATTTAGAAGCATGGATAAATCAGTTAAAAACTCCCTGTCTCGTCTAACTGTCAATCGCTAAATCGATCGCCCATAATAGAGAAGGAACCTATTTCTTTCTCTATCGCTATGCCAAACCCCGATTTTTTCCCTCCCCAATCCTACAGTCAAGAGGATGTGCAGGAAATTCTCTATTTGGCTATCTCCCGTCAAGGGGATAAGGGAGAAATTACCCGTCAACAGTTGTTAGAAATTGCCGACGATTTAGCTATTGAAGTTAAAGACTTAGAAGCGGCGGAAAAGGACTGGCAAGAGTCAAAAATGCTCAGTTATAAACGGCAAGAATTCGATCGCTTTCGTCGCGAGGAGCTAAAAAATAAAACCGTTCGCTATCTGATTATTAATAGTTTTTTTCTTACCATTAATTTAATTAGTGCTGGAACAATTTCTTGGGCAATTTATATCTTTTTGCTGATGGGTTTACCTCTTTCTCTCTCCGCTTGGAAAACTTTCCAAAATCAAGGGATTGCCTACGAAGAGGCATTTAAACGCTGGAAAATTAAGGAGGAAATGAAAGAGTCTTTTACCAATCTTTGGACACAAGTTAAAAAGTTTTTACAGTTTTAATACTGTTGAAAAAGGAAGATTTTTAAAGGGAAAACTCTCTGCTAAAATCGGGCGTTACTTTCGATTTTTTCCCTCAATCCAAGCTTTTGGGGGGTTCTACCCCCCAAACCCCCCGTTGGGGTCGTGGCGCCGCCCCCAAACCCCCCGCGCATCAGTTTTTCGGTGGGATGCTTACACGCGATTGTTGATATATTTGTCCCAGTTTAAGAGTCACTGATAATTGTTGATTGTCGGTGTTTCTGCAAAATCGAGATGCAGCCTTTTTGTGAACCACAAAGGAGACAAATTTGAGCTTTGCACGACTACTTACTGCCATCAAAAATATCTAACTGCTGCAGAGATGGGGGATTATCCGACTTAACCGGTTTAATTTTCTTAATTCCCTGACGCAAACCGATCGCAATTTTACTATGTTTTTCGATTTGACCCATCACCTGCATGGCACGATCGATCACAGAAGCTGGTAAACCGGCTAATCTCCCCGCTTCGATACCGTAGGACTTATCCGCGCCTCCCGGTCGTACTTGGTGCAAAAATACTATCTCATGGGGTAATTCTTTGACCGTTACCTGATAATTGGCCACATTCTCTAAAATTGAGGCTAATTCGTTTAGTTCGTGGTAGTGAGTGGCGAAAATCGTCCGCGATTGCAGTACCGTGGCTAAATACTCCGCCACAGACCAAGCTATGGATAACCCGTCAAAAGTGGCTGTACCCCGGCCAATTTCGTCTAATAATACTAATGATCTGTCTGTGGCGTGATTGAGAATATTGGCGGTTTCGTTCATTTCCACCATAAAGGTGGATTGGCCAGTAGCGAGGTCATCCACAGCCCCCACCCGGGTGAAAATGCGATCGCAGATGGAGATTTTGGCCGACTTTGCCGGGACAAAACTGCCGGTTTGGGCTAACAATTGAATTAATCCCACCTGTCGCAGATAACAACTTTTGCCACTAGCATTGGGACCGGTGAGAATAATCAAGTCGGGGTATTCTAAACCTTCCTGATTGCCCAAATTAATCGAATTCGGCACAAAAAAGCCGGCCCCAAGGGATTGTTCCACCACGGGATGACGACCATCTTTAATATCGATAAGACGACCATCGGCGATTTCTGGGCGACAATATCCCTGATAAACGGCGATTTCTGCCAATGCTGCCAACACATCCAAAGCGGCGACTTTTGTGGCCACTTCCCGGATTTCTGGGGAAAATTCGGCTACTTGACGGCGTAAATCGCTAAAAATCTCGTATTCTAGGTTATTTAATTCATCTACTGCCGTCAGAATTATATTTTCTTTCTCCTTTAACTCGGTGGTGATATAACGTTCCTCATTGACTAAAGTTTGCTTACGAACATACTCTTTTGGGGCGAAATCGGCTTTACTGCGGGGTAAACTGATATAATAACCGAAAGTTTTGTTATAATTAACCTTAAGGTTACTAATACCCGTTCTTTCTTTTTCTGTCGTCTCCAGATTCTTAAACCAATCGATTACTTCCTGATAGTCGCGCCGCAGGGCATCCAATTGGGCATCAATTCCCTCGCGAATCACCCCCCCTTCCTTCAGATGCAGCGGGGGAGATTCCACCAGATGCGCTATCACCTGCTGGCCTAATTTTTCTAAATCGGCGGGAATTTGCTGTAAAGCTTTCAAATAGGGCGAATTTCCCGAAGCAACCAAAGCCGCTAAATCGGCTAATTTGACTAAAGATGCCGCTAGGGAAAGTAAATCGCGGGCGTTAGCAGTTCCTGCGCCAACACGACCGCTTAAACGTTCTATATCGTAGATTTCCCTTAATTTTTGCCGAATATCTTGGCGCAGGGCGGGATTATCCTTTAACTCTTGGATAGTATCTTGACGGGCGCGAATACCGCGAGAATCTAAGAGGGGTTGCAGTAACCAACGACGTAAGGCCCGACTACCCATGGCTGTACAAGTGCGATCGATCGCCCATAATAGAGAACCATAGAAGCTACCGTCGCGCACCGTTTGGGTAATTTCAAGGTTGCGACGGGTTTGCCCATCTAAAATCAAAAATTCGGAGATAGAGTAGGTTTTTAAAGGTTGTAGGGGGACTTGATTGGCTTTTTGGGTATCTTCAATGTATTCTAAGAGGCCTCCGGCGGCGCGAATAGCGAGGGGTAAATGTTCGCAGCCCATCCCCTCTAGGGAACGCATTTTATAGGTGATTAGGAGACGATTTTTCGCCTCTGTGAGAGTAAAGATAGTTTGGGGACGGAGAGAATAACAAAAACTATCGGGTAAACAGGGGGGGAGATGGTCAGATTTTTCCCCGGGGCGCAAAATACGGTTTAAATCGGGGGCATTGATGGGAAAAAGGATTTCCGAGGGCTGTAAACGGCTTAATTCTAGGCTTAAAGCCGTTAAATCACTGGCTTGGGTGGTGTAGAATTCTCCGGTGGAGATATCTGCATAGGCTAATCCCCAATTTTCTCCGGTAATCACCACTGCGGCCAGAAAATTATTCTTTTTTGCGTTTAACATTCCCTCATCGGTGAGGGTTCCGGGGGTGAGCAATTTGGTGATAGCGCGTTCTACGAGCCGTTTTTCGGCGGCTGCTTCCGTTGAATCCTCTACTTGGTCACAAATCGCCACTGCATAGCCTTTTTCCACCAATAAACGACTATAGCGCTCTAGGGCGTGGTGGGGAACCCCGGTCATGGCGACTCTCCCAATCCCTTTACCCCCTTCCTTGCTGGTGAGAACTAATTCTAATTCTCTGGAGATAATCACCGCATCCTGAAAGAAACACTCGAAAAAATCGCCCACACGATAGAGTAAAAGGGCATTGGGATAGGTTTCTTTTACCTCCACATAATGCTGGTACATGGGGGTGAGTTTATCGCGATCAAGTCCGCGATAATCACGATGGGGAGCTTTATTGGTAGCGGGTGGTTCTAGGGGAAAATCCGAGGGGAGAGTCATGGGTGAAAGAAAGCTGGACAATTCTTTATTCAATTTACCGCTCTTGAGAACCTACGATCAAAGAATCCCAATAGCCTAAGCTGCTGGTTCGTGTTATTCAACCCAGGGATTAATATCTGAGCTATCTGCATGGATTTGGCATCACTACCCACTATTCTACCAAAAAACTGGCAAATTTATCCCCTGACTCCGAGAATTATATTTCTGTTAATAACAGTTATTTTTAAGGGGTGAACTGTAGTCTTTTGGTATAAATTTCGTCGGGATTAATTGAAGTGATTATATCTTCTAAATCGAATTTTCGCAAGGTTTTATCTTCGGTATTGACCTGATAAACCAAACGATTAGTGATATCTAATCCGGTTAACCAATTACTATAGGGATGATAAGCTCCCGTGTCGATATCTAACCAACCAGCACCAGCGACTAATTGCCCTGGACTTACCCCCGGAAAAGTAAAAGTAATCGTGTGGCCAGTGATAATTAATTTATCGCTAAAAAAAGGTTCTGGCATACTGTGGAATTCATCGCGGATCCAACAAAAATGAGTAGCATCTTGTTCTTCGAGGGGCAAATCGGGATGAACTCCGGCATGAACCAGCCAAATATCGCCTAAATCGAGGTAAAGAGGCAATTTTTTCAGCCAATCAATGTGATCTTGCGGTATTTTGTGGTTATAGCTCACGAGAGTGGCATGACCGCCACTATAAAGCCAAGCTGGCAACATTTCCCCCATCAGTTTTTGGCTGCCCAACACTTCTAGCAGCATCTGTTCATGATTGCCCAATAGACAACGATAGCGGTGTTGACGAACAAATTCGACTACTTCGGCGCTATTGGGACCACGATCGATTAAATCGCCCAAGAAATAAACTGGTTCCTTTTCTTGAGGTGCGATTGCTTCCATTAGCTGCAAAAGAGCATCGTATTGACCGTGAACGTCACCGATGATGATTCGACGGGAGGACATGGTGATAGAAATTGGGTATCTGTGTTATTGTCCCTCGATCGGGACTAACTCTAATATGCCCAGTTGAGACTGAGAAATTGACATTGATTTAGGGGATAGGGATTAGGGAAATGGGGAAATAGGGGAATTCAACTAAAACCCTAAAACCCCAACCCCCAACCCCCAACACCTAACCGGTCTAAATGTTAAGTTAAGTATCGAAGAGCGACCGTTTCATCACCCAGTAGTAATATAATCACTGAGTTATCAACTTTGATCCTTGAGTATGACTGCATTCACCACAACCCCCACCCTTGCCAATTTGCCCGCCAGTGACAGCCGTAGCCGCGTCAGTGAATTTATGAAATCCCTACAGGATGAAATTTGTCAGGGATTAGAAAAAGTGGATGGACAAGCAAAATTTATCGAAGATAGTTGGCAACGGCCCGAAGGTGGCGGCGGACGTTCGCGAGTTTTGCGGGAAGGGGCAATTTTTGAACAGGCAGGGGTGAATTTTTCGGAAGTTTGGGGGAAAGAATTACCTCCTAGCATTGCCAAACAACGGCCTGAGGCTGCCGGTCATCAATTTTATGCCACGGGAACCTCGATGGTTTTACATCCTCGCAATCCTTATATTCCCACGGTTCACCTCAATTATCGCTATTTTGAAGCAGGTCCGGTTTGGTGGTTTGGCGGTGGCGCTGATTTAACTCCCTACTATGCTTTTGAAGAGGATGCTAGTCATTTTCACCGCACTTTTAAACAGGTTTGTGACCAACATCATCCCGAATATTATCCCGTTTTTAAACGCTGGTGTGATGAATATTTTTATCTCAATCATCGTCAGGAAGCCAGAGGTATCGGCGGGATTTTCTTTGATTACCAAGACGGTTTAGACCCTCTCTATCGGGGTCCCCTTGCCGAAAGTGATGCCGCTATCTATTCAGAAAAATTATCTCCCCAACAACCCCGCAGCTGGGAAGAAATTTTTAGTTTCATTAATGACTGTGGTCGGGCTTTTCTACCCGCTTACGTTCCCATTGTCCAGAAACGGCGCTCGACGGAATACGGTGACAGAGAACGTCAGTTTCAACTCTATCGACGCGGTCGTTATGTAGAATTTAATTTAGTTTATGATCGTGGCACAATTTTTGGGTTGCAAACTAACGGTCGTACCGAATCAATTTTGATGTCTTTACCTCCTTTAGTCCGTTGGGAATACTGTTATCAACCTGCACCAAACACCCCAGAAGCAAAACTCTATGATGTCTTCCTAAAACCCCAAGATTGGGTTAATTGGCAAGGTTAAATCAGTTATCAGTTATCAGTTATCAGTTTACTGTTCACTGAAAATACTTCCCACACCCTTGTCAAGTAAATAAATCTAAAAATTTTGGCTAATTTTTGGACACCTCTCCATACTCGTCTGGAAACCACGGTGAAAAAGGGACAATTACTACCTAAAAATGCGTCTCTGTTAGTGGCATTGTCGGCAGGTCAGGATTCCCTCTGTTTAGGTCAATTATTGCTGGATTTGCGCTCTCGTTGGGGTTGGCAACTAGCGATCGCTCATTGTGATCACCGTTGGTCTTACGACCGAGGATTAGTGGCTCATGTGCGGAAAATCGCCGAAATTTGGCAATTACCTGTTTATATTGCCACCGCACCCCCCATGGCGGAAACGGAAGCCAAGGCCCGACAATGGCGTTATCAAGCTTTACAAACAATCGCCCAAGAACAGGGTTTTAATTATCTTCTCACGGCACACACGAGGAGCGATCGAGCGGAAACTTTTCTTTATAATCTCACGCGCGGGGCGGGTAGTGATGGACTTTCTGCCTTAACTTGGTGGACAAGTTTAACCCCAGATATTTTTTTAGTCCGTCCCCTCTTAAATGTCACTCGCGGGGAAACTTTCGCTTTTTGTCAAAGTCGAGAATTACCGATCTGGTATGATCGAGCTAATGAGAATTTACGCTATGCTCGCAATCGCATCCGTCTGGAATTATTACCCTACCTGCAAACTAATTTAAATCCCCAAATCGAAAAACATCTCGCCCAAACTGCCGAAATTTTGGAAGCAGAAAGCGATTATTTAGATAGTGTTGCCCGGGATATTTTTCGTCAGGTTATTGATCTAGATCAAAAAAGACTCGATCGCTCTCCTTTACAAATTTTACCTCTAGCGATACAAAGACGGGTGATTCGTTTATTTTTGGCTCAATATTTACCCTCATCCCCTAATTTTGCCGAAGTTGAGTCAGTGGTTAATCTCATTACTGGTGTTAATCGCGATGCCACTTCCTCCTTAACCGGCAAAATTCGGGTAGAAGTACAACAAAATTGGCTATATATTAGTTATCAGTGATCAGTTATCAGATTACAGTTTTAAGTGGACAGTGTTAATAGTAATACAATTAAACTAAAAATAAAATTGGCGGGGCATAATGAGCGAAACTAAAGTAATTAATCGAGAAAATTTACTGGTAAATCTCCGGCAACAACTGCGTGCGGGACAACAGGAATTAGCCGATTGGCAAGGGGGAAAAATGGCCATTTCTGCGGTGCCGGGGGCAGGAAAATCCCACAGTTTGGCCGTAGCTGCCGCTATGGTTATTGCTCGTGAGCAACTGCACGCTAAAAAACAGTTAATTATTGTCACCTACACCCGCTCGGCTGCCGCTAGTATTAAAGCTAAAATTAAACAACGCTTGCAAGATTTACAACTTTCAGCCCAAGGTTTCAGTGTCCAAACTCTGCATGGACTGGCCCTACAATTGGCCCGTCGTTACCCAGAATTATCGGGATTAGACCTCGAATCTTCTACCTTAGTTATTCCGACTCCTAGCCACAGAATTATTAGAAACTCGGTGGAAAAATGGCTAATTACTGATCCAATTCGTTATCAAAAGTTATTAGAAGGAGTGGAATTTGATGGGGAAGAAACAGAAAGATTACGCCGTCAATCGGTGCTGAGAACCGAAATTTTACCTAGTCTTGCCTATACGGCCATTCATGAGCTAAAAAGTTCGGGATTATCACCGCAGCAAGTCTGGGAATTAAGCCACTATACCGACGATAATTATCAAATTCTCGCTATTGCTAGTGGTTTGTACCAACAGTATGAAATCCTGATGCGTCAGAAAAACTATATAGATTATGATGACATGATTTTAGGAGCCTTGCGAGTATTAGAGGAAGAAAAAATTCGCCGACAAGAGCAAAAATCTATCTTTGGAGTTTTTGAAGATGAGGCACAGGATTCTAGTCCTCTCCAAGAAAAACTAATTACTATTTTAGCAAAAAATAATGACGGGGAAATACCTAATTTAATTCGCGTCGGCGATCCCAATCAAGCCATTAATTCTACCTTTACCCCCGCCGATCCTGTTTACTTTAATTGGTTTTGTGAAAGTTGTCAAAACGAAGGCAATTTATCGACTATGAACCAAGCAGGTCGCAGCAATACTAAAATTATTGAAGCTGCTAATTTAGTTTTACAATGGGTTGATCGAGATTGGAAACAGGGAAAAGATAATCATAAAGTTACCGAGGCTCCTTTTCGGGTTCAAGCGATTATTCCCGTCAGTGCTGAAGATCCCCAACCTAATCCAGTTAAGGAGGGAAAAGGATTAGAAATTTATCAACCCGATGACATTTATCAAACAGTAGAATTAATTGAAAAACGTCTAGTTCAATTACTCCAAGAAAACCCTCAACATAATGCGGCTATCCTCGTTAGAGAAAATCGACAGGGACACTTTTTTGCTCAAAAATTCGCCCATTTTTATAAAAGTTATCAAATCAGAATTTTTGAAGCTAACGAGATCGATCGCTTTTCCCAAATTCCCGCCGAAATGCTGAAACTATTAGCTTTTGTCGAACGTCCCCACTCTCCCGATTATCTCAAAGCGGCCTTAGAAGTGCTACAATTTAGGGGTTTAATTACTGCCCAAGACTTAAATCCTTTAGTTACCTATCCCGAACAATTTCTTTATCCCACTCCCCTCGATCCTGAACTGAAATCTAACGAAAAAATTGCCCGTCGTTATTGTTGCAGTTTACTAAAAGCTAGATTAGAATTACCCCATTATCAACTCCTATCTTTTTTCGCTATGACTCTCCAATATTCGGGGTCAGAATTAGCCACATTGCAAAAATTAACCGCTCGTATTTATCAGGAAACTGCTGGTAATAGTTCTCTGAAAAATACAATTAATACTCTTAATGCAATTATCGCCTCTGAGCGCTTTGAAGGAGTGGAAGAAGATAACGATGATTGTTATACTCGTCCCGGACAACTGACGATTATTACTATGCACAAAGCCAAGGGTTTAGACTGGGATTATGTTTTTATTCCCTTTCTTCACGAAGATATTATCCCAGGCAAACCTTGGGTTCCCAATGGGGCGAAATTTTTGGGAGATTTTACCCTCGCAGAAGTGTCCCGGGCGCAAATTCGAGCAGCGGTTCATCAACGCTATTTAAACCCCGACAGCATACCAATTATTCCCCCACCTTTAAGCGCTTGGTTAGAAGCTGGACAACTTAAAAAAGCTGAAGAATACCGACTTTTGTATGTAGCGATGACGCGAGCAAAAAGACTTTTATGGATGTCGAGTGAAAAAAAAGCTCCCTTTCGTTGGAACACTTTTCGCGGAGATGAAAGTAGTCAATTACAGGATAAAAACCCCTGTCCTGTCTTTCCTGTTTTAATCAATGCTTTCCCCGATTCTTTCTGTGTTTAACTGTTGCTGCAGCGTCCGCGGATAAAGAATCAGGAAGACAAACCACCAGAGGAGTATGGGAATAGATAGGAGTAGGGTTAACCAGAGACGCTGAGTTAAAAACCAACACCCAGCAATCAGGGTAATTCCTGTCAACAAAATCGACCAAGGTTGACACCAACGGGGTTTGTGGTCCCAAACGCTACTAGATTTCGAGTTAGACATTAGTTAAGGGGCGGTAATTTAAGTAGTAGGACAAAATTAACTTCTTGGTTAGGATAGGCACTCATGCAAGAGGTGGTTAGATATGTCTAATTGATTGTATCTAGCTACTTACTAACTCAATTTTAGAGCGACCAAGCTTAAAAAACGCTTGGGAAGACCGAAAGAGTCAAAAATTACTCGATTTACTTATTTAAAAATAACTTCCCCCAATCATAGCCGCTAATAAAATAAAACCGACCCAAACATTTTGGCCGAACATTTGACCATAAACTGGTTTAGGTAAATCCGATTGACGTAACAGCCGGTATTGACGCAACCAAGCGATCACCGCTAGACCCAACCCTAGCCAAAAAAAGGCTGATAACTGCATTTTTTGCCCCTCCCAAGCCAATAAACCCACTGTTAGGGCAAAAAAGACCCCCACGGCTTCCGGGGCGTATTTGCCGAAAAATATGGCACTAGAGTTAATACCGATCTTGAGATCATCCTCTCGATCGGACAGAGCATAAATTGTATCAAATGCCAATGTCCAAAAAATCACCGCTCCCCATAATATAAATGTATTACTATTTAACGACCCGGTGACGGCACTCCAACAGATTAAAACGGCAAAACCCCACGCGAGAGAAAGAACCAATTGGGGTACAGGAAAAAAACGCTTGGCGAGAGGATAGCAGATAATCAAGGGAACGGCGGCTAAACATAGGCAAAAACTCAGTAAATTCAGATATAAAGCTAAAATTGCGGCGCAAAAGAAAGCAATCAGAGCGATAATCAAACCAACCTTGATCGATAAAGCTCTGGCCGCTAAAGGACGGTTACGAGTGCGATCAACCTGTGGATCAATATCCCGATCCCAAAGATCGTTAACCACACAGCCGGCGGCGCTAGTGGCCAAAGTTCCCAAAACGATCACCCCGATCAAGGGTAGTGGTGGCACCCCGTCTGCCGCCAAAAATACCGCCCATAAAGCGGGAACCATCAAAATTAACCTACCGGCGGGTTTATCCCAGCGCAAGAGGCGAATAATCGTCATCCAAGTGGGTTCTAGATCGGGTTGGGATATAGTCATAATTTCTCGTAAAAAGTAGAAACTAGGAGTTAAGGGGGTGTGGGGTTTTGGGGAAGTGGGGTTTTGGGGAAGTGGGGTTTTGGGGAAGTGGGGTGTGGGAAGAATAAATAAAAATAATCTCCTGACTCCTGACTCCTGACGACCGGCTACTGACTCCTGACTCCTGACGACCGGCTACTGACTCCTGACTCCACCAATAAACTTTTTCAGCAAACCCTACTTACTTAACGGGATTACCAGCCCCAACTATTGGGAACGCCTTTAAACGGACCAACCACATCGGAGGTTATCCATCCCCCGTAAAAGTTGCCAGGCTGCGGTTGTACTAATTCACCGTCGGCATAACAAGCGCTCATTTTCGCAGGATAAAAAGCCAGATAATTCTTAATTGCCTGAAACTCTGGTGTTGGGTCCGGATAATACCAAGCGGCGTTAATTGCCTGTTGATCCCCAACGGTGATATTGTAATATCCCGCTAGACCTTTCCACTCACAAAAAGACTTTTCTGCTGTGGCTTGCAGGTATTCCATTTTAATATCTTGGGGCGGTAGATAATAAACTGGAGGATGACTGGTTTCTAGAACTCGATAACTGCTTTTAGTATCGGCAATTATCACCCCATTAAAGATAATTTTTAGGTGTTTAGGCGATAATTCTAGGCGCGGGGGACGAGGATAATCCCAGACGGATTCCTGTCCTGCTTTTGCTGGTATCGGTTGGGGACGAAACATAATTTTTCTTATCGTATTCTCCGAGTCAGTTCACCGTTTACTGATTACTGATCACTGAAAAGAGTTTTCTCAGGGTTTCCACTCGTTCTCGATTGACATTTAAATCCGATTCCCCTAACCGGGAGGCCGAGCGAACATCGATCGCATTTTTGCTAGGATTAAGAAAAAATTCCAGATCATCGACAAATCCCATCCATTGACTGCTAAATTCGGCGTAGAGATAGTTACTATCTTGGCTAATAATTTTAGTTCTCGGTTGGGAGGCGATAATTTTAGCTAATTGCTCGATCGCTTCTTCGCCGCTACCCTGATAACTAAGGGGTTCGATCGCATGAGCCTGATCCTGACTCTGACTACTAACACAATTAGGAGTGACCGGACAAGGAGCCAGTTTACCCTCCCTGACTCCCAAATAATCGGGACGAGTACCGGCGAATAAACTAACGCTATCGGGAGCAATTAACCTAATTCCTAGCCAGATGAGCAGTATTCCTAGGAAAATAAACGGGGTTAGCCGGAAAGATTTTTTCACCGTGTTGGGAGTTTCAGTCATGCTAGTCTTACAGAATCACTTCAATTAACTTAACATTGATAGGTGTGACAATATCAGGAGATAGAATAAGATGTTTCTCGATGAATTACAACCCGTTGTTAAAGAACTGATTCAACAACCGATCGCTTTTTTCGGTGGTTTTGCCTCTGGATTACTGCGCTTGAAACTTTCGGACGATCCCCTCAAAAAATGGTTAGAACAGCAGGGATTAGTCAGTTTTAACGACAATAATCAGGATAACGGCAACGGTCCCCAGTCGATCTCGATCGATTAGGGATCGGGGGTTAGCTGTTGGGGGTGAGGGTATTCTCCCATCCCCAAAACCCCCCGCTTACCACCCCATCAGCTTAACTTGTTGCCGAAAGTAGATAAATTTCCTCGGCTACTCGTTTTAAGCGTCTTAATTGCGCTTCCATATCCTTTTTAGTCCATTTGGCGGCGAATTGCTGGAATCCCCACCCCACAACTGGATTAGGAATCGCAAACTCAAAACGATTGATGAGACAAGTGCCGCTGTCATTGGGTTGACATTCCCAGCGATCGCAGCCGCAAAAAAATCCTTCAAATTGCCAGACAATTAACCCCGGTTCCCTCTCAATCACCGTACTTTTTAGCGTTGGCTGAATTAGGGGAATTTGAATCAAAAAACGACTTCTCCCACCGATATCGGTCTTCCAATCCCCGATAGGTTCACAAACTAACAATGGATTCAACCAACGACGCATTAACTCTAAATCCGTGATACAACGCTCCACCGTCGTGGCACTAGCTTTAATCTGAATTGATTGTTCAAATACTTGACAAGATGACATTGATCTGCTTATAAATTGCTGGCTGAGAATTATCGGTAGTCGGACAAAAATAAAGTTAACTGTGCAGACAAGGCAACAGTAAGGGTTTCGGCCTTGATTACATTTCTTAACATAGTGTTGTTTATAGCCTTTCTCATCAAGATAAAGTGTAACCTAATTTGCTATTGGAGTCAGATTTGTCTAGAAAACGGGTTTCTTAAAGAAACCCGTTTTCTGTTATTAAAGACTGATTATTTAGGATTTGCTGAAAAACTTTTTCGGCAAACCCTAACTATAGGCTCAAGCTCACTTTTTCACTAGCTTGAGCAACTCTCGAAAACGTTGGCGTAAACTCTCAATATTAGCCGATTTCCCGCCATAACGCCAATCAACGTAGGCGCGAGCAATCTCCTCGATAATATTCGCCACTGGCGGCGGTTGGACGCTGCGGGCGGCGGTGGCGTATTCTAAAGGGGTTTGAGCGGGATGTTTGCCATAACCGGCTTCTGTTAAGATTCCTAACATTTGCTGGTATAAACGCTCGATTGGTGGTAGTTTTGCTAACTTGCGACCCCGACGCCAACGATGGAACTGTCCCCATCCTAACCAACTAGCGTAAGCGAAGACGACCCCCACTAAACCACCGAGAATTCCCCCGAAAAGACTGCCGGAAATAAAGCGCCATAACCAGGCCAATAACTGACCGATAGTAACAATAACATTTTCCCAAATCAGACCGAGAAAACCCGTTACTGGAGAGGGCAACCATCCGGCCACCCATTGCCAAAATTGCTTGAGGACGCTAAAAGGTTCCGCTTCCTCAAAGGATGGGGGAATTAATTCGTGGCCCGGGATAGGATCGAAAGTGTACCAACCGTAACCAGGGAAAAACACCTCTGTGATAGCGTAAGCGTCCGTATTTTGGACAACATAAAAGCCAGTGAAAGGATTAAACTGGCCAGGGGCAAAACCGGTTGCTAATCGGGCAGGAATACCGATCGAGCGTAACATAATCGTTAACACGGTGGAAAAATGATCGCCGTAACCCCCCTGAAAACGAAACAAAAAGGCCGAGACTAAATCCTCATTTTCGGCTAAAAAGGGCAAATCGGCTTTTAATTCGTAGTTTTGCTTTAATGCTTGGGCTAAATATAGGGCCTTCTCGTAGGGAGAGGTTAAAGGTGTGGGAGATTTGGCCAGCAATTCCTCGGTTTTTCGGCGGACTTTCGGGGCAATTTCAGCAGGAATTTGTAAATAATACTTGAGAATAGCCTTCGGGTAAGTTTCTGGGGCCGATCGCAGTTGGCTGCGATTGCGTTCCGGCACTTGTGAGATTACAGTATAAGTTAGCCCTTCCGCTAATCCCCCCGGCGACCTTAAGCTATTTTCTCGGTCCAGAGATACCTGTCGGGTAGGAAAAAAGAGAAACTGGGGCGAAGTAAGAGCAGGGATAATATTCGGTAAACTGGAGACAATGCTGTAGGTTTGGACTACCTGATGAGTTTTTGCTTGGGTTGCGGGTAGTGGCACAAAAAAGCGATAGGACCAACTACTGCGATTTAAATCCTCTAATTCTTGATCTCGCGAGATTTGCCACCCTTGACCAGTATAGCGATCAAACGCCATCGCCCGCCAGAATCCGGGGGCTTGAGAACGTACCCGCATGACTGTCTGGGGAGTCATACTTCCCCGCAAATTTTGGTTCATTTGGCTGTTAAAACCGTAATAAAAGGTGGGATCTAGCTGTCCTGACCCTGTAGTGGGACTATTACCGCTATTTACGCCACCATTCCCCGTTTCACCCTCGCGCACATAGCCGGGGTTAACGATTTGTCGGTCTCCCTGTTCAAAATCCTGATTTTCCATACCTTCGGGACTATTGACGGGAAAAGATTGAATTTGATAACCCGGAAGACGCGGCATCAGAGCAAAAATTGTCAATCCCAAGAGGAGAATTGTCAGGAAGAAAATCCCGAAACGTTTGGGAGAAAGGGGAGAATTTTGCAGGGAAACTAATTTTTTTGTGGCTAGATGCGGGGGTTTCTTTGAGAAGAAAGGGAGACTCTGATTGAGATTATCTAAACCTAAACGAGAACGATAGTCTAAAACTAGGGTAGGTAGGGCTAAAAGCAGAAAGAGGATTAACCAAGGCGCAAAAGCGAGGGTTTGGGAGATTGTCCCGGCGACTCCCAAGAGAATTAAACCGATTACCATAGAATAACCTAAGTCTTTGCGTCGGGGCAGGTCAAAACTATGGAGAATTTGCAGTTGAATTAATAATTGTGTTAGAGCAATGCGACTATCCTGCATCGCGACGATATTACCCAAGAATAGCGCCAACACTACCAACATTCCGATCGCTATACAGAATTTTGCCCCAATATTGCGCTTTTTCCTGCGTCGCCAACTCCAGATTCCGCCGATAATACTGAGAGGAACCGCCCAAAGACTGGTATAACTATCGATAGCCACATCGGTGGCGATAATACCCACGATTACTAAAGCTTGCACCAGAATTCTTAAAATAATCGATTCCTCGGTTTCTGGCAAGGGAGAAGATTCTATCTTTTGCCAGAGGGTTTTTAAGGAAGGTCTTGGACGAGCGGCACTGCTAACCATACGGTAAATTGGGAGAAGGACAAAGAAGTTAATTTTATATTTCCCAGTTCTAATCTCGATCGCTCCATGGGGTAAAGTGGATTTTAGATGTCAGGAGTCAGGAGACAGGAGACAGGAGACAGGAGACAGGAGAAGGGAGCAGGGAGCAGGGGAGATAGGGAGAAAAAAGCTGATTACTGATAACTGATAACTGATTACTGATTACTGACCTATGATAGCCGTTACCAAGCCTGAAATTTTACCGTTACTTCATCCCCTGATTGGACAATTAGCCACGGCAATTCTGTCCCACTGGGAAAATTATCTTGATTTGTCGCCCTTTGAGTTGCCAGAAGGTTTAGGCTATGTGGAGGGACGTTTAGAAGGGGAAAAATTAATTATCGAGAATCGCTGCTATCAAACTCCCCAGTTCCGCAAAATGCACCTAGAACTGGCTAAACTGGGCAATGGTTTGGATATCCTTCACTGTGTCATGTTCCCCCGTCCAGAATATCCGCTGCCGATGTTCGGATGTGATATAGTCTCCGGCAAAGCGGGAATCAGTGCCGCTATTGTGGATCTTTCTCCCACCAGTGGCGATAAAACTCTCTCTAGTGCCTATAATCAAGCTCTAGCGGCTTTACCTGCGGTCGATTTCGCCCAAGCTCGTGATTTGCCGCCTTGGGGTCATATTTTCTCCGAATATTGTCTGTTTATTCGTCCCGAAACCGCCGCCGAGGAACGACAATTTTTACAAAGAGTAACAGATTTCTTGACAATTCACTGCAAATGTGCTAGGGAAAGTCAGCCTCTTTCCGGGGAAGAAACTGGCATTTATTTACAGGGACAACGGGATTATTGTAGTCAACAGCAGAAAAACGATAAAACTCGGCGTGTACTAGAAAAAGCCTTTGGTTGGGAATGGGCAGAGCGTTATATGACGGGTGTTCTCTTTGATTTACCCGATTAAGTAGGGAGGCACAATTATTTGTCGGATGGGTTAATGGTATAAAACCCTACACCCCACACCCCACACCCTGCCCCCACCGAAAAACTTTTTTAGCAAACCCTAATTAGGCCGGAAGTCTCTTGAAACTTAACAATATTAACAGACAAGGACGGGAAAATAATTGCTAGATTGATTTAGGTACAGTTAAATGTAACCGCGAGAACAAGCGAAAAAAACCCGGTTTTACCAAGTAAAACCGCCAAAAAGCCCTAGCTTAATTTCTCGATTCTGACGATTAAATAAATATTAAAACAGCCGATGAATCTAACGAACTTTCCTTGGTTAACTGCCATCATCCTTTTTCCCATCGTCGCCGCCTTATTGGTTCCCATAATTCCCGATAAAGACGGTAAAACCGTGAGATGGTTTGCTCTGACGGTGGGATTAATCGACTTTGCCCTAATTATCTACGCTTTCTATACCAGTTACGATTTCGCTAATCCCAATCTGCAATTAGTGGAAAGTTACCAATGGTTGCCAGAAATCGACCTAAGATGGTCTTTAGGAGCCGATGGCCTCTCCATGCCTCTGATTATCTTAACGGGATTTATTACCACTCTAGCTATCTTAGCGGCTTGGCCGGTCACTTTTAAACCGAAACTATTCTACTTCCTGATGCTGTTGATGTACGGGGGACAGATTGCGGTGTTTGCCGTCCAGGATCTGTTACTGTTCTTCCTCGTCTGGGAATTAGAATTAGTCCCCGTCTATCTCATCCTCTCCATTTGGGGCGGTAAACGCCGTCTCTACGCAGCCACCAAATTTATCCTTTACACCGCCGGAGGCTCTCTCTTCATCCTTGTAGCGGCGCTGACGATGGCTTTTTATGGCGATACCGTCTCCTTTGACATGGTGACTATTGCTGGCAAGGATTTCCCCCTGAAACTGCAATTATTCCTCTACGCTGGTTTTCTGATTGCCTACGGGGTAAAACTGCCGATTTTCCCCCTCCATACTTGGCTACCGGATGCCCACGGCGAAGCCACTGCCCCCGCCCATATGTTACTAGCGGGAATTTTGCTTAAAATGGGTGGTTATGCGCTCCTACGGATGAATATGGGGATGTTACCCGATGCTCACGCCGTTTTCGCCCCCGTTTTGGTGATTTTAGGGGTAGTTAATATTATCTACGCCGCCTTAACCTCCTTTGCCCAACGCAATCTTAAGCGCAAAATTGCCTATTCTTCCATCTCTCACATGGGATTTGTGCTGATTGGCATGGCTTCCTTTACCGATATTGGTACAAGCGGGGCGATGTTACAGATGATTTCCCACGGACTGATTGGGGCGAGTTTATTCTTTATGGTCGGTTGTACCTACGATCGCACCCATACCCTGATGTTAGACGAGATGGGCGGTGTCGGCAAGAAAATGAAGAAAGTTTTTGCCATGTGGACCACCTGTTCCCTCGCTTCCCTGGCTTTGCCCGGGATGAGCGGTTTTGTGGCGGAATTAATGGTATTTATCGGTTTTGCCACCAGTGATGCCTATAGTCCCACTTTCCGCGTCATTATCGTCTTTTTAGCGGCTATCGGTGTCATTCTCACCCCGATTTATCTCTTGTCCATGTTGCGAGAAATTCTCTACGGGCCAGAAAATAAGGAATTAGAAGAACACCATGCCCTAGTGGATGCGGAACCCCGGGAAGTCTTTATTATCGCCTCTCTATTAGTGCCAATTATCGGCATTGGACTCTATCCCAAAGTGGCGACGACGATTTACGATGCTACCACCAATAAATTAACCGCCCTAGCGCGTAATTCCGTCCCCAGTTTAGTGCAACAGGCTAAAGTGAAAACCCCTAGTTTCTCCCTTTATTCCCTAAAAGCACCCGAAATTTAAATGTAGGGTGGGTTAGGCGCGAGCAAGACGTCAACAATCGCCGTTTGTCCACTGCCTTGTTAGGCTGTACGGTGGAGGCGGCGTTAGGGGGTGGTTGGTGGGGAGAGTCGGTAATCCAAGCGATAGGCAGGATATCGGTGATTTAGCGGCAGAACTTGCGTAAGGGGGGTTCAGGGTTGCCGTTAAACGAGATAGTTCGCTATCCAACCAATCATCTCTAGGGGTTGTTTTTTCTGAGGGATTGGGCTGTTTCAGGGAGTCTAAGGGTTTAGTCATGGGGAAAAAATGAGTTGGGAATGTATGGGGCCTAACGCGCCATGGAAGTGGGAATGGTTTGCCGCACGATGGCAAATCCGCGGGTTTCAAAATGTCCTATATACAAACATTTTACCCACTAAGTAGGTAGGCGTTAAAAATTATCAGATGCCCCCCTTATTAAGCTATCCATTAGTCACATCTTTCTTAACATAAAATTTGACAAAAAGAGAAAAGTGTGCCAGATGGCTCAAGGGGGTTCTATAGGGGGACTAATTTGATGAGATAGT
>SFCA01000074.1:0-12578 GCA_007095475.1 Microcystis aeruginosa Ma_QC_C_20070703_M131 | reverse complement strand
AAACAAACGATAGAAACAATAATGGGAGGGACTTTCAGTTAATTATTTATTAGTAGTTGATAATCTTCAAAAATGTTGCTGTACAAGGATCGACTTAAGACTTTTGCAAGAGGTCTAGTGTATCGGGAAGCTTTGCGGGTTGGCAGACAAGAAGGTGAATTAGCGGCAAAATTAGCCTTTATTCCTCGTTTATTGGTATTAGAATTGAAGGTTGAACAGATAGCACAAGCTTTGGAATTAGATCTTGCTGAATAACGATAAAAACCTTGTTCGGTAAGACTTTTAGACTTTTTGTCAATCAAAAAGTACCAGGCATGGAAGTGATGAGAGGGAAAATTGAGGCACTTTTTCCCTGAAAATTAGGTAATTGGCCACCTCAAAACCGGTAAAAGCCCACACCCCACACCCCACACCCCACACCCCACACCCTGTCCCCACGAAAAACTTTTTCAGCAGACCCGAATTAGAGATCGAATAGGTTGGACAAGCGACTCAAGAGGAAGAGGAAAGGTTCGAGGAGATCGCGTTTGCTGTCAAATCGTTCTCCTAGCACTTGACACAAACCCCGCAATCATGTTAGAGTGAGAAACTGGCTTAAGCCAAAGACAGCAGGTGCGAAACAACTTAAATACCCTGCCGAGGTCAAAGCGAGAAAACAGCAGCCAAAAAGACTAAAGAGAGATATTTTCTGTCTTGGTCGTGCCTGAACTGAATTCTCTCCACTCAACCCCGGCGCCACAAGGGGTTATTTTTGCACCTCTGGAACCGGTCCCCCGCATACAGGAGGTGAACAAGGGATGGGGAGAAGCAGAGAAAGCAAGGGAGTAATTCTAGAAGAATTAAAAACCTCCCTGAGCGAAGCTCAATTAACGATGGTCATCGACTATCAAGGTTTAACCGTCGCCGAAATCAGCAATCTACGCCGCAAATTGCGCCCCACGGGAACGATTTGTAAAGTCACCAAAAATACTTTGATCGGCTTGGCGATCGCTGAAGACAGTGGCTGGGAACCGATGAAAAGCCTTTTATCGGGAACATCCGCCTTTCTGCTCGTAAAAGAGGATATCGGTGGAGCTTTCAAGGCCTATCAAGAGTTCAAAAAGGAAAGCAAAAAAACCGAATTGCGCGGCGGTGTCCTCAAAGAAGGGACAAAAGGTCAACTGTTGACGGAAGAGCAGCTCAAAGCGATCGCTGATTTACCGTCGAAAGAACAGCTAATCGCTCAGGCCGCCGGAGCAATCAACGCCATTGCCGCCAAACTGGCCCGCAGCATCAACGAAGTTCCCGCATCTTTGGCCCGTGCCGTCGATGCCGTGGCCCGTCAAGAAGAAAAAGAAGCGGCTTAACACCACGTCAATCAATCACTTAAAACAATTAGGAGTCTAACCCATGTCTGTTGTAGCTGAAATCTTAGAAAAACTCAAAACCCTTACCCTCTTAGAAGCTGCGGAATTAGTCAAAGGTATCGAAGAAACCTTCGGAGTTAGTGCCGCCGCTCCGACTGGTGGCATAATTATGGCTGCCCCAGGGGCCGCTCCGGCTGCCGCGGCCGAAGCTGTGGAAGAACAAACCGAATTTAACGTCGTTCTCGAAGAAGTTCCCGCCGACAAGAAAATTGCTATCCTCAAGGTAGTGCGCGAATTGACCGGTTTAGGACTCAAAGAAGCGAAAGACCTTGTAGAAGCCGCTCCCAAAGCGGTTAAAGAAGGCACTAACAAAGATGATGCCGCCGCCGTCAAGAAAAAACTGGAAGACGCTGGGGCAAAAGTTAGCGTTAAATAGATTGACACTGATTCTAGGGATGTAATCTACATCCCCAGACAGGCCGAAAGGCTCGTTTCCTGATACTATAGGATTGTCATAGCAATCTTGTAGGATGTCCAACCATGGAAAGCGTCGCTTACATTTTGGTTTTAACTATGGCTTTGGCGGTAATTTTCTTCGCCATCGCCTTCCGGGAACCTCCCCGGATTCAAAAGTAAATTTCTTAACTTCGTTTAACTTAATAATTTTCTTCCCCGAGCCGCCCGCTTGTCAAAAGCAGGTTAGCGGCTCTGGTTTTCCTATTTAAAGGCTTAAATTAAAGGTTCCCCTCACCGAGCGCCTCCTATGCAGTGTCCTAATTGTCAGCATACCGATAGTCGCGTTTTAGAGTCCCGTTCCTCCGAAAACGGTCAGAGCATTCGTCGTCGTCGTGAATGCTTACAATGTAAACATCGCTTCACCACCTACGAGCGCATCGAATTTGTGGCGATCACGGTGATTAAAAAAGATGGTAAACGGGAATCTTTTGATCGCTCCAAACTGCTGCGCGGTATCGTCCGCGCCTGCGAAAAAACCGGCGTTCCCCACCTCAGATTAGAGGCGATCGTCAATGATATCGAATCCCGTCTGCAGCAAGACTCAAAACGGGAGGTAAGAAGTCAGGAGATCGGTCAATTAGTCCTAGAATACCTCCGGCAAGAATCGGAAGTGGCTTATGTGCGCTTTGCTTCGGTTTACGGCAATTTTCAGGGAATTAGAGACTTTATCGCCGCTTTAGCGCTGCTGCAATCCTCCGAAATCGAACGCGCTCATCCTTCTTGGTCTCAAGTGGAAGAAGCCAGCGTGATCACCTCGTCTTAAATAGTTCCCGATTCAGTTATAATTGAGATCCCTTGTGCTATTTTAAAGTCCAAGCTCTGGTTAGATTCTTCAAAGTCATTCTTGAGGCGGATTGCCTGCAAGAAAGCTGGATGCGGCAGTTCATCCCCTAGGCCTTGCCTAGAAACTAAATTGGGAGACAGCTCCCTTGTTTAGAAACTGTACATCACATAGGAGGAAAAACCTACGGAAATTCCGAGGCCCAAACAACGTACATGACCACCCAAAAAACCGCAAACAAAAACATAGGCTTTACCCATGAAGATTTTGCCGCCCTTCTAGACAAATACGATTATCATTTCAGTCCGGGAGATGTTGTCGCCGGGACTGTTTTCAGCATGGAACCCCGGGGAGCGCTCATCGATATCGGTGCTAAAACCGCCGCTTTTATCCCCGTGCAGGAGATGTCGATTAACCGCGTCGATAATCCCGAAGAAGTTTTACAACCCAACGAAACACGGGAATTTTTCATCCTTACCGACGAGAATGAAGATGGACAGCTAACCCTGTCGATCCGTCGCATTGAATATATGCGCGCTTGGGAACGGGTGCGTCAATTGCAAAAAGAAGATGCTACCGTGCGATCAAATGTTTTTGCCACTAACCGTGGTGGGGCATTAGTCAGAATTGAAGGTCTCCGCGGCTTTATCCCCGGTTCTCATATTAGCACCAGAGAGGCGAAAGAGGATTTAGTTGGTCAGGAATTGCCCTTAAAGTTTTTAGAAGTGGATGAAGACCGCAACCGTCTCGTCTTGAGTCATCGTCGCGCTTTAGTGGAAGGCAAGATGAACGGTTTAGCCGTGGGACAGGTGGTAATCGGTTCCGTGCGCGGAATCAAGCCCTACGGTGCTTTCATCGATATCGGTGGAGTCAGTGGTTTACTGCATATTTCCGAAATCTCTCACGATCACATTGACACCCCCCACACGGTTTTCAATGTCAATGATGAGTTAAAAGTGATGATTATCGATCTCGATGCCGAAAGAGGTCGCATTTCCCTCTCGACCAAACAATTAGAACCCGAACCGGGAGATATGCTAAAAAATCGCCCGTTAGTGTTTGAAAAAGCCGAAGAAATGGCGATTAAATACCGAGAAAAACGTCTAGCGGAAGCGGAAGGCCGGACCGTCTCGGAAGTAGTCGCAGAAATCGAAGTTCCCCCCACCTTGCAGGAGGAAGATTTAGTTCTCGCTGCTACCGAGGAGTAAGTCAGTTATCAGTTATCAGTTATCAGTCGTCAGATTTGAGTTTTAAGTGAGCAGTATTATAGTCATTTCAATTAAGATTGAGAATATCAATCCCAGAGTTCATAAGGGTTTTGTCGGTCTAGATTGGAGCAGACTTATCTGAAATGACTATAAATGGCAGTTTCCCACTGTCTTTCCACTGTTTACCAATCACTGAAAGGGAAATTGCCGTCTTCTTTTCACTGATTACTGATCACTGATCACTGAAACATCTCCCCACTCCCCATTTAAATCCTGAAAACCGACATTGCCGACAAATCCTGTAATTCCGGTCATCTCCTCACTACTATTGGCATCGAGGAAACGATCCAAGTTATTAAAAGCGGTTCCGTAGGTAATAGTGTTATCCTCGTATCCTTTCAGACTGACCGTATGTTGATCAAAAGCTTCCTGGAGATGGGGTAAACCGATGAGATAACTGTAGGTAGTTGCTCCGATGGCTAAATCCTTACCTATTTCTTTAGTAGCCGACTCTAAACGAAAAGCGGCATTGACTGTATCGCCGATCGCCGTATAATCTGGATGTTCACCACTGCCAGTATTGCCCACCATGGCATAACCGGTATTCACTGCCGCACCGATGCGTAATTTGAAGGGTAAGGGATATTGTTCGCTTAAAGCACTGGTCATTTTTTGTAGTTGCGTAATTGCTTGGAAAATTTGCAGGATATCGTCTTGACTGACTTCCTGTGGGCCGTGAAACCAGATGGCCATGATCGCATCACCGATATATTTATCTACCCAACTGCCGGAACTGCGGACAATACTCCCAGCATGGCGAAACCAATTGCCAATCAGAGAAGCAAGCACTTTTTCGTCTAATTGCTGGGTTAAAGCCGTAAAATTCCGTATATCTACCACCAGCACCGATGTTAAGCGCCGTTCATGGACGGTGGAGGTGAGGGTATCCGATTCTAAATTGCGCAGTTGCTTGCCTGCATTAGTGGGAGTAGGACGATGGAACTGCACTTTAGTTTTACCAAAGCTGATCCGATCTTTGTTATGGATAGTCACGGGAATAGATACCCTTCTGCCATTGACAAAAGTTCCATTGCGACTACCGAGATCGATCAGATAAAAATCTCCTGTCTCCGTCGATTGTAAAACAGCGTGATTGCGAGAGATCCATTGATTTTTAATCACGATATCGTTATCTTTGCTCCGTCCGATCTTCCAGTAAGCTCTCCCCAAGAGAGGGAAGAAACGCTGTCCCTTATCGGTATCGAGTAGTAAATAGGGGTTTTCTCCTGGCAGTATATCCACGGGTACATAAGTGGCAATAGATAGATGGTGGCAACTACACATTGTATAGCGAGATTCCGCATATTTTCATCTATCTAAGTAAATAGGTGGAAACGGGAATTAGCTAGGAAAACCATTAGGCCAGAGAAGCGGTAATCCAAAATAAACCATCGACTAAAATTGTACTCAATACGGCTCCGCTAAATGCCCACCAATGACATACCCGTTTTTGCAAAGGATAGATACCGATCGCTAAGAGCAGGTTGAGCAGTACAATCGCCCAACTGATGCCCCAGGGGGTCTGAATTTGGGCCAAAGCGCTATCAAATATCGATGATACTAGGTTGGGGTCTAGTTCCACGGTCATTAATTGTCGCCAGTAGGGAATTAGTCCCGTTAGATAGAAATATAAGTCGGTGATGGCTGTTCCTAACAGAGAACCGAGATAGAAAAGATTGCCCACTTTGCCGCGACCTTTGCATAATCCCCAGAGAACAAAGGGCAGCCCGATCGCTTCCATGGGAATGTGGATCAAGGGTTCCCAACGCCACCAACCCCAGTATAGAGAACCGGCTAACCAACTCCAACTAAAGCCCAAAAGTAAATCCCCCCAAAGACTGATTTTTGCCTGTTTGAGCAGCCAAATCCCTAACCCCACCCAGAAAACGGTTAAACCTAGGCTAATTTCGGGATAGTAGCGCACTAGGGGCGCTTGCATGAATACGGGGACTGATACCAGAAATGCTGCTGTCCAAAAGACGGATTGACATTTTTCCCAGTTAGGGACTAGGGGTTTCAGGCGATCGGGATTGCTGGGGACGAGGGTAGAGTTGAGCAAAGGATTTCAGAATTGTTACAAAACTTTACTTATATTAAGATACATCATTCTTTCTCTACTATATCCCCCCTAGGGGCATTTTGATCAATTAAAAAATTGTTTTTGGCAATGCGCTATCCTGTTAGAATCGAAACGACAGCAGCGATCGAGGAGTGCAGAAAATATGGCAGCGGGCCAGGAAGAAAATCCCAGAATACCCCTAGATAAAGTTACTTTTGTCATTGCTTGCGTCTATCTAGGTTGGGTGGTGGCAGGGCTCATCAGTCAAAAAAATGCCCCTGTCTCTCAAAATGGCACGATTTCCCCGGAAGATCAAAAATTTATCGCCTATCTGCAATCATCTCTGACTATTATCGATCGCCAAGGTGCAACTTCATCCCCCGATCCTTATCCTTCTCCTAAAAATAACCCTTCTCCGGTAGCCACGGTTCCACCACCACCCCCCGCTAATTTACCGGTTAATAATAGTCCTAGGGTAATAGAAAGAATTTACGTTCCCGTTTATCCCCAACCCCCTAAAACCACTGCCAAAATTGCCCCGGTTCCACCCCCAAATCCCGATATTTCTGCGCCACCATTACCGGCTGCTCCCGAGGTGAAACCGCCGGTGGCATTGCTTATTCCTACCAATAATCAGGTAAAAAATACCCTGGTGGGGGTGATGGATTTAGGCGATCGATCTTCAGCTTTATTTGATAATAAGGGGATAACTACTCGTATTTCTCCGGGGGAATTTATCAACGGTTGGACTTTAGTGGAAGTTGGTAATCAACAGGTTATTTTGTCTCGCAACGGCCAAATAAAAGTCTTAGAAGTGGGACAATCTTTTTAGGTTAAACGACGGATAAATTCCAAGGGTAAACCGTCTGTATCGGCAATAAAGGTGACTTCATAGACATGAGCGCCGATCATCTGTTGTTGGGGGGGCAAAAGAATATTTAAAGGTTGATATAAATTGGCATCCTCTTGATGGGCTTGCTGAAAGTTATTTGTTAATTTTTCTAACCATTCTGGTAAATTGCTGACATTTTCTGTTAGGTCAAAAGACAAGTGATAATAACCGACATAATGCTGATCACCAAAGGCATCGGGTGCGGGTTTCGGTTGGGGAATTTGGATTAATTCGATGCGTCCGTTTAACCCGATGAGCCAACAGGCCAAAGTATAACCCGTGGTGAATCTTTCCTCGAGGGTAAAACCGAGAAGTTGATAAAAAGCGATCGCCCGATGGATATTAGCCGTCCGAATAGAAGCATGGTGCATTTTCAGTGATCAGTAATCAGTCAAAAAGACGAAAATAGGGATAACGTTTGGGAACCCCCGGTTCTTTTTCCAGATCAAAGTTAATTACATCCCAACAGGGTTCATCGGGGGCATCGGGACTAAATTCTACTGGTAAACCGTAGAGACGGGGAATAGCGGCTTCACCCGGTTCATTACCGCGCCAAGTGGTGTTACGTTCTAGGTAGGAACTAACTAAATCCCGATAACGGTTGGCAATAATTACTTTAGTCGCTTTAAATCCTTGGGTATAGAGGCGATCGAGTGCTTCGTGAATCTCAAAACGAATACCATCCGGGTGAGTGTGTTGACGATACCACTCACCATTCCAGAGTCGCCAATGCCGTCCTGACTGCAAGTGAACCAACTCACCCGTTTTGGGATCGGCTTCAAAAGCTCCATGGCGCGGACACAAATAGGTATCCGTCAAAGTGAGGGCGGGGATTAGCTGCCGACAATGAGGACAGTGGATATCGGGGCCAAAAACAGGGTATTGTAAACTTGCATTGATCATGGGAGAACCTAAACTAAAAATTGCTATCTTTGTACCAATAATCCTACCCATATTATACCCAACCAAATTGGACGGGTATTCTCTTCCGACTTTAGTGCAGATCCTTCCATGTCTTTAGATAACTTAAGATCAACTTCTAATTTCTGGCCCCTTGTCGATGTCAGTCAAGCGGCTTTTATTGCCCCTAATGCCACGGTAATGGGCGATATTTCCCTAGCTGTGGGGGTGAGTGTTTGGTATGGGGCGGTATTGCGCGCCGACGTGGAACGGATCGAAATTGGGGCCTATACTAATATCCAAGATGGGGCGATCCTACACGGAGATCCGGGCAAAATTACTATCCTTGAAGATTACGTTACCATCGGGCATCGGGCGGTAATTCACGCAGCCCATATTGAGCGCGGTTGTTTAATCGGCATTGGGGCAGTGATTCTCGATGGTGTGCGCGTCGGGGCGGGTAGTATTGTCGGGGCGGGTAGTATTGTGACAAAAGATATACCACCGCGATCTTTAGTGGTGGGCATTCCCGCTAAACGCGTCCGGGAAGTGTCGCCACAGGAGGCTCAAGAGTTGATCGAACACGCCGAGCGCTATGCTAAACTTGCCCTCGTTCATGGGGGAAAAGGTACTGATACTGGATTCCCAAAAGGGGCGGTTTAGGGTATAAATATAAAATGAGAATCAAGTAACAATCTTTTAAGCACTGACCGAGGAGAAGGAAATCTATGGACTGGAGAGTGTTAATCGTTTTAACCCCTTTGCTTATTGCTGGTGGCTGGGCTTTCTTCAATATCGGCGCTGCCGCTATTAGACAAGCTCAACAGTTTCTCAGCAAACAAAGTTAATAAAAGTTTATACTTCTTAGTAAAACCGACCGCCTAGGCGATCGGTTTTTAATTTTTCCTTTTTGAATTATGAATTATGAATTGGGGTATGGGGAGAACAAATAAAAATAATCTCCTGACTCCTGAATCCTGAATCCTGTCTCCTGACTCCTGACTCCTGACTCCTGAATCCTGTCTCCTGACTCCTGACTCCTGACTCCTGAATCCTGAATCCTGTCTCCTGACTCCTGACTCCTAACCCCACCAATACACTTTTTCAGCAAACCCTACCTAACCATGAAATCTAACTGTCAAAATCTCATTCAAGAACTTGCCCATCTGGAAATTATTACCGATCCGGGACAAGTGGCGAAACTTTCCTTAGATTATTATCATTTTAGTCCCATTTTAGAAACACAACTGCAAGATAAACGGGCTGATTTAGTCATTCGTCCCCAGAATAGCCAAGAGGTTATTGACATCGCTAAAACCTGCGTTAAATACCAAATTCCTTTAACAGTTAGAGGTGCGGGTACAGGTAATTATGGTCAATGTGTTCCCTTGCAGGGCGGAGTAATTTTAGACACAACCAAACTAACAAAAATTATCTCGATCGAACCGGGTACAGCCCGGGTAGAAGCGGGGGTAAAAATGGCATTTTTTGATAAACAAGCTCGCGCAATTGGTTGGGAATTAAGAATGGCTCCCTCTACCTATCGGACGGCGACAATTGGCGGTTTTATCGGGGGTGGCAGTGTGGGCATGGGTTCAATTAATTATGGACAATTGAAGGATAGAGGCAATCTGCAAGCAGTGCAATTAGTCACCCTAGAAGCGGAACCAAAAATTATCGAATTACGGGGGGATGAGGTAGAAAAAGTCAATCATGCCTACGGAACCAATGGCATTATTACCGAGTTAGAAATAGCCCTCGCTCCCTGTTATCCTTGGGCAGAATTTATCGTTACTTTTGCCGATTTTCTCACCGCCGCTAAATTCGGTCAAGCTCTTAGTGATAGTGATGGCATTGTCAAGAAAATGGTTAGCGTTCACTCCTGGCCAATTCCCGCTTATTTTATCGCTCTTAAGGATTATTTACCCACAGGAAAAGCGGCAGTTTTGTTAATAGTATCGAACAGCGATCGAGTCGCATTAGAGTCTTTAATTCAAGAATATAAGGGTGAACTTACTTACTATAAAACGCCAGAAGAAACCCAAAAAGGCAACAGTATCTTAGAATTTACTTGGAATCATACCACTCTCCATGCTCGTAGTTTTAACCCCAAGATAACTTATCTACAAGCTTTTTATTTTAATCTAGCCACGGTGGAGAAACTCTATAATTATTTTGGGGAGGAAATAATGATGCACCTAGAATTTTTGAGATTTCAAGGTAAAGTTATTCCCGCCGGTCTTCCCTTGCTAGAATTTACCACAGAAACTCGATTAAATGAGATTATTGCTATCTATGAACAACAGGGGGCAGCTATTGCCAATCCTCACACTTATATCATGGAAGATGGCGGCAGCAGACAGATTAATCCGCTGCAACTAGAATTTAAAAAACTCGTCGATCCCTACGGATTGAACAATCCGGGTAAAATGCGAGCATGGGTTGAAGCAAGGGGGTAGGGATTCGATTCAGGCTAAATTAAACAAGATAGTTCACCGCTAAGTAGTTGGACAACAGTAAAGTTAACTGTGGGGCAAGGAGTCGGTCGTCGGTCGTCAGTAAGAATTGCGGCAATTTACATTTCTTAAGATAGACAACAGAATTTATGTCCGACTACTTACTACCGAATCACTACCCGGAAAAAAGGGAGTGGGGAAAACAAAACTCTCCGCTGCCCCTTGCCTATTCCCAGACTTGCCCCGATCCGATACAATTGAACGGTTGTCTTGGAAGAATTAATAGTGATCGAGCGTTATACTCTCCCTGCAATGGGGAACTTGTGGACGGATAGATATAAATATCAAACATGGCTAGAGGTAGAGATAGCCGTCTGTGAAGCGCAGGCAGAATTAGGCTATATTCCCGGGGATGCAGTGGCAGAAATTAAGGCAAAAGCTAATTTTGATCCCGATCGCATTTTAGAAATAGAAGCAGAAGTGCGCCACGATGTCATCGCCTTTTTAACAAATGTTAACGAATATGTGGGCGAGCCGGGGCGTTATATTCATTTGGGTTTAACCAGTTCTGATGTATTAGATACCGCCCTGTCCTTACAATTAGTCGCCAGTTTAAACCTGATTTTAGAACAATTAGAAGATTTTATCCAAGCCCTGCGTTATCGCGCCCAAGAACACCGTTATACAGTCATGGTAGGACGTTCCCACGGCATTCACGCCGAACCGATCACCTTTGGCTTTAAACTAGCGGGATGGTTAGCGGAAGTGCTGCGGGGACGCGATCGTTTAATTCGCTTGCGCCAAGACATCGCCATCGGTAAAATATCCGGTGCAGTGGGAACCTATGCCAATATTGACCCGAAAATTGAGGCGTTAACCTGTCAGAAGTTAGGATTAGAACCGGATACCGCTGCCACTCAAGTGATCTCCCGCGATCGACACGCCGATTATGTGCAACAATTAGCCTTATTAGCGGCTTCGATCGAACGTTTTGCCGTGGAGATTCGCAACCTGCAAAGAACCGATGTCCTAGAAGTGGAAGAATACTTTTCCAAAGGACAAAAAGGCTCCTCCGCTATGCCCCATAAACGTAATCCCATCCGTTCAGAACGCTTAACGGGAATGGCGAGAATTATCCGTAGTCATAGCGTTTCCGCTTTAGAAAATATCGCCCTCTGGCACGAAAGAGATATTTCCCATAGTTCCGTAGAACGGGTGATGCTGCCGGATGTTTGCATTTTGACCCACTTTATGCTCAAGGAAATCACCGATTTAGTCAAAAATCTGCTGGTGTATCCCGAAAACATGAAGCGAAATATGAATGTTTACGGTGGCGTGATTTTCAGTCAAAGAGTTCTTTTAACTTTGGTGAGTAAGGGAATTAGCCGGGAATCTGCCTATAAAATCGTCCAAGAAAACGCCCATCGCGCTTGGAACACCGATAACGGCAATTTTAAAGCTTTTATCAGCCAAGATGAACGAGTTACTGGCATTTTATCCCCCGACGAGATCGAAAGTTGCTTTGATCCCCAGCAGCACTTGAATCATCTTAATAGCATCTACCAAAGGTTAGATATTTAAGGAGCGAATTAGGGAATAGAGAAGCGGGGGTGATCGAGATAGAGATGAAAATTTTATCGGTAGAAGACGATCAAGCGATTGGGCGATTACTTTCAGACACCCCCAGCGCCGATAACTATACCGTGGACGTGGCTGCGGACGGAAAAACTGACTGGGAAACGATCAAACGATAGGAGTAATATCTACTGGTGTTAGATAGAGGAGTAGGACGGTCTCAGGCTTTGTCGGTGGGGGAGGGTGTGGATTGTTCCTTCTAAGCGCATTAGTTGCCCGTGATGCTCCAATCTGTATCTGAAGAACAGTTATAATTCTTGGTTACTAATGTAAGTTTGGGGAACACTATGAGCAACCAAAAATTAAAAAAAATAATTAATTATCATTTATCAAAAGTCCTCGAATATAATGCTTTTGAGCGTTTTGAAGGTGTCACTGACAAGAGTAGTTTTCTTAATATGATTGGTAATGATCCAGCTTTTGCTCCTTTTTTTCTTAATGATACTAAATACGTTACAGCAAGGATTGGAGGGAACCTAATTACTAGCCTCCACCGTAAACTTGGTGATATGTATGAGGAAATTTTTCAGACACTATTAGCAGATAAACTTAATATATCTTCGGAAGATTTATCTTATAGTCTTATGCTAAATATTGACAACAAATCTTCAAGGGGTGACAGAGGGGCTACAAGCTAGATAGAGCGGGGGGTCTAGCCAAACGACCCCCTAAAGAAATAGAGTGGTTAGGACAACCACTCAAAATTTTAAAATGTTACCTTCATT
>SFCA01000073.1:0-4813 GCA_007095475.1 Microcystis aeruginosa Ma_QC_C_20070703_M131 | reverse complement strand
CGGAACTCGCCTTTTCTTTGATCCGCCTCAAGCCAGGAAAACACCCCGATTTTTCTAGGGGTCTAACGGCTATGCGCCTTATCCAGCAAGCCTTTTAGTCGCCTTGTCACCCCTTGAAGCAGGAGAGTTAATAACTTAACTTCAGAGCATTTACAGGTACATCATCCCAAGATTCTACGGTTCTTAAAACTGCCACCCACCCCGCTTGTTTTTGTTCGTCCGTAAGATTGGTTAACCAACTTTGATGACAATCTTTTGCCGCTTGTTCGTCTTGACAGGCAATACAAGCTTGTACTAAACCGCAGGGGTCAATCTGTTCATTTACCCAAATAATCATAGTTAATAGCCCTACTTAACTTTACTATTATAATCCATTGATCGCCCACAGAGAAACTTTTGATATTGATAACCTGTTACATAATTGGAGGATAACTCTGAGAGTTGACAGTCCGATAAATCTATTGAAGAATGGAAATTGATTAACCATAATTCAAAAGGGGGAGAAGATGACAGATTAAAATTTGGCTTTTGTTCTGAGTTAACTAAGATAAACTTAGGGTTTTTATCGGGAAATATTTGGTTAAATTCCCAAGCAATTCCCATCATTTCTCCCACCTGCACCAAACTCCTATAGCTAGTGGCAATTACTAACGGATAACGGCTATTATTTTCGATAGTGGTAACTAATTTATCTGGGCGATAATACTTACGATAGCCTAAATTAAAAGTCACACTTAGGGAACTAACTAAAGCCATGACAAGGACAATGATTACTATTCTTTTCTGCTGCCTTTGCCAACAATTATCTAATAAAATTGCTAGAATTAAAATTACCGATGGAAAGTAAACAAAACTATATCTAGCTCCCCGGGTAATATCGATCAAAAGCAGATAGGTGATGACAAAGAAAATAGCAATTGAACTGAGAAAAAATGCCGAGAGAATGCCTAATTCTGGTTTATAGGAGTCTAGCCAGGCTGTTTTAAATTGTGGGATAATCCAGAGAAAAAAACCGATCATTATTGCCCCAGAAATCAAGATAATTATTAAAGATTCTGATTCAACGGGGAGCAGGGAAAGCATAGTTATTAATGTTCCCAGCAACTGAAAAAAGGGGCTAATTACGGCTAAAAAACTATCATTGTCTCTCTGAATCCAACCAGTCATCTGATTGCCATAATCTTTGGGTACAAAGGTGATAAACCAAATAATAATAAAGCTCAAGTTACCTAAAAAAACTAAACTTAAACGCCACCAATTAGTTATCCAAAAGTTTTTTTGTTTGATTTGATTGGATAAAATTAATAATAAAGTTATCGCTTCCGCTAGGATAGTTAAACTAAAAAAATAGTGGACTAATAACCCTAGACAGTTGACAATTAACCAGAAAAAAACCAAAGTATGGGATATTCTCTTATGGTCGATAATTCTGCTGCTTGCCCTCAGAAAACAGCCTAAAGATATGAGGACAAATACAACCGCTAAAGTATAATGGCGCGCTTCTTGGGAGATAAAAACCGCGTAGGGAGAAACCGCCATTAAAATCGCCGCAAGAAAAGCGATCGAGCCTGATTTAAAGACCAATTTACTAATAAAATAAATGAGAGGAATCGAAATAACTCCCCAAAACACCGCCAGCGATCGCATTCCTTCTAAAGATACATATTCTCCCCGATCAAAGAATAATTTATTCCAAAGATAGGCGAAAATAAAATATAAAGGTGGATGATTGTCCTCCTGAATAACTAATTTAATTACATCGGCAATAGTTGCCTGATGGTTGCTCTGGAGAGGTGCTAATAAAGTGGCGAGGGAAATTATGTGATTTAACGGCACTATCTGGTAATTATTGCCAATACTAAAAACCATAGTGGCAAATTCATCCGTCCAGGGAGGTTTGCTCGTTAATTGTGTTAACCTAATAACCAGTCCCAAAACTATTACTAATCCTAACCAGCAAAAATCAGACCAAGCTAACCGATCCTTGCTTCTTTGTTGTAGATCAGAAATGACTGTAGATAAATTCAATTTAATTGTTATCTCCAAAAGATTCGATTATTTTAACTGCTTCCGATGGGGAAATATCTTGACGGCAATTAGGATAATCATACTCCTCCCGGGCAATTAATGCCCCACTGAGACGATAAAAATATTCTCCCATTTTCATCCAATCGGAATACAAATCGGGTTCGGGGAATTGTTGCCTTAATTCCGAGTTTTTGGGTGTACCATAATTGAGCCAGTATCCTTCTCCAAATAGTGGGGAATTGAGTGCTAGGGTCCCCTCTAATTCTAAACCATCATCGCCCCTGGCGTTTTCGATTCCTTCCACCAAAAAACAGCTATTCTCGGCATTTTCAAAGAGGACTGCGTATCCTTTCCCCTCTTCTGCGAGGATTTTAATCTCGCTGGCCCGAAATCCGGGGGGGATATAGCTAGGTAAAATAATCTTAGCATCTAGCGATCGCAGTTGTTGCCGTTGACTTGCGCTCAAAGTTACCGTTTCTGCTCTCAGATATTGCCCATTGTCAATAATAACAATAGATAATCCTAAAACTAAAGGCCAGAGAAATTTTATGGTCATAATCGCTGTTTCTAAGGTCATATTCTGGAGAATATGTCATTTTTTAGGGAATTTACTGATTATTTAACCAGATTGACGGTGAATATTGCCTTTTTACTATTATTCCCCATTTATCCATTCTAATCGACAAAAAATCATAGCTTATGCTAAAGAAATTCTCAGTTATGATCAATTAGGGTTCATCTTAGTTCAGTATGCTAAAAGCAACATCCTAGTTGGTTAAGAAAGTATTAAATTTACTCTTAGGAAGATAAAATCAGCTATCAATTCAGCGTTTTGAGGCTTTATAATAACAGAGAGACCCATAAATTTTATAACAACTAAGTAGAAAACTATTATTATTTCCCTCAATCATCCTAAATCATCACTTCGGATGAACCCGCAAATGAATATGAATAACGATAGACAACATCTCAAATTATTATCAATCTTCCACTATATTGTGGGAGGGATTCTTGCCTTTTTCTCTCTTTTTCCACTTATCCACTTTACCATTGGTCTACTCATCATTACCGAATCTATTTCAGTACATTCATCTGGGAATTTACCGCCTCAAGCGGCCGGATATTTTTTCGCCGTTGTTGGTGGCCTATTTTTCATATTAGGAGAAGTTTTTGCTATTGCTACCATTGTATCGGGGCGATTCCTCAAACGCCGCCAGAGATACTGGTTTTCCTTCGTTATGGCTTGCATCCTCTGCTTATTCACTCCCTTGGGGACAATCCTCGGAGTCTTCACGATTATTGTTCTCTCCCGCCAGTCCGTTAAGGAGCTATACGGGCTTCCTAATGCAGATTCTGCTAATTAGCATCTCCAATTGAGAGCAGCCCTCAATGAATAGGCTTAGTAGCGGCCGCCGTCACGCTCAATAAAAAAGCCACAAACTGGATACTTAAAATAATAAACGCTATCAACTGACCTAGCGATAATTGAACGGCGAGGACTAGGGAAGCCCCATACCAAAAAAGGAAGAGTACGATTAGGGTCAAAGGCAAGCGGAAAGAAAGAGGAAAAGGTTCCGCGCTACACTCGGCTACCAATCTGCTTCTTTTGAGAAGGTAATAGGTTCCACAGGCTAGGGCGGTTAGTCCAGTGGAAGCAAAGGCAAGTTGAGGACTGTAAATAGCCATTAATAATAGCATGGCCAAGACTTTAGGGAGTGTGACAGCGACTTTGAGAAAGAGGTTCCTAGCCAGACCGTTGTCGACGATGGCGGCGGTGAGAGCGGCTAGGCCGATCTCCGAGGCACTGGCAATGAGAGTCGTCACTGTCAAGAAAACACCCAATAGGTTGAGAATCTCGGGCGAGTTCTGGACGATGACCTTATCAATAATCACCTGAAGGACTAAGGGGATAGACAACCAGAACAGAGTACCGAAGGCACTTAAAAAGAAGACGCTTATCGTTAAGAGCAGTTGAATGATGATTGTTACTCCCCAAAGCTAAACTGACTGGATGAACAATCCAGGCTAGACATACCATAAAATATTTGGCCACAAAAAAGCACCCCCTCGCGGGAGTGCCTTTTCCTTCAGACTAGGAATTAACCATTGATAGCAGGAGCAATCAGAGCCACAGGAGCCTGTTCGCTACTAGCCAAGTCTAAGGGGAAGTTATGAGCATTACGCTCGTGCATTACTTCCATACCGATACCAGCGCAGTTTAACACATCGGCCCAAGTACCGATGACACGACCTTGAGAATCGAGAATCGACTGGTTGAAGTTAACGCCATGGTGCTAACACCCATTGCCGTAAACCAGATACCAATTACCGGCCAAGCACCCAAGAAGAAGTGCAGAGAGCGGCTATTGTTGAAAGAAGCGTATTGGAAGATTAAACGTCCGAAGTAACCGTGAGCGGCAACGATATTGTAGGTTTCTTCTTCTTGACCGAATTTGTAACCGTAGTTCTGAGATTCGATTTCAGTGGTTTCACGCACTAAGGAAGAAGTTACTAGAGAACCGTGCATTGCACTGAACAAGGAACCGCCGAACACACCAGCAACACCTAACATATGGAAGGGGTGCATCAGGATGTTATGTTCTGCTTGGAACACGAACATAAAGTTGAAGGTTCCAGAGATTCCTAAAGGCATACCATCAGAGAAAGAACCTTGTCCGATGGGATAGATTAAGAATACAGCAGTAGCGGCGGATACAGGTGCCGAGTAAGCTACACAGATCCAAGGACGCATTCCTAAACGGAAAGACAGTTCCCACTGACGACC
>SFCA01000072.1:0-5189 GCA_007095475.1 Microcystis aeruginosa Ma_QC_C_20070703_M131 | reverse complement strand
TTCTGAATCGTAAGTTATAACTATTATAATCTCATTTCTCTTTGTGATCAGGTTCAAGATTTTCTCGTTTTTGACTGCTATAAGCATTAATACTCATTGCACAAGTGAGATGCTCCCAATAGAGGTGAACTAGGGGGGGGGACTTTGTTCGGTGCTAGACTGATATTTGAGTAAGCCAGACAGGAGCCAGAAAAAGATATTTATCAGAAAAGTCATGATCAAGCTAGAGGTTTAAAGACTGAGCGGGTTCCAATTATTTTTATTCATAAATATTTTACACAATTCATACCAGGTAAGCAAGAGAGCTACGCCACTACTACCGAATCATTACCGAGCGTTTTAACGCGACAGTGCCTTGACCGACGTATTTCCGATAAGAATGTTTTAACAGAGGAAGTTGCCGCTTGGGAAAACCGCCGCAATCAAAATTCTTCCTCTGTAGATTGGCGATTCACAACCGAAGATGCTCGGATTAAGTTGAAGCGATTATATCCGTCAGTTCCTTCTTGACAGACCACTAGGATAATCTTATCGAACCCTTCTGTCATTTCCAGTTTGACATCTGGTTAGTTTAATGATACCATAGAGACTCATGGTTTTATGAACAACTCAAATCTACCATTAAGGCATTAATATTATGGCTGATGTTCTAAGAGAATTTGACAAAAAACAACAGAAAAATATACTTAAAGAGGAATTATCCAAACAACAAATATCACAAATAAGATCAAACATTGAAAGAATAATATCCAGCTATAGACACATTTGGGATATTTACACAGAACTTTTGCAAAATAGCGCCGATGCTATTATAGAAAAATTTGGAGAAGACAAAATCGAGCAAGGTCGCATCGAGTTAGAAATAAATACGGAGCAAAGAGAAATCATCATCACAGATAACGGTATTGGTATAGAAGAATCAGAAATATCTAAGATTTTAGTTAATGGTAAATCTTTAAAAAGAGAGAAAAATACTGGAAAATTTGGATTTATGGGTTATGGATTTACCTTTGTTGCTTTTCAAAGTAATTTATTGAAAATTGAGAGTATCAAAGACGGGATAAAAGCATCAAGAACCTATAGAGATTTATATCACTTTATCTACTCTAAATCAGAGTTGCCAAATTCAGAAGAAGAAGAAATTGACCAGAAATCTCAATCAACTTCAGAAGAATCTCAAACAAAGATAACTGTTAAATTTCCTAATGATTTTCCCAATGAAGTAGTAGAGGAAACACTATCAACAGCTTTTAATTTTGCCAAATGTGAAAAAACCATCGAGGCAATTTTGAGAACAAGATCTGTGGTTGGAACCCTAGATAAAGTCTTCTCTTCAAAAGAGTATTTTCAATTTAGCCTTAAGGTAGATGGTCAGAAGTTTAAAATTAAAACTGGCTATTTAACTGTCAGGGAAATTGTTCGAGAAGTGGTTGGAATTGAGCAATCATTTTATAATAGACTAGACGAGTACGAAACTTTGATAAAATTAGGTGATGACAAGTTCTCCCAAACACAAAAAGAGGCTGCTTTTAAAGCCAATCTTCTAGACGAAAAAATAGATGAAATTGAATTTGGTTCTAAAAATCCCTTGTCCGCAAGAATTTTAATTTCTGCTACCAGTAAGAACTTTATCAATAAATTTAATGAAAGATTCCATAATAATGATATATCTACTGACTTTAAGATAGAACACGGATGCTGGTTGGCAATAAATGGAATGCCTACGGGAATTTGCATACATCCATTTGATGACAGTAATTACTTTCCCTACACGGTTTTAGTAGATATAAAAGATAATTCAATTCGTACGGAGTTAGACTCAGGTAGAAAAGGAATTAGTCCTTATCGAATGAAACAGATATCGGATAAAGTATTTGAGATACTTAAAGACAGAAACTATATTAAATATCGTCGCTACATAGTTGAAGGAGATACTAGAACAAGAATTAGCGATCCTTTTTATATACCTTATGAAAAATTAAATGATAAATTGAAAGAAAAAAGATACTTTGAATCATCTTTAACTCAAAAGTATTTACCCCCCCTAGAAGAGCAGGAGGTTCTTGGCCTTTTTATTGAAATTGTTGCTAAGAATCTTCTGAAAGGCTATGAATTAAAAATACTGTCAGGCTATCAAGTTTATGATGGTTTGTACTATTATAATTTAACAGAGTCTCAAGATATATATTATTCAAATGACAATCAACTAGGAATACATAAGACAATTTTTACAAATTATGGAAGTAGTCTAAGAAAAGACATCTTGATAGAATTTAAGAGAAATTTACAAGACATTTATTCAGATATTAATAATAATAAAAAAGATGCCAATCATATTGATATATTGGTGTGTTGGGATGTAGAATTTGAAAATAAGAATAAACTTCAAAAGGAAAAAGGCGATATATTAATGGAAAGAGACATAATGAGAAATGTTTTTTACGGTGTTACACATAGTTTAACCGTGACAGGAAGACAGCAGGCATTGCCAATTATCGAACTTAAAAAGGTCTTAGAAATATTATTTAACTACACAGACAAGAATTTATAAGACAGTACAAACTTGAGAGAATCTTATCGAACCCTTCTGTCATTTTTTGCTACAAAAGGGAGAGATGAGCCAATAAAAGCCCATCTCTCGCCAATTTATCCCTCTACTTTAGTGAAAGCCAAGAATACTTTACTTGTTACCGTTACCCTGCATAGCTAAAACCGCATCGCGCAGTTTATCCGGCACTTCTTGCAGGTGATCCTCATCCCACTGGAAGAAACCGACACCCATAGTCAAAGAACGCAATTCAACGATAAAATCGTGCATTTCCGCTTGGGGGAGATGGGCCGTTACCTGATCCCAACCTTTCCACTCCGCAGAAGCTTCAAAACCCTGAATTTGACCGCGTTTACCACTGATTAACTGTAAAACCTTGGCGGTGTATTCTGAGGGAGCGAGAACCGTCACCGATAGAATTGGTTCTAATAAGACCGGATGACATTTAGGCAGTCCCTCCGTCATCGCTAGACGGGCCGCTTGTTTAAAAGCTTGTTCGGAACTATCGACACTGTGATAGGAACCATCGGTGAGGGTGACATCAATATCCACCACGGGGAAACCCAACGGACCATGACCGAGATATTCCCGCACTCCCGTTTCCACCCCGGGGATATACTGTTTGGGGACGACACCACCGACAATGGTTTCATGGAAGTGGAAACCTTCCCCCCGGGGTAAGGGTTTAATATCGAGGTACACATCGCCAAAAGCACCGTGGCCGCCGGTTTGGTGTTTATAACGTCCGTGGGATTTGGTGCTGGTTTTGATCGTTTCCTTGTAGGGAACTTGGGGTAAATGGGTGGTCATCGGTAGATTATATTTGCGTGCTAGGCGATCGAGGGCCACTTGCAGATGAATTTCTCCCTGTCCCCAGAGAATCACTTCTTTAGTGTCGCCGTGTTGTTCCCAGTAGAGGGAAGGATCTTCTTCGATCAGTTTCGTCAAAGCTGAACTTAATTTCACTTCATCCTTGCGATTGGCGGCAGCAATGGCCAAGGCAAAGACGGGTTTGAGTTGTAAACCTTTGGGAAGGTCGGGTTTTTGACTACCGCTGCTAACCACGTCTCCGGTGCCGATTCCTTCCAAACGACCGAGAGCGACAATTTCCCCCGCTTGCGCTTGCTGTAAGGGTTGTTGTTGTTGTCCCATGAGACGATAGATACCACCAATCCGCACACCGTTCAAGGCCATGCCATCGCTAAGGGTTCCCTGCCAGACTCGCGCTAGGGACAGGCGACCGCCCTGGGGAGTAAAATAGGTTTTGAGGATTTGTACCACCGCATCCCCATCCGCACTGGGATCGAGACCGCGACGGTTGGCAGTAATTGTCGGGGCCGGTGTTTCTTCCACTAAAGCGGTGAGGAGATGACGCACACCATAATCCCGTTCCGCCATACCGAAGAACACGGGTACTATCTGATCGGCTCCCAGTTCTTGTTTTAAGTCTTGGAGAATTTCTTCCCGGGAGGGGTTAATATCTTCGAGGAGTTCTTCTAAAAGATGATCGTCAAATTCGGCGATCGTTTCTAGCATTTCTTGTCGAGCAATCTGTTCTTCTTCCTTGAGGTGGTCGGGTAAAGCTACAGGATCGGCGGGACTGTTAGCATGGTAATGATAAGCCTGTTCGTTGATTAAATCGATGAATCCGATAATTTCGTTGTTCTGACGGATAGGATATTGCTGGGGAACGAGGGGACGACTAGAAACGGATTTGAGAGCTTGTAGGACTTCGTTAAAGTGACTATTACAGCGATCCATCTTGTTGATGAAGATTAGATGCGGAATTTCCCAATCATCAAGGAATTTTAGCAAGGGAGCCAGGGTGAGAACTCGATCGACCACCGGTTCACAAACGATAATAGCAGCACCGGCCCCGACGAGGGCATTATAGGTTTCACTGGCAAATTCGATCGAACCGGGGCAATCGAGAAAGGTAAAATTTAGGTCTTGGTATTGACTATGGGCAACGGAAACTTCTACACTCATCTGTCGATCCCGCGCTTGGGTGGAACTATCACCGACGGTATTGCGATCGCTGATTTTACCTTTTCTGGTGATCGCTCCTGTTACGAAAAGTAAACTTTCCAGTAAGGAGGTTTTGCCACTGGAGTAGGGGCCGACAAGGGCCACATTACGGGTGTTTGCTCCGATACTTTGATTCATACAGATACCCCCAACAATGATTTAGTGATTAGTTGTGGCAATTAGGCGATATTTACACTCGATCGCCCTGGGAAATATACTGTCATAGCACTGAAAATTACTCTCAGGACGTATTTGGAAGTCAAAGGCCTGTCTTGCCATAATTTTGCCCAGTGCTACAGATGTATTCTTTCTTACTTTTCACCCTAACTCAGTCTCAAGCATTACATCCCATTCTCGCAATCTCTTGTAAAGTCTTGCCTACTTTTAGTTAAGGAAGTTAAATAAATGTTAACTAGGGTTTGCTAAATGAGTTTTTCGTGGGTGTGGGGTGTGGGGTGTGGGGAGAAACAATTGATATAGTTATTTCAAATAAGAACGAGACACTAGGCGACACAATAAGTACGAATAATTTCATCAAGGGGTGTACCTACAGGAGCATACATTCTTGCCCTCTTTAATGCACTAAAATCATGTTCGATATCATTTAAGTCAG
>SFCA01000071.1:0-7317 GCA_007095475.1 Microcystis aeruginosa Ma_QC_C_20070703_M131 | reverse complement strand
CAGGCCGTCAACCAATTATAGATGGTCTTTCTCGTAACTCCAAATATTCCGCTCAATTCTTCTATCGTGGTTCCCTGAAAACTTAAGAGTATACATTTCGCTCGCTCTCTTACTTGATGATGTTTACTAGCTCGATAAATTCTCTCTAGCATTTTCTGGCTCTCGGGGTTTAGGTCTCTAATCAATCTCATTGTATTTTCCTGCTGCTTCGTTTTTTCATGTATTATACTTCTTAATTTTTTATTTGGGTAATTAATTTTGCATGACTACTTAGTAGTAGAAATTTGGTATAAGACCAAAAGCTGGGCGTAAGTCCGTCTTGAGGCAATCCCCCGTGAAATAAGCTAAACGGCGCTTAACCTGCATGATCCAATAGCTATAACTCTTTTGGAGTCTATATCGGTGATCCGAAGTAAAAGCCGTTTAGCTTAGGAAGCTCTCAAGGACTTTGAGAGTAGTTCACTATCAACTCTTAAGGCTGATGCGTTTCATTTTTGAATTGGCGCATGATATAATATCTGTTGAAAAACCAAAACAATTAACTAAAAACGATGCTAAGAGAAATTTTAGTCAACTCTTCAATATTGATCTTGAGTTTGACAGAGGTAGAATTGGCGAAAGCAAATCCTGTACAAACAAGTTTTTCAAACCAATTTCCAGATGTATATTCACTTAAAAATAGCAGCAGAAAAACTAACTTTGAACCAAAACTATTGCAGCAAAAACAAAATTATCTTGAGAGAAAGTCGAAAAAAATTAGTAATGATATTGTAGAAATTACAATGGAGAAACAAAATCAGAGTTTTCCCTCCGAGCTAAATTCCAACCCTAGCCCCTTGCTTTTGCCAACTGAACAAGACATAAAGCAAAGTCAAGAACATTTAATAGCCATTACTTTAGAACAAGCAATCGAACTAGCAAAGCGCAACAATCAGCAATTAAAAATAGCCATCCTCCAATTAGAATCAAGTCGTGCCGGGTTAGCAGAAGCTATGGCTGCTCTGTATCCTAATTTATCATTTTCTACAACAGCAACGCGGGTTTTATCGGCTAGTGGTGAACTTGCCGCTCAGGCAAACGAAAAACAGCAAATCGCCACCCTCAATGGTTTTGAAACACAGCTACAAAATAGCCAAGCACTTGTTAATTTTCTGCAAGGGCGGGTTAATGCCAAGCAAGAGGAATTAGACCAAATTAACAACATTATTGTACCCTCTCCCCCCACCGATATAGCTCCCGATTTAGCGCAACAAATAGAAGCTCTAAGTCCTTTTTTTGTCCCGCAATCAGCCGTAACTCAATTAGCTGGACAGACCCAAATCCAAAAAAGCATTGAGCTAGAATTTTTAACGAGGGATTTGCAACAAGCTCAAACTTCATTGCAGTCACAGCAGAATCAGATTGCATCGACACGACAAAGTATTTCCCAAATTAGTAATTTTGTCACGACAACAGTAGATGGAAAACTCTCATTATCTTATAAAATCTATTCTCCTGGCAGACAGGCTAACATTAACTCGGCCAAAGAAACCCTAAGAATTAATGAATTGGAAGTGACGAGGATAGAAGATCAATTAATCCTAGATGTAGCTCTTGCTTATTACGATTTACAACAGGCCGATGCTCAGGTGTTGATTTTCCAGAACGATGTCAATGACCGAAGCAAAAGACTTGAAAGCATCGAATTAATGCTCAATGTTGGTTTAGCTACTAAGTTGGATTTACTCAATGCTCAAGTCGATTTAGATAATGCCATTCAGGAACTGCGTAATAATCAAGCAATCCAAAAAACAACCAGTCGAAATTTAGCAACTATCTTGAATTTGCCTGCTTCGATAACCCCGACATCGGCTGATCCCGTCAGTCAAACTGGAGTATGGCAGTTGCCTTTAGATGAAACTATCCTCTTAGCTTTTAAAAACCGCGTGGAGCTAGAGCAAAGATTAGCCCAACGTCAACGCAGTGGTGCCGAGCAACAGTTAGCCTTAGCTGCTATCAGACCAAGCCTCAGTCTTTTTGCTGAATATAATGTATTATCCCTTGCCACTGAAGATCCCAATCCCTTTACCCCAAAGGGAACTGAGGATGGTTATGCTTTCGGTTTAAACTTTAACTGGCTTTTTTTTGACGGGGGAGCCGCAACCTCTAGAGCGAAACAAGCCGCCACAGGGATGGCAATCGCCGAGCAGCAGTATTCGGAAACAGCGAATAACATTCGCCTAGAAGTAGAAAGGGCCTATTATCAGCTACAACCCCAATTAAGGAATATTGAGACGGCTACTCAAAGTATCAAGCGAGCGGAAGAGGCACTTCAAGCAGCCGAAATCCGTTTTGATCTTGGGGTTAATACCCAAACGGAAGTACTCGATGCACGAAATCGTTTAGTTCGGGCTCAGAACAATTTAATCAATGCTATTATTACTTATAATCGTTCATTTGCTCAACTACAACGAGCCGCTGGCTTCAGACGTGGGAAAAATTAGCTGAAGAAACCTGAACTTTTCTGTCTTGACACAGACCGTTATTTTAGCTAATCTGTCAACTGAATAATTATCTAATTACAGGAGAAATCTATGTCAGCTATTCCCTTGTTAATCATGGAAGAACACCACGAAGCATTTTTTATTTGGAACTATGCTGTCTTAAACGGATGGATTCCGCCCAACAAAAACCTTTTACTTCATGTTGATGAACATTCGGACTTTGGTACTCCTAATCTATCCCACTCTCTTAACTCACTCAATGGTGACTTAGAAAATATTTATAACTTTACTTATACAGAATTGGGAATTGCAGATTTTATTATTCCCAGTATTTATCAGGGGATTTTTAATGAACTTTACTGGTTAAGACAAACCCATAATACTGAACAAACCGAGGTCATGAATCACGTTTTTTCGTTAAATGCGGAAGGAAAAATTTTATTTGTAACCGAAGATGTCAACAAGGCGGGACTCTTTAATCTCGATAGAAAACCTTTAAAAAATAAATTAATCACGACGACAGATTCCCTTGTCAATCAAGAAAAAACTGTAGTTGTGGATATCGATCTAGACTATTTTTCTTGCGATAACCAAGCGGGAGAAGTTTGGGAAATAGAAGTGAGTAAAGAAACCTATGAATCTTTCTTAAATAACCCCTATGATCCGACTCGGATTAAGCTAGGTGGAACCGCTAAGATGAAAGAGAAAAATGGTAAATCTTACTTTTATATGCAGCGGCCTATTATGGAATCTGTTCTCGAAAAAGACCGAGCATTAAAAGTTTCACAAGCAGAAATTCTTGAAAGAATCGAGAAGTTTAGCACCTTTCTCATTGAGAATAAAATCCAGCCTAAATTAATTGATATTTGTCGTTCGAGATTTAGTGGATATACCCCAGGCGATCAATGGCAATTTATTGAATCTAATTTGATCAAAAAACTACAGGATATCTATCCAGTAGAAGTAAAATCTATCCAAGATATTTTATCGATTAAAACTTAGCAACTTTGCCACTCATAAACACTGTCAATCGCTCGCTCCTAAAAATTTTAGGGTATTTTTTTGAGCTTCGGTCAATCCCTGAACCATAGCAATACTCATCCCTTCATAGGGGCGTTCAGTTCTGATCGTCTTACAACATCGACCCGTTTTCAGATCCCAAAGCTTAATCGTTTCATCTTGTCCCCCACTAGCAAGCAATTGTCCATCAGGGCTAAAAGCAACCGATAAAACCCACTTTTCATGGCCTGTTAAGGTGGCAAGGTCTCGACCTGAAGGCATATCCCAAAGCTTAATGGTATGATCGCAACTACCACTTGCTAAAATGTCGCCTTGAGGATTAAACGCAATGGTCTGAATCCAACTATCGTGACCTTGAAGGGTTGCTAAACATTTGCCGCTTTGGACATTCCATAGTTTAATCTTAGAATCACAAGAACCACTGCCGATCAGATTCCCCTCTGGGCTAAAAGCCACCGCCAAAACCCAGCTACCGTGTCCCGTAAAAGTAGTCAAACATTCCCCAGTTTCAACCCCCCACAATTTTACTGTTTTGTCTTCACCACCACTAACGAGAGTAAGTCCATCAGGACTGAACTGGATCGACCATAAACAGCCCGTGTGACCCCGTAACGTTTTTCGACAATGACCTGTAGTAATATCCCAAAGTTTAATCGTTGCATCACCACTACAACTAGCTAGGGTCAAACCATCTGGGCTAAATGTAATCGTCCGAATCCAGCGAGTATGTCCCAATAAAGTTTTTAGACACTGGCCAGTTTTAGTGTCCCATAATCTAACACTATAATCACTGCTCCCGGTGGCTAACAAAGTTCCATCTGGACTGTAAGCGATCGAACTGACCCATCCTTTATGTCCTTCTAGCTTCGACCATCGGCCCGTCTCAATTTTCCAGAGTCTAACAGTTCGTGTTTCACTACTAGCAAGTGTCTTGCCATCAGGACTAAAGGCTACTGATTGAATCCAACTACCATATCCTTGCCAAGTTTTCCAACATTGGCCTGTGTTAACCTCCCAAAACCTGATGGCTCGATCTTCGCCCCCACTTACTAAAATAGTACCGTCTGAACTAAATAGCACTGAAGTTAGGCGATTATTATGACCATGGATGGTTTTGAGACATTTCCCTTCTTCTACATCCCAGATTCTAATGGTGTGATCTCCTGCCCCACTGGCCAGCAAGTTTCCTTGAGGACTAAAAGCTACTGAACGTATTCGCTCCGTATGACCTTCAAGTGTAAAGATACACTGGCCTTGGTTAATCTCCCAAATTTTGACGGTGCGATCGCCACTACCACTGGCTAAACGCTGACCATCTGGACTAAACGCGACAGAGCGAACCCATTGGCGATGTCCGCTAAATGTTTGCAAACACTGACCTGTTTCTGTATCCCACAACTTGAGAGTATGGTCTTCGCTACCGCTAACAATCATTTTGCCGTTTTTACTAAAAGCGATTGACCAAACAGTGTTTTCATGTCCGTTCAGAGTTTGTAAACATTCTCCAGTATCCACACTTCGGAGAGTAATATTGTAGTCATTGCCACCACTGGCTAAGATTTTTCCGTCGGGGCTGAAAGCAACCGTATAGATGCGGCAATTATTTCCTAAAAAGGTGTATAAACAACTACCATCCTCAACAGACCATAATTTCACCGTCTGATCACTACTAGCACTGCTGAGCATTTTGCCATCTGGACTAAAGGCAACTGCGTGAACCCATTCTGTGTGTCCTTTACAACTCAATAAAAGTTGATTATCTGCCACTTGCCAGAAATGAATCTCCCCGTTGACATCTCCTGTGGCAAGAATTTGTCCATCAGGACTTAAGGCAATTGATAAAATACTGGTTATTTGTTTGGCAAATACGCATTTACTCAAATCGGAATACGCCAAATTAACTTGATGTAAATGGGTATCTTGAAGATAACTAGACCACAGGGTAAGATGGGAGAAGTCATAACCAGTTAGATCGATATTAAGATAACCAAAAATATTAATAATATTACCAGCTACATATCCAAGTTTTTGAGGATTATGTTCTTGCCAAGTGCGGAGGATTTCCTTGAATCGCTCAGTAAGTTTTTCTTCAGTCTGATAAATACATAACAGGTTTTCAACGAGAGGTTTTATTGTTAATCTGATCTGGGATTTTCTGATATTTTCTTTTCCTTGAATATTGAGAAGAGCATAGCGATTAAGAAGATTAATTTCTGCCGTTTCTATCTCCCTAGTGATCTGATTGATCAATCGATAAATTAAATACTCTCTAATGGACGGATGTAAGGAGAACTTATTTTGATATTTTTCAATTAGACATCTCTGAGTTAAGTATTTTAATGTTATGAGTAAATTTTGTTGAGAAATACTGGGAAAAATTTCTGCTTTTAAATCATCGATCAGTAAAGACTCTTGATTTAAAGCTATACGGTAAAGAATATTTTGCTCTAAATCAGATAATCTAATAAACTGTTCCTCAAATAAATTTGATATTTCATCAACAAAAAAAGTTTCTTCTTGCAAGAAACTACTAACATTACAATTAAATAAATCTTTGATAATTCCACAAACTAATTTAAGAATGAGAGGATTTCCACCATATTTTTCAATCAACATGAGGGAGTCAGATTGAGATTGACTGTCGCAGCCTTTTAGCTGAATTAACTTAAGACTAGCTGGGACACTTAATCCGTTTAACTCTAAAGAGCGAACTGGCAAAGTTTCCCCTTGCATTAAAGAAACTTCTTTTTGTTTTTCTCTACTGGTAATTACTAAAGTGCTTTGGTGGGAACTCTCCCCTATTCGTTTGAAGAAATTTTCATATTCTTGAAAACCATCTTGATAAGATCCTACCTGAACTCCACTGGACATAATTGATTCACAATTATCTAAAATGACCAGACAGCGTTGTTGTCTGAAATGCTCAATTAATAGGGAAATTTGGTCATCAACACTTACTAAAACTTTGTTTTCTTGATCTTGATCGATAATTGACAAAATATCAAGTAGAAGTTTTCTCATTGACATAACTTGACTCAAGGAACGCCAAATAACCCAATCAAAATCGCCCTGAATTTCCTTGGCTAACTGAATTGAGAGATAGGTTTTCCCAATTCCGGCTATTCCGAACAGTGCAACTAAACGAACTCGTTCCCCAATAATCCATTGTTTAAGGGTAGCAATTTCTTCTTGACGATCATAAAATACCGAGATTTCTGGGGCTTCACCCCAATCTTGCCCTAATTTTGGCTGCGATAGGGGATAAGTCGGTAAAATTGGCTTGTCCGAGTCTTTAATTGGGGTAATATCAAGGAATTTAGCCTTATGTCTTTCTAAAACAGATCGAAAATTGTTTTTTTTGACTTTTTCTCCACAGGCTTCAGACAGACGATTCCATAGTTTAGGACCCACATCTTGTTTGAGGTAATTGGGCGAATATTTGTAAGTCTTAGCAATTTCTTCATAGGAAAGCCGATTTTCAGTCCACGATGCCTGAAAAATTAACCGTTCAAGATCGCTCAAATGTTGGCCAGATCGCTGAAAAATTAAGTTCTCAGCCAAACCCAAGGCTTCTTCAAGATTCATAAGCTATTGCCCCTTAGAAAAGAAGCCAGTTTTTCTAGTGTCCTAGTTAAATGATACTGAAAAAATCTTGACCATACAATAAGTATAAATACTTAGTCTCTTGCACCACATATCGCTCTTCTGGGACTTTCGGAAATCCCTGACCGAATCTAGATTCTGAAACCCTTGGTTGACAAGTAATCGTTAACTTTTTTTCTCATAAAAACTCAAATTTCGGGTTTCTGTTAGT
>SFCA01000070.1:0-4243 GCA_007095475.1 Microcystis aeruginosa Ma_QC_C_20070703_M131 | reverse complement strand
CAGAAATTACATCGAAATAGATAGATGGTTTCCTAGCTCTAAAAGGTGTAGTAATTGCGGGTATATTGCTGAGAAAATGCCGTTAAATGTTCGAGAATGGGATTGTCCAGACTGTGGGATTCACCATGACCGAGATATTAACGCGAGTAAAAATATTTTGGCCGCAGGGCTTGCGGTGTCAGTCTGTAGAGCGACCATAAGACCAGAACAGAGTAAATCTGTTAAGGCAGGTGCGAAAAATCCTTCGGGAACTTTGTGTGATAATCAGTGCTTATCATTCGTAGAATTCTTGCTAGGCAGGGCTTTGAAGACTATATTTCTGGAAAATTATCCCTATTCTTCTTCCTTCCACACAGAAACGAGAAGAGCCAGAAACCTAAATCGTGAGGTTTGGGAATCACCGTCCGTTTACGGCGGTGAGGATGTCAAAAAAGAGTGGGGTACTAAATCCTATGAATTTAGTCTTGAAAAAGTCCCAGCACAACATCAAAAGCTTGAGGCCGAAAGTTCCACAAAACCACCCGAATTAGATAAGCTTTTTAAGGCTCATTGCTACTTTGGGTTAAAATCCGATTCTAGAACTCAGGATGCTTTTCAACACTTAAAATGCTATGATAGTGGGTACGGTGGTAGTACACTGGCTTTGGATTTTGTACTAAGAGAGCTTGGACTTCGAGGCTAAGACTATGCCTGGGGTGATGTATCAAGGGAGGCTAGATTTTTTATCGGATCAACAAAAAGCTCGGCTTAGTCAGCTTTTTAGGCATCCGAACGGGCAAATTATGCCCCATGATCTTGCTGTGCGTCTGGGGATTACTCGTTCCGATGCGCTTACTGTACTAGCAATTCTCGAAGGGGATGGTATGTGTAGCATGAAATTACTCGTATATCACAAATGTGAACCTGATACCCCAGCAGGAGCAATACCTTATGGTCAGGGTTTTCCTAATCTGCCTTGGCTGTGTCCACTTTGTGAAGAAGAAGTGGACAACTATGATGATTTACTATTTGATTTTATAGCAGAAATTAATCAAGCTATCGAGTTTATCTAATCAAGTCTATGTCTAGTCAACAAGAAGAATTAGTTGAGATGATTATACAATCACTAGAAAAGCTTGATAAAAATGACCCTACAACCGACAAGCTGGCTTCTTATTTATATGTCGCTGATAAAAGATTGTCGTATTATCTAGCCGAACTGAGAGTATTTCTGAAATGTGAGCAACCTAGCCAAGAGCAAAGAATCCAGTGCGGATATATTTTAGAACAGATTGTTTATCTCTGCTTTAGAGGACTTAAGGGTGCTACAAGTTTTAAAAGTTTTCAATCTGCTGGACCTCAATATGATTTATTAATATCTGGGGATGATCAAAAATGGAAAACAATCTCCGAGCTATTTTATCTTCCTTTTGAGAAACGAAATATACTTGTAGAAGCAAAAGCTAAACAGAGCAAATTAACAGATAAGGACTTTGCAAGACTTTGTAGTATCATGGATGTAAATTTATCTACTACGGGATTAGGAATTTTTTTTACTTTCAAGGGAGCCACTGGATTTCCTGATAGAAGCTCTTCTACAAGGCAGAGAAAGATCGGAGATTGTAGGCTTCGCCAAGCTTTATTTCATGCTAAGACAGGTAAGTATATTATTGTCTTTGATCAAGATGACATTTTTGAATTAGCTTCAAATGGTAGTCTGATTAAGTTAATAGTCAGAAAAATACGAGATTTACAGGAATTAAGTGGACTTCCTCCTATCTCTACAGAAGAATGGATAGAGATTGATTTACCAGAACACCTGAGAATCCTAGAGTATAGATCTAAAGAATAACTCCATAATTCTGTTCTACAAGGAACATCTCAAACTAATTATAGGTAGTAAAAAAGCGGGTTGAACCCCGCTTGTCATCGAAAACTAAGCCAACTTAAAGGCATCTCGCCAACACCAGCGCAACAGGGTAAAAGCTATCAAACCTTTAACCACTTCTAGAAACCAGTAACCAATCTGCAAAGACATCATTTCTCCCGACATTCCCGACGCGGTAACGGGAGCTAGTAAACCCATAGCACTCAGATTGGGAGTGAGAAAATAGGTGTAAATTAGGGTGATTACTAAGAGAACACCGGCGAATAGGAGCGATCGATGTTCGGGGAGATGGATTAAGGTATGATAGCGGTGGAAGACAACAAAGCTACACAGCACAATCGCCGCACAAACCAATTCCAGATGGTTAAAAATGCCAAATAGCAAGTAACCAGCACTGGCAAAGCCATTTTGTGTCATCATGCCAGCTACGGATAAGCTGGGAAGAATGATTAAATCGATGACAAAACTGGCACTTAACCAGAAACCGAGAACAACCATGGCTAAGGTTGTCCAATTAAACCAAGACCGATAACGCTCAACAAAAGTTTTCATTAGGCTTGCTCCTCCTTGCCTTTCTAACTTAATTGTAAAGAGCGTTCGCCAAAATTTTGGCCAGTTTTTTGGTAATTCTTAGCAATTCTTATCAATTCTTATAATATCAACTTAGTTTTCTAGAAGAGCAACCAAATAATACCCCTCTTACCTCTAGATTTGGCCACCCGCTCGGGGCGGAATTGTAAAGATTTATCAACAAGTGTTTATAAAAACCTTTAAATATTGACCAAGCCGACGATTCTAGACTTACCCTAAAACAATAACTAACTATCTACGGGTTTACTGTTATGGATAAGGATTTTCGTAACTATCGCATGGTTTGCACCCTCACCTTCGGGGATATTTACGGACAAATAATCGTCTGGTTAATCGTTATTTTTCTTACTCTGGCTTCCACTCTAGCTCTTTGGAGTAGCACTAGACAAATTTTCGCCCTCGCTACCGTGGGGTTAGTCGTCGTCCTCTCTTTGCCTTTTTTACTCTTTGCTTTCGTTACTACCCTCCTCAATCATATTGAATTCGTTCCCATCGAAGCGGAAACCAACATTCGTCGTGGTCCTGTACCTGGAGTTAGCGGCAGCCGTGTACCCGCAGCTGGCTAAATCCGACCAAATCCTCAATAAATAATCTAGAGACGTTGTCAGCAACGTCTCTAGCAGTTTTTGCCATTGGTTGCGTCGGCATTTATCGTCCTTGATTTTTGTTAATTTTTGTAAATTTAACTTGTTTTTAAACCCTTTTTCTGGTAAGGATTATCCAAAGAAAAATAGATGAAGCAGAGAAATTGTCAAGACAATAATCTTGTTTGCTGCCTGATCCCGGTCAATGATAAATTTTAAAATACCTAGTCTTTTACATTTTCCCAACTCTCGGAGTGATCCTCGATGTTAAAAAATCTCTTTGGTGGCAAAAAATCTGACTTTTACCTAGAACTAAAAGAAACCGATGGTGAACAAAAAGCAACAGCAACCACGGCAGCAGCCGCCCCTGTTGTGGAAGCAGCCGCCCCTGTAGCCGAGAAAAAAGCCAAAAAAACTTCTATTAAGAAAGAAAAGCAAGTAAAAGAAACTCCCGCCGCTCCTGTGAGCGCACCGGCGCCCGTAGCTGCTACTAACGGCAAAGTAGAGCCGCAAGAAGTGGAATTTGCGACAAAATACTTGATTACTCCCAGTATGTCTCGCCGTCGCCCTGGTCCAAGTTTGAATGGTTTCAAAGACATGGCACGCAAGGCGAAACTACCTGCTAACCGCAGCTAAATCCCCCCGGATTGCTTTCTCAACAAAAAAAAAGGAGAGCTTTCTTTGACTCTCCTTTTTCATCAGGGTGCATCTACTGACTCAAGTGTAGCAGAGAGTTTTTTTAAGGTTGGTTATTTAGGTTACTCCCTAGAGTATTTTGGGGATAATTATTACCTGTCTTTTTGGGCAATTTTTAAAACCTAGGACGAGGTTGACTGGTGGACGGGGGCAAAATCAGCATTCATATTCTTGATTCGGCAACGCCATTAGGGATTAACTTTCGCCGCTCGGATTAGCCAACCGATTACCCCACCCGTAACACCACTGAGGATCGAACTGAGCAAAGCGGTGATCACCACTACCCCGATCTGTTTCCAGTTTTTCAGTTCCCCGACTTTTTCGGCGAGATCGGTGGTTTTTCCCGCCGCGTTCTCTATAACTTTAACTCGATCGCTTAAACCCTCTATCCCACATTCCGCACCCTCAACTGTCACATAAGCTGTCCCCCGCCAGAGACTTGAGTAAAAATACTTAGCTGGTGAAGGTTTTCTCGGTGGCCGCTAGGGGGGCTTTGAGACCCTAA
>SFCA01000007.1:0-6213 GCA_007095475.1 Microcystis aeruginosa Ma_QC_C_20070703_M131 | reverse complement strand
GAAAGATTAAATAATACCTTTCGACAAAGGATTTCTCGGCTGGTGAGAGAGAGTCTATCTTTCTCTAAAAGAATGGAGAATCACGTTGGGGAACCCTTTGGTATTTTATCCGTGACTACAATGCACAGCAAAGCAAAGGATTAAGCCGCCATCACTACTACCGAATCACCACCAAAGTATTCTGGGCTACAATTTAATAAATATTTGTATTCTTCTTTTGTTTAAATCAAATACTGTCAATAGCATTAACAGTGCTATCTTTTCTTTTCACCGATAACTGTTTATTTTTTACATTAAAACACCTTTTCCTCCGTCACCAGAGTAATACCCGTCCATTCTCCCTTCTGATCATAAGAACGAATTAAGCGCTGTCTTTGAGTAGGAGAAAGTAACCAACCCACCTCTAAAACAAAAGGATGACCGGCAGTAATTTTCAGAGGTGTATTACAGGAAGCTCCATCCGGCAGTAGCAGGATTTGCATCGGCAGCGGACTATTTTCAAACAACAATCTTTGTCCCTCGATACGAGCGCTAGAAGTAATTTGATGATCACCAAAAGTCAAAGTTTGCGAGAGATAATTATCTCCCTGACGCTCGATCGAGATATGGGTAGAATAGGCAGGAAAATTATAAAAATCGCGTCCCGTTGTCACCGCCTGTCCTCGCCATTGACCCAGTAATTGCTCCACCGTTAACATCGGTCTTTCTGGTGACTGAGAATTAACTAACTTTTCCCGAATTAAAGTCAAGCGATCGAACTCACAGTGCTCATTAAATAACTGTACGATTCTCAATCGTCTTTCCCCAGAGATTAACCCAAATTCTGCTCCGAATTGTGAGGAAAAACTACTAAAATATAGAGAACCTTGACAAAAAGCTCCCGTCTGGCTAAATAGAATACCCTGATGGAGAGAACTATACTCTAAAATTAAATCTTCTGGCACTCGATCGCTGTAGAGACGGCGGACCAATTGACGAATCGATCGATTATTATTAATGCCTTGCAAAGATACCAAAGTCGGGGTATCTTCGATGGAATCGCCTTGGGGAGACAGACGGGTAAAAGAACCTTGCCATTGACCGAGATTTTTTAGTAAACATTCCCACTGGGAGAGCATAATAATTGAAGTAATTGGGGGAAATAGGACAAAATACATGGGAACAATTCGATTAATGCACGCCAAACTCCATCGAGTGCGCGTCAGCGAGGCTAACGTCGATTATGTCGGCAGTATCACTATCGATCGAGAATTGATTGAGCGGGTCGGTATTTTGCCGCTTGAAGAGGTGGATGTGGTCAATCTTAGCAATGGTAAGCGCTTTTCCACCTACGTTTTTCCCGGCCAAACCGGGGAAATTTGCCCCAACGGTGGTGCGGCTCTGCTCTGTCAACCCGGAGATATTTTGATTATCTATGCCTACGAACAACGTTCAAGGCAAGAAGTTCTCGAAAAGGGTCATTTTGCCAAAGTTCTCGTCGCTGATGCCGAAAATCGCTGTCAGCAATTTTTTGAACAGAGCTTAATTCCCCGGGGTGATGGTCGGGGAGTGGAATTCTATAGCCAAGAATGCTGATTCTTGTCCTCAATTTGTTAACTTTCCCGTCATAATAAGAATAAGTAATGTAAATTTTCTTAGAATCAGCCCCCATGCGTGTAATTCTCATGACCGGTAAAGGAGGCGTGGGTAAAACCTCCGTCGCCGCCGCTACAGGACTCCGCTGCGCCGAACTTGGCTATAAAACTCTAGTTCTCAGCACCGATCCCGCTCACTCTCTCGCTGACAGTTTCGATCTCGAATTAGGTCACGATCCTCGTTTGGTACGTCCCCATCTTTGGGGGGCAGAATTAGATGCACTAATGGAATTAGAAGGCAACTGGGGCGCAGTAAAACGTTACATTACTCAGGTATTGCAAGCTAGGGGTTTAGATGGAGTGCAAGCGGAAGAATTAGCGATTTTACCCGGAATGGATGAGATTTTCGGCTTAGTTCGCATGAAACGCCACTACGATGAGGGTACTTATGATGTGTTGATTATCGATTCCGCACCGACGGGGACAGCTTTACGATTGCTGAGTTTGCCAGAAGTGGGCGGTTGGTACATGAGAAGATTTTACAAACCGTTACAGGGAATGTCGGTGGCATTGCGACCACTGGTGGAACCTTTTTTTCGACCGATCGCCGGTTTTTCCCTACCGGACAAGGAAGTTATGGATGCTCCCTACGAGTTTTACGAGCAGATCGAGGCTTTAGAAAAGGTTTTGACCGATAATACTCAAACCTCGGTACGTTTGGTGACAAACCCCGAAAAAATGGTGATTAAGGAGTCTTTACGCGCCCATGCCTACCTAAGTCTCTATAATGTTTCCACCGATTTAATTATTGCTAATCGGATTATTCCCGACAAAGTAACCGATCCTTTCTTTGCTCGTTGGAAAGAAAATCAACAGGGTTATAAACAGGAAATTTACGATAATTTTCATCCTTTACCGGTTAAAGAAGTTCCTCTCTACTCCGAAGAAATGTGTGGTTTACCCGCTTTGGAAAGACTGAAAGAAACTCTTTTTGCCGGGGAGGATCCGACTAAGGTTTATTACCAAGAAAACACCATTCGGGTAGTTCAACAGGAAAATAATTACAGTCTGGAATTATATTTACCCGGCATACCCAAGGAACAAATACAACTAAATAAAACTGGGGATGAGTTAAATATTCGCATTGGTAATCACCGTCGTAATTTAGTCTTGCCCCAAGCTTTAGCAGCCCTGAAACCTTCCGGAGCAAAAATGGAAGATGATTACCTGAAAATCTCTTTTAGCAACGTGGTGAAAGTGTAATTTTCCTAGGTATTGCTAACCACTACTACCAAATCATTACTGGTTTTTTCTAGGTTCTGTCCTGACCTCGGGATTCTATACCTGCGTCCGTTGCCGTAAAGCCCTCCGCTTGCGCTAATATTTGCAGATTATGGGCTATCGAGGCGAAGGAATCGGCAGGATATTCGATCAAAGTGGCGGAATCGAGAAAAGTTTCCACTCCCACGGGACAACCCAAATAATCAGCCACCGCTTTTGGAGTAGTAGAACCGAGGAGAATAGTTCCCGATTGTCTCACGGAAGATAGCTTTTCCCAAGGTTCATCGATCATTAAGGACAAATGGGTAGGAGCAAAAAGATTCGATAATTCGATCGCTTTCTCCAACGATTCCACCACCACGATTAAACCATAATGAGCGATCGCTTTTTCCGTTAACAATCTCTGGGGATGTATCTGTAACTGTTTTTGCACTTCTTCCTGTACTATTAGGGCTAAAGCCTTATCCGTCGTCAATAAAATCGCTGCCGCTAGGGAATACTGTTCCGCTTGCGCTAATAAATCTAGGGCCAACTGTCTGGGATTAGCTTGACTATCGGCAATAATAACTAAATCAGAAGTAATAGAGAGATAATCGATTTTTACATGGTCAGAAACCAGTTTTTTAGCCAAATTAGTGTAAAAATCACCTATTCCAGCAATCATCTCCACAGGAGCGATCGTTTTTGTCCCGTAGGCTAAAGCGGCGATCGCCTGTGGTCCAGCCACCCGATAAATCTCACTAATACCCACCGATTGGGCTGCCACTAAAATCGCCGGATGGATGCGTAAATGCTCATCAGCGGGAGACACCATCACCATCCGTTTAACCCCCGCTATTTTGGCTGGAATCGCCTGTTGGAGCAATAAACTGAGATAGGCACGTTTACCATCGGGAACGACAATTCCCACACTGTTAACCGGTTGATAACGTTTCCCTCGAACTGTACCATCCTCAGGAAACTGCACCCAAGCTTTGGGAAGACGCTGACGATGAAAAGCCTCCATTTTTGCACAGGCAACAGCGATCGCATTTAATAAGTCCTGGGACACCTGTTGATAAGCAGCATCCAGATCCGAGCCACTCACCTTCAGTTGTTGTAGATTAAGGGACTGTTGATAGAATTTTTGCGTGTAATCCACTAACGAGCGATCGCCAGCGAGTCGCACCTGATCGACAATCTCTCGGACAAGCGATTCTTTTTCCCGAATTTCTGGATCGTCGAACCGTTCCCGAATTCGTCTCAGTTCCGTTCTGGCTGACCATGGCTCTGTGATAATTCGCAACATCGAGCTATTATCCTCTAGGGGCGAAACGAGATTAAAAGGTTTTCACTTCTCACACTCTAGCTTATCGCTTTCAATCTTGACCGGGGAGGAAGACCGAGTCAGTTATTTTAGTCGTCGGTCGTCGGTCGTCAGGAGTCAGTGATCATATGTGAGTTTTCAGTTCACTGATTACCGTTTACTGTTCACTGAAAATACTTCCCGATTTCCCCCAAGGTAACAAAACCAGATATTCTACTAAATAGTCGCCTATCACACCAGTCCTGATCTTGTGGTCGTCCAATGCAGTTTGCCAAGATATTAATCGCCAATCGCGGGGAAATCGCCTTAAGAATCCTTCATAGTTGCGAAGAATTGGGCATTAGAACCGTTGCCGTCCACTCTACCATCGATCGCCATGCCCTTCATGTTCAACTGGCCGATGAGAGTGTTTGTATTGGCCCGCCTCCGAGCAGCAAAAGTTACTTAAATATCCCTAATATCATCTCGGCTGCCCTAACACGCAACGCCACGGCCATCCATCCCGGTTACGGTTTTTTGGCAGAAAACGCCCGCTTTGCCGAAATTTGTGCCGATCATCAGTTAACTTTTATCGGTCCGTCTCCCAGTGCTATCCTGGCTATGGGCGATAAATCCACCGCTAAAAAAACCATGCAAAAAGCGGGAGTTGCCACTATCCCCGGCAGTGGTGGTTTAATTACCTCAGAAGCGGAAGCAAAGCGTATCGCTGATGACATCGGTTATCCTGTGCTGATTAAGGCCACTGCTGGCGGTGGTGGGCGTGGGATGCGTCTTGTCAAGAGTGCAGATGAACTAGGTGATATGTTAAAAGCCGCCCAAGGGGAAGCAGAAGCCGCTTTTGGCAATTCGGGAGTATATCTAGAAAAATTTATCGAATGTCCCCGACATATCGAGTTTCAGATTTTGGCCGATAGTCACGGTAACGTAATCCATTTGGGAGAAAGAGACTGTTCGATTCAGCGACGACACCAAAAACTGCTAGAAGAAGCACCTAGCCCCTTCTTAACGCCCCATTTACGCTCAAAAATGGGTAATGCCGCCGTTAAAGCCGCTAAATCGATTAATTACGTCGGGGTGGGAACCGTGGAATTTTTAGTCGATAAACACGGTAATTTTTACTTCATGGAAATGAACACCCGTATTCAGGTAGAACACCCGGTCACGGAGATGATCACGGGGATAGACCTGATCCGAGAACAAATTCGGGTGGCACAGGGCGAAAAACTGCAAATCAAGCAAGATCAGGTGATATTTAGAGGGCATTCGATCGAGTGTCGCATTAATGCCGAGGATCCCGATCGCAATTTTCGCCCTCACCCCGGCAAAATTAGCGGTTATCTGCCCCCCGGTGGTCCTGGTGTCCGCATGGATTCCCACGTTTACACCGATTACGAAATCCCCCCCTATTACGATTCCCTAATTGGTAAGTTAATTGTCTGGGGAGAAAATCGCGAAACTGCGATTAAACGCATGAAACGCGCCCTGCGGGAATGTGCGATCACGGGAGTACCGACGACTATTGATTTCCATCGTAAAATATTGGAAACTCCCGCCTTTTTAGCTGGAGATGTTTACACTAACTTCATCCAGGAACATCTCTTGCCCTAGAACGTTACCATAAATGTTAGACGAGAGTAGGCTGGGGATAATAATGACAGTAGAAGTTAAATTTGAATCTTGGCAACTCAACGATGAACAGTTCTTTCAACTTTGTCAGGATAACCGAGATTTACGTTTGGAACGGAGCGCAAAAGGATATTTAATTATTATGCCACCGACTGGAGGAGAAACCAGCAATTCTAACGCTGGAATCACTGCCCAATTATGGTTATGGAATAACCTAAATAAATTAGGTGTGGTTTTTGATTCTTCTGGAGGATTTAAACTACCGAATGGGGCCGATCGCTCTCCCGATGCTGCTTGGATACCTTTAGAAAAATGGCAAGCTTTAACCCCACAACAAAAGGAAAGATTTTTACCTCTATCTCCCGATTTTGTCATTGAATTAATGTCTCCTAGTGATAGCCTAGAAACCGCTAGGAAAAAAATGCA
>SFCA01000069.1:0-24601 GCA_007095475.1 Microcystis aeruginosa Ma_QC_C_20070703_M131 | reverse complement strand
CTCACCTCCACCTTGATTCCTTCTTTCAAAACTATACCTATCAATCGTTTCCCCTTTTTTTAAGTTTCTTCTCTTTTTGTTAAGAAAGATCCGACTAATGGATAGCTTAATAAGGGGGGCATCTGAAAGTTTTTAATACCTACCTACTTATCCTTTTCTAGAAGTGATAGCAAAATCTACCGAGCAGCTGTTCTGAAAATAAGAAAAATTTCTATATTTTTGCATCCGATTCTAAGTTTTCAATTAACCTTAAATTAAAAGCCCTAAGTAGGTGGGTGGAATTAAATATAAGATGAACGTAGGTTGGGTTGAAGCATGAAACCCAACGCCCGCATAGTTTACGCTACCGCTAACCCATCCTACAAATAATTGTGCCTCCCTACTTAGGACTTAGATAGAAGCCATTCAGGAGATAAGGATATTTATGAAAGCCAAAATCGCGATCGCTTGTCAGGGAGGCGGCAGTCAAACTGCTTTTACTGCCGGTGCATTAAAAGCATTATTTGACAATAAAGTACAAGATTACTTTAATATTGTCAGTCTCAGTGGTACTTCTGGCGGTGCTATCTGTGCCTTTTTCACCTGGTATGCTCTCAAAAAAGGTGATAGCATCGTTTGGAAAAGAATGATTGATTTTTGGGAAGATAATAGCGCTCGAACTCCCCAAGAACAACTATTTAATGACTCAGCTATTAAAGCTCTAGAATTGGCCAGCAAAGGATTAATTCCCCAGTATAATCTCAGTCCTTCCTCTCCGATTACTAAAACCTTATTTTCTATAGCTACCTATGGTTTACGCAGTCGCTTTACCAACTTTGATCAGTTACTAAGAGCGCATATTGACTTCTCGGAATTAGCCACTTGGGGAGCTAAACCAGAACCACCAATTTTATTAATGGGGGCCTGTAATATCCTCACAGGAAAATTAAGTAAATTTAACTCGCGCCAGGAAGCAGTTAAAATTGAACATATCCTAGCTTCTGCTTGTGTTCCTAACATTTTTCCTGCTGTCACCATTGAAACTATGGCCTACTGGGATGGACTATTTTCCGATAATCCCCCCATCCGTTCTTTAATTCGCCGTGAATTTGTTGGAATCGAAAATATTCCCGATGAAATTTGGGTAATTAAAATTAATCCCACCTCTAGAGATAAGATCCCCGTGCAATCCGATGATATTGCTGATCGCCGTAATGAATTAGAAGGCAATGTTTCCCTATTTCAAGGTCTCGATCAGATTGACTTTCTCAATCAATTATTTCTCAAAGGAGCCTTTAAAGAGGAATTTTTGAGCGAGATCGGATTAACAGAACCATTAAAAATTCCTAAATCTTTCCCAGAAGATCTCGATCAGAATTATCATATTCCTATGATCGAAATGTCGGCGGAATTGGCCAATAGTCTCAACTATGAAAGTAAACTCGATCGCTCTCCTGCCAATATCCAGCGTCTGATTGCTGACGGGGAAAAACAGGGAAAACAATTTCTAGAACATCGACTAAAAGCTATGGGTTTAAGATAATTTTTGAGGGTTCAAAAACGGCAAAAATAAGGATTAAATGGCATAAAATCTGTCAATATACCATTTAATTGATTATTATTCATTCTCCTGACTACTGACTACCGGCTACGGACTCCTAACCCTAACAACAATTTTTGATTTTTACAAGAGGTCTAATAATCACTGATTTTCATTGACTAATACCCGTCCAGATAGATCGTAAATCATAATATCCCATTGCCCATTTTTTGCCGCTTCAAAAGCCACTTTAGAACCATCGGCACTGATGATCGGATTGCGTACTTCCGCGAGCAGATCGGGAGCAATTTCCCTTCTCTGTTGAGTTTGTCGATCGTACAGATAAATAGCCGTTTTTCCCTGACGACTAGCAGTAAAAACGATATAACGACCATCTTCACTAATGGAAGGACTAGAAGCGATCTGATCGAGAGAATTGAGGCCGGGTAAAGGCAATAAACGGCGATCGATGGCATCAAAAAGATAGATAGCTTGGGAACCATTGCGATCGGAGGCAAAAACGAGATAGCGAGAGGCAAGATAGGGAGTTAATTCACTAGCAGCACTGTTTAAACTTCTCCCCCCTCGATCGAAAGGAAAAGACAATAAACTGGGATAACCCGCACATCCAGTTAACAAACTAATTACAGCAACAAGACTAATAAAAAAATAACGTTTCACGGTTTGGGACTTTCAACGGGACTGCCATCGGGAAGATCTAACTCGATATTCGGACCGCGATCGAGAACCTCCACATCCCATTGTCCCCGACGAGCGGACTCAAAGACAAGATAACGACCATTGGGACTAAGACGGGGATTTCGCAACCAACCGCGATAATTTTGACTCAATAACTCAGAACGATCGGTAATGCGGTCATATAAAGCGATGACGGGACGACCCTCAATAATCACCACATAAGCCAGATAACGCCCCGTTTGGCTTAAACTGGGGCTATCGGTAATTTCTTGACCCGTATATAATCCCCCTAGGGCCTGGTATTGTTTTGTCTGCAAATCATACAGCAGAATCTGATTAGTACCGCGACGATTAGACAGCAAAGCAAGCCAACGACCATCACCGCTCAGGGCAGGTTTTTCGTCATTATAGCGACTATTTAGGGTTCCTGTAGATGAACCAGGGTTATTGAGATTACAACCGCCTATAACCCCTAAAAACAAGCAGATAAACAGGAAAAAGGGAGCTTTGGTCATCGGACCTACTCCTTAATAATCAAACCTAGTCGGATTATCATTACTCGACTCCCGTTCACTATTATCCGGTCTCTTCCAATCTTCTTGATCGCCAGCATCCCTAGGATCGATCGGTTGATAATCGACGTATTCCCCTTTAAATGGCAGATCATCCTCAATTATTGGGCGAGGACGACGTTTTTGGCTAGTGCGGGGCGGTTTACTGCTCGTCTCTTCACTAGCGGGACGACGACGGGGACGGGGACTGGTTTCTTCCCAATCATCACCGCTACGGCGCTGATCATAAACATCTCGATCGCTAGTGGGGGAACTATTGCGGGGACGACGATTAGCCGTTTTGCGACTGCTAGGATCGGCCGGCCGACGGGTGCGGGTGCTGCGGGGTTCCTCGTCCTGATAACTAGAAGTGCGGGAAGAGCGGGGATCATCGTAACCGCGTAAACGGGGATTATCTTCGTAACCTTCCTCTGGTTCGTAGGTGTCGAGGGGTTCTAATTCGGCCCGATATTCCCGACTCACAGGACGTTCATCCACAAAAGACGTGCCGCGGCGGGCCTGTTCCGTGGTTAAACCCCGCAATTTTACCGTCTCGAAGGCAAAAAACACCGCTGCCCCAGTCAGCAAAAATTGTCCGAATTGCAAAATCGGATCCAGTCGCCACCCTTGAAAAAGTAGAATCAAACCGCACAGTAAACCAACGGCGGCAAAAAATATATCATGATCCCTGGAAAGTTCTGGCCGCACCGAGCGCAGGAAGTATAATCCCGCTCCGGCCACTGCCAGAAAAATTCCTAAGATACTGGCCGAATTCAGCCCAAAATTGACCATCTTTATCTCCCTTCTCGGTGCTTAAATTCAAGAATCGAGTCTTTATCTCTAGCCCTCAGCTTTCAGAAGCAATCCTGCTGTTTTTAACTCTAGGCATCGAGCTATATTCTAACCCCAAAGTCTAGCAATATATTAACCACCCTCGTTCACACAACTATTGTTAGGGGAGTGCGGAGATTTTATCAGTGATCAGTCAACAGTAATCAGTCAACTGAAAACTCACATCTGATAACTGATCACTGATAACTGATCACTGAAAAGGCTGATGGCTGATATCTTAACAAAATCTTTAGAACTTACCCATTGACAGGATTGACTAAATATGGATGGATTATGGGTTTCAGGCATTTTAATACTAAATCCGGTTATTAAAGACTGATTATTTATTCCCCCTTTTGCCTCTTGCCTCTTGCCTGTCCTGATATGTAGCCCATACTCAACGGATTTAGTATAACGTGATTTCTTGAGGATTTTTGAGCGATCGCTATCGTGGGGAAGTTAATCGCCAAAAGTCTGAAACGACGGATTTTCGTTGATGCACATCATGGTGAATTGGTAAAGTGCGTAAGTCCTAATCTTAATAATATCAGACAGAAATTTTTCTGTCATATCATAAAATTAACTTAACCTAGGCAAGAGGGAATTGGCATAGAATGTGAGTATGATCCAGGCTAAATATATAGTCTGTTTGTATTCATAGTCCATTCAATCCATAAAATAAGGTGTGAGGATTGACCCATGTCAAAACTATTCAAGAATTTGGTAAAGGTAACTCCTTTAGTATTAGGTGCTTCCGTAGCGGCGGCTGGCGGCGCAGTAGCGCAAACTATGCCTGGTACACCTCAACTTAAAATTGATCCAGCGGCGCAGCAACAACTCGATCGCATTCAACGCGCCCAAAATAGTCAGCAGATTAATACGGGTGTTTATCAGGGTTCCATGTCCCAGGTGACTAGCGTTAACCAACTGCGGGACGTATCTCCCACCGCTTGGGCCTACGAGGCATTAAGAAGTCTTGTGGAACGTTACGGTTGTATCGTTGGTTTTCCCGACCGGACCTTCCGCGGTGATCGCGCCACCACTCGTTGGGAATTTGCCGCAGGTTTAAACGCTTGTTTAAACGTCATGGAACGTTTAATTCAAGATGGTGTCGGGGTACTCAGGGAAGATATCGATAAATTAAAACGTCTTGTTCAAGAATTTGAAAGCGAACTAGCGGCTTTAGGAGCTAGAGTAGATAACCTGGAACAGCGCGTTGCTTTCTTGGAAAATAATCAATTTTCTACCACCACCAAACTCAGAGGTGAGGTAATCTTCAGTATCGCCGATAGCTGGGGTGGTCAAGCTTCCGTTACCAATACCAACGGGACAGTTACTGATGGCAGCAATCAAGATCAGACCCAAGCAGTGTTTAATAACCGGGTACGACTCAACTTTGAAACCAGCTTCACTGGTAAAGATTTGTTAAGAACCCGTTTACAAGCAGGTAACTTTAATACCACTTTCAACCAAAACGGACCGACGAGAACCAACATGACCCGTCTAGCATACGATGACGGTCGTGACAACGATGTCACCATCGATGACTTGTTCTACCGCGCTCCCATCGGTACTCCCTTCGGTAACATCACCGTTTGGGTTGGTGCTAACCAGTTAAACCTAGATGACGTTTTTATTACGGCGAACCCCTTCCTCGCCGATAGCGGTACAGGTGCTTTATCTCGCGGTCAACGCTACAATAACATCGTCTTCCGTGGTCCTTCTGGTGTTGGTGCGGCGGTCAGATTTAATATCGGGGATGTTTTCCAAGTCACAGGAACCTACCTAGCTGATGGTGGGACTAATGGTGCCAGCAATCCTAACCCCGGTAGCGGTTTATTTAACGGTTCCTACAGTGCTGGCGCTCAGGTGGGTTTCTCCTTCATCAAATTTGCCGATATTAACTTCGTTTACGTTCGCAGTTATCAAACTGCGGCTAGTATGAGTTCTGGTTTATTCGGTAACGTCAGCAGCCCTCTGACTGAGCGTCCCTTCGGTAACGTTCCCACTGTAGCTGACCGTTTCGGTCTTCAAGCGAGCGCCCAGGTTATCCCGGGAGTCTTAAATCTAGCGGCATGGGGGGGTTATGCCAATGCCTCGGCCACTAGTGTTAATAATGCGATCGGAGACAATAACACTGGTATCTGGTCTTGGAACCTTAATCTTTCCGTCCTCGACCTCTTTGCCGAAGGTGCGGCCTTCTCTTTAGGTGGTGGTCAAGTACCCCGTTCCGACAAAGAAGATTCCACTTCCTACATGGTAGAAGCTCAGTATAAGTTCCCAGTCACCAAAAATATTCTGATTACCCCCGGTGCTTATGCGATCTTCAATGCTAACAACCGTAATAACGACACCATTTTTGTTGGTGTTCTCCGGACAACTTTCCGTTTCTAAGCTGAGTTGACGGACTTGAAAAAACGGTGGGACTTGTAGATCTCACCGTTTTTTTAGTTTTAACTTTTCACTGGGTATAACTATTTATGAGAAGATGAGCGAAGCGTACCAAACGCCGCTATACTTACTTCGCCTATTTAGTTGCTTATCTATGCACTCTCTGTCTTTCCCCCGTCGCACTAAAATTGTGGCCACGATTGGCCCAGCCTCGCAAAATAAGGAAACATTACGTCAGATGATCAAGGCGGGGGCAACGACATTTAGATTAAACTTTTCCCATGGCGATCACGATTACCATCGTCACAGCATTAACTTGATCCGTCAGTTAGCCTTTGAACTCAATCAACCGATTGGCATCCTTCAGGATCTACAGGGTCCAAAAATTCGCTTAGGTAAATTTGCCTGTGGGTCGATCACCCTGAAACCGGGGGAACCCTTTATCCTTACTTCTAGGGATGTGGAATGTAATCAGGAAATCAGTTCCATTAGCTATCCCTCTCTGGCCCAAGAAGTCCCAGAAGGTTCAAGAATTCTCCTCGATGATGGTAAAGTCGAAATGCGGGTGGAATCAGTGGATCGCCTGAAAGGTGATCTTTCCTGTCGCGTAGTGGTTGGGGGTGTCTTATCCAGTAATAAAGGGGTAAATTTTCCCAACGTCTATCTGTCGGTAAAAGCTTTAACCGATAAGGACAAAAAAGACTTAATGTTCGGACTGTTGTGGGATGTGGATTGGATCGCCCTTAGTTTTGTGCGTAATCCCCAAGATATTCTCGAAATTAAAGAATTAATCGCCAGTGCGGGTAAATCTATCCCCGTAATCGCTAAAATTGAAAAACACGAAGCGATCGAGGAAATGGAGGAAATTTTATCCCTCTGTGATGGTGTGATGGTGGCTAGGGGAGATTTAGGAGTAGAATTACCGGCCGAAGACGTGCCAATCCTGCAAAAACGCCTGATTAATACCGCTAATCAGCTAGGCATCCCGATTATCACCGCCACTCAAATGCTTGACAGTATGGCCAGTAATCCCCGTCCCACCCGCGCCGAGGTTTCGGACGTGGCTAATGCGATTTTAGATGGCACTGATGCGGTCATGCTTTCTAATGAAACGGCTGTGGGTCATTATCCCATCGAAGCGGTGGCAACCATGGCCCGCATTGCCGAAAGGATCGAACGGGAACAGATCAATAGTGCCGCTCGCTCTAACAATAAACAATCGATTCCTAACGCTATTTCCTCGGCAGTCAGTCAAATTGCCGAACAATTGGGGGCAGCGGCAATTATTACCCTGACAAAAACTGGCTCTACTGCCCGTAATGTCTCCCGATTTCGCCCTAAAACCCCGATTTTAGCCGTTACTCCCCATCGGGAAGTGGCACAGCAGTTACAGCTAGTTTGGGGCGTAAAACCGATGTTATTGCTCGATTTACCCTCCACTAGCCAAACTTTTCAAGTGGCGATGAATCTTGCTCAGGAAAATAACCTCCTCGCGGATGGTGATTTAGTAGTGATGACGGCGGGAACTCTGCAAGGGGTGGCCGGTTCCACGGATTTAATTAAAGTGGAAGTGGTAAAATCCCTTTTGGGCAAAGGTACGGGTATCGGCCAGGGTGTGGCTAGTGGCCGGGCGCGAGTGGCCCATAATGCTCGGGAAGTGGGTAGTTTTAGTAGTGGGGAGATTTTAGTCGTTCCCACCACCAGCGCCGAATATGTGGATATGATGCGGAAAGCTGGCGGAATTATCACCGAGGATACCGCGATGAACAATCACGCCGCTACTATCGGTTTAAAATTGGGTATTCCTGTGATTGTCGGGGTTAAAGATGCCACGAAAATTATCCGCGAAGGGGTGATCATTAGTCTCGATGCTCAACGGGGTTTGATTTATTCTGGTATTGGCAAGGGTGCGGCGACTATGAAAAACTGAGTCGGTCGTCAGGAGGCGGTCGGCAGTCCCGATGAAAAAATTTTCACCACCAGAGATGAAAGAGGTTTCCTTCCCTACACCCCACACCCCACACCCATTTTCACTTGTCTATGAGCGATTCTTACTCTCCTCCCGTCGATAATCCGGCCTATACTGTTGAACAAGCGATCGCTAATATCCAGCAAAGAGAAGACCTAGGAGCGCGTTATTATGCCGCTTGGTGGTTGGGTAGATTTCGTGTTCGTCAACCGGAGGCGATTTCGGCCTTAATTGCCGCTTTAGAGGACGAAAGCGATCGCACTCCCGACGGCGGTTATCCCCTGCGACGCAACGCTGCCAGTGCTTTAGGGAAATTAGATGATCTCAGTTGTCTTCCCGCATTAATTGCCTGTCTCGACTGCGAGGATTATTATGTGCGCGAATCGGCAGCCCAAGCATTGGCAATGCTTCAGGATCGAATAGCGATCGCACCTTTAAAGAAACTATTAGAGGGTGGCATCGAAGGGGCTGTTTTGGTGGCGGGAAAACCCCATTTAGTCCAACCCTACGAGGCGATTATCGAGGCCTTGGGAACCCTGCAAGCGACGGCAGCGATTCCCCTTATAGAACCGTTTTTAAAGCATTTCGTCGAAAAAGTGCGTTATGCAGCTGCCCGCGCCCTCTATCAACTCACAGCTAACCCCGACTATGGCGATATTCTGATTAAGGCCTTGCAAGGGGAAGAATTACAGCTGCGTCGTTCTGCTTTAATGGATTTGGGCGCTACGGGTTATCTGCCGGCTGCCCCTGCGATCGCTAATACTTTGGCGGAAAATAGTCTGAAACTGGTTGCTCTCAAGGAACTTTTAGAAAACCATCTAAAAACTAATTCTAGCCAGGAAAATATCTCCGAAATTCTCACTTTAATGGATAGTTTATTGTAATTAATCATTGGTTATTTTGTATCTAAATTCAAACGGATAAAATCCAGAGGTTTTATGCTAATTCAAAACGATTATGCTGGCTGGCTAAACGAAACAATCACTCTGTTAAAACAAAAAAACTTTGCTCAAGTTGACTGGGAAAACTTGATCGAGGAGATAGAAAGTTTGGGCAGAAGTCAAAAACGTGAACTCCGCAACCGGTTAACCACCATCTTAGAACACTGCCTCAAACTTTGCTATACTGATTACGTTGAGGATTATCGAGGTTGGCAAGAAACTATTAGGCGCAGTCAACGGGAACTAGAAGAACTTTTGAGCGATTCTCCTAGTTTAAAACCCTACTGGGAGCAAGTATTTTTAGATTGCTATGCCACGGCTTTAAAAAGCTTGCGAGATAGCCCAGATTATCAATCTTTTAACTTTCCCGATGATTGTCCTTTTCCCCAAGAAATTAGTCAGATGTTACAGAAAAAAGTTTGGCGATAAAATTATCTTTAAAAGTTTGTTAGTGGGTTTAGAAGACGGTCAAATCTGAGACAATGTCCGATACAGTTATACTTTATCTTTATGAGAAATGCTATCAATAATTGGTTATTTTCTAGGAAAATTAAAACTCATAAAATCCAGAGGTTTTATGCTAATTCAAACCGATTATGCTGGCTGGCTGAACGAAACAATCACTCTGTTAAAACAAAAAAACTTTGCTCAAGTTGACTGGGAAAACTTGCTCGAGGAGATAGAAAGTTTGGTAGTCTTAGGCTAAGTTTCTAGGTCATTGGTTTATGGGGTAGCCAAATATCCTAAAACAGGATATAGTATTGATATTCATACTGTTTATAAGACGATAAAAAAATCCATGGATATACCTGAGCCTTCCCATAGCCTGGCAAGTATCAAGAAGAATAAAGCAACAAGCACTGTTGGGCGTGGCAAAACTGTCCAACTTACTGAGAAACTTGCTTTTTCAGCTTGGAATAACAGTAGTGTTAGTCTGAGTCTTGGTAATAGCATTGAACATTATGATTCTTGGGAACAACCTATAGTAATAATCTCAGACGGAGGCTACGGTCTTTTAGGATTTGAAGGTGATACATCAGATCATCTTGACCTACCTGAATGGTATGAACCTCATGTGGAAGCTTGGTCTAAGTTGGCCTTGCCAAATACAACTCTTTGGTTTTGGAACTCAGAAATTGGCTGGGCTGTGGTACATCCAATACTTGAGAAATTTGGTTGGCGATATGTTAATTGTAATATATGGAATAAAGGAAAAGGTCATATTGCAGGTAATGTCAACACAGAAAAAATAAGGCGTTTTCCAGTGGTGACAGAGGTTTGCGTCCAATACGTTAGAGAAGTCAAAATTGCTGACTTAACACTTAAAGAATGGCTCCGAAAGGAATGGTTAAGATCGGGCTTACCTTTGCGTCAAGCTAATTTAGCTTGTGGTGTCGCAGATGCGGCAACAAGAAAATATTTTGATCAAGGACATTTATGGTATTTTCCCCCACCCGAAATGTTTGAAAAATTAGTTTTCTATGCCAACGAACACGGAAACCCAGAGGGAAAACCCTATTTTTCTAAAAATGGCCAGCGTCCTTTAACAGGTAAAGAGTGGGAGAAGATGCGCTCTAAATTTAATTGCCCTCATGGTTTTACAAATGTTTGGGATCGTTCAGCTTTGCGCGATGATGAACGAATTAAGTCTCAGGATGGTAAAGCTGTTCACTTAAATCAAAAGCCACTGGATCTGATGAAATTAATTATTGCAGCTTCAAGTGAGGAACAGGATGTGGTTTGGGAACCATTTGGGGGGCTTTTCAGTGCCTCTTTAGCCGCCAATATCCTGAATCGAAAAGCTTTCGCTTGTGAAATTGACGAAACTTATTTCTATTATGGAGTCAAAAGGTTTAGTCAAGTAGTTCATCAATGTTCCCTTCTTTAATGCCAAGGTGTTCTCTGAAAGCAGATTTAATTAACTCCTCTCGACGACTAGCTAAAAGCCTGTTCCACTGTCCAACTTCCATTCCAGAGAACTGTGTTCGATAAACACGCTTTTTAAAATCCTCAATTCCTGGATGTAAAATCCTGTCCATTTTGGCAAAATTAGTGTCTAATCTATATTTGAAGCGAGTGATCAGTTCCCGCAAGAGCATTTGATAATCTTGTGTCGGCTTATAAAGCCTGCCATCATTTCCCCAAGAATTAACTATTTCTTCAGCTTGAAATAGTTCTTCGTCCGTCCCTTGAAATTTGTATCCATTAGTATTTGTTTGTTGCAAATTTGCTCTCCTTTGGCTTGTATCTTCGGGTTCTAGAACAAGGTAATCAGGAGGATTATGATAATGATCATCTCTCGCTTTAGCCACTGAAAAGCCAGAGACAACGCATACATCTAGAATCTTGGGTTTGCCATAAATTACCGCTTCCGGCAGCCAAGCTATTAGAGAAACGTAGGTTTGATCAAACTGAAAATGATTTTGACTATCTTTGAAACGGGCTGTTATTTCAGTAGCTAATGGGAACCATGCTTTTATTTCTAATCCGGGGGTAGGCTGGATGCTACCCATGAAGACAGTATCAGGAAATCCTGGATCTTGCCTTTTCCATTTACCAAACGGCGCAAATATTTCCTGCTTATTCAAAAACTCAACAGTGTTAAATTCAATCAGATTTCCCAATAGTGGTGATAGCTTTGAAATTACTTTGGCTAAATTAACTGCTGCAGCAACCGATATTGGTCTAGCAATGTCTAATAGGTCAAATCTATGTCCAGACAAATCATCTAGATATTGCGATGCAAGGCTAATAACATCTTCTGTATTCATAACCCTTCCCCACAAGATGTGGACTGACAAGCTTGCTCAACTTGCCTTAAAATTTCGCAAGGATCTACACCGATTACACGACTAACCAGAAGGAACTCAACGACATCTAATCTTCTTTCACCATTCTCGTATTTGGCAACGAAAGATTGCGGCTTTTTGATGGCTTTAGCGAGGGCTGCTTGAGTTAAATTCGCATCCTTACGAGCGGCGATCAGGCATCGACGAAAGACATGGTACTCTGGGCTAAAAATAGATTTCATCGTGCTTTAATGAGCACAGGAGTTAGCATTTCCAAGATAAACCTATTTTAGAATAATCCCAAAATGGGATTTTAAGTTCCCCACGGCCTTAGCAAACAGCATAACACCCCCAGTGTAGCGGACGGTGTGAAGTCTTTGGTACAATAGCGAAGGTTACTCGCTGCTGCTGATCTGGAACGATAGAAAGTTTGGGCAGAAGTCAACACACTGCCTCAAACTTTGCTATACTGACTACGTTGAGGATTATCGAGGTTGGCAAGAAACTATTAGGCGCAGTCAACGGGAACCAGAAGGACTTTTGACGGATTCTCCTAGTTTAAAACCCTACTGGGAGCAAGTATTTTTAGATTGCTATGCCACGGCTTTAAAAAGCTTGCGAGATAACCCAGATTATCAATCTTTTAACTTTCCCGATGATTGTCCTTTTCCCCAAAAAATTAGTCAGATTTTACAGAAAAAAGTTTGGCGATAAAATTATCTTGAAAAGTTTGTTGGTGGGATTAGGAGACAGGAGTTAGGAGTCAGTATTCTCCGAGTCAGTATTCAGGAGATTATTTTTATTTATTCTCCCCTTCTCCAACTTCCCCACACCCCAACCCCTAACCTCATCCTCTCTACTAATAAACAATGCTTCCTACCGTTGAGACTTTAATTATTGCCGTCGAAAAAGCCGACTCAGCCAATGGGTTACTAACCGCCGTGGAAAACTTAGCTGCCGCCAAAAGTGAGGCGGCAATACCTACCCTCACCGATGTCCTCAGATATAACAACCCCGGTGCCTCCGTGGCAGCCGTGGATGGTTTAATCGCCATCGGCAAAGCGGCGGTTCCCTATTTACTGGCCAACCTAGACGGTTATAATTATGGGGCGAGAGCTTGGGCAACCCGCGCCCTAGCAGGAATTGGCGATGTGCGAGGATTGGACTTATTGCTTGATGCGGCGGTGAGTGATTTTTCCTTTAGCGTGCGGCGAGGGGCGGCTAGGGGCTTAGGAAATATAATTTGGTCTGATTTGGAGGAAAGTCGGGTTTTTGAGGCTCAGAAGGCAGTTTTTAAGGCACTGGAGAAACTTTTGCAAGGGGATCCAGAGTGGGTGGTTAGATATGCGGCGATCGTCGGATTGGAGGGATTAGGAACTGCGGCGGCGGCATTTCGCGGGGCGATTCGGGAACTTTTAGGACAGATTCGGGAGACAGAAGCGGAAATAGTGGTAAGATTGCGCGCCGATCAAGCTCTGGAACACTTACAATAACCCTAAGTCACAAAGTAGAAAAACTTATTTCTCTACAGGGAGAAACAATTACACTAACATTCTATGAAATATTGGCAGGAAATTTTAGCGATCGCTCAACGAATTTTAGTGGAATTAATCCGGCGCGGGCGTAGCTTAATCCTCTGGGGCATTTTCCCGATCCTTGTCCTGCTCTTAAATGGCTATATTATGGCAGAAAAAGGCAAAATTGAGCTTGCTGAGGCAATGGCTCTGGCTACTCCTCCCACCCTCGTCGGGGCGGCACTTTTCTTTAGTTGTTTGGGGGGAACCGTGGCGACGGTAGTGGCAGAAAGGGAACAACAAACGATTAAACGGTTATTTTTATCGCCTTTAAGCGGTGTTTCCTATTTTATCGGCATTTTTCTCGCCCATTGTGCGATTGCCGCCTGTCAGACAGTTTTAGTTTATTCTATTGCTAAACAGTATGGAGCCACTTTTAAAGGCTCAATTCCTCTAGAATTATTAATTATTTTTCTTAGTATCACCGCCTATGTGGGTTTAGGATTTATCCTCGGTACTCAACTGGCGAAAAGAACAGAAGATGTTAATGCTTTGGTGGGAACTTTTGGGGTTCCTTTATTAATTTTAGGCGGCGTTTTTCTCCCGACTGCTTTATTCCCCGACAATATTCTATCTCTGGCTAAATATAACCCTATCTACCACATGAATGAAGCTTTAATTGCTGTTTGGGCAAAGGGCGAAAATCTCCAAGATATTAGCTCTCATTTTCGCTTTCTCTGTCTTTTTGCCCTAGCTATGGTAGCAGGTGGTTGGCTTACCTATCGACAAATGTTAAACCTTGAACGCCGACTGTAAATCAGTGATCAGTGATCGGTTATCAGTTAGGTAGGGTGGGTTAGGCGGAGACAAATTATCAGACTTAATCATTAATTTATCTATTCGCCGTAACCCACCATCAGTTATTCAGCTTCTTAGTTTTTCAGTGTAATTAGCCAATTTCCCTGTTATTCGTACTATTACCTAGCTGACGGCTGATGGCCTAAAAAAGTCTGACTATCCTTATTACTTTATTAAAAATGCTGACTATTAATAATGTCAAAAAAAATTACGGAAGACGCTTAGTATTAGATCAATTAAACTTTCATATTGAAGCGGGAGAAATTTACGGTTTACTCGGTCCCAATGGTGCGGGAAAAACCACCACTATTAACTTAATTTGTAATTTATTAAAACCCTCATCGGGAGAAATTACCTTTAATTATTTGCCAATTTCGAGAGTTACTAAAGAATTAATTGGGGTTGCCCCACAAGAAAATTTATTGTACAAATCCCTTACTTGTGAGGAAAATCTCAACTTTTTTGCTCAGATTTATGGACTCGATCGCCCCCAGCGTCGTCATCGGATTAAAGCCAGTTTATCGGCAGTAAATTTGCTTGATCGCGCCCGTAGTCCGGTGGAAACTTTAAGCGGTGGAATGCAGCGCCGGATGAATATTGCCGTGGCTATTGTTCATCAGCCAAAATTATTAATTCTCGATGAACCAACTACTGGTTTAGACATCGAATCTCGTTATGAAATTTGGGATTTAATCGGAGAATTACGGCGACAGGGAATGACAATTTTATTAACTACCCATCTCCTCGATGAAGCACAGCGTCTCTGTCAACGTATCGGCATTTTAAAACAAGGTCGTATTATTGCCGAAGGTAATTTAAATCAGCTGCGTCAGCACATTCCTGCGAAAGAAATTATTATCATGGATACCCAGGATCAAGAAGCGGCCATAAATCGAGGTAAACAATTAGGATTTACTCCCAAATTTTACGGCAAAGATTTAGCTTTTTGGTTAGATGAACACCTAGAATTAAGCGAGATTATTCGGGCATTCGACGGCATTAATATTGATTCTATCGCCCGTCAGACCGTACAGTTAGAACATATTTATATGGAAATTATGAATCAATTTTAAACCAGTTTTTGAGAATTCAGGTTGATGATCGGCATTTTTCTGGTAATTTACCTCAATTAAGCTAAATCGCCGTTTTTTTTAGCGTCATGATCATCTATAATTTTTAAACAGGTTCTATCTATTAATTGGAGACAAAATCAATGATAAAATTAACCTCTATCACTGGTTTATTAGGTCTATCGGCGGTATTATTAAGCTCACATCTACCGGCAGCGGCGCAAAATTGTCGGCCACTTTCTTTATTAGGGGGTGAAGGTAGTGACATTACCAAAACCGTCTCGCAACCCACTATTCCAGGTCCTTTCGGTGTCACCATAACTCGTAATAATTGGAATACCGATTGGGCAGTTCCGGGGGGTAGAAGTTTTCAGAGGTTTATCGTTACGGTTTCTGTTCCCCGGGCTGCCTCCTTTGATATCCGGCTGTTTCTCAAGTATAGCGATCAAACTAACGAGGAATTTTTTAATACTAATGGAGTAGGAATCGAACCCGATAAACCCTTAACAATTACTGCCACAGTACGGGCAAATGATCAACCTTTTCTAGTCAATCTTTTTGTCAATGGTATTCAGCACATCGGTAATACCTACACCGCTTCTGTTGTCGGTTGTGAACGATAAAATATATAGGGTGTACTGAAAAAAGTTTTTTGGTGGGGGCAGGGTGTGGGGTTTTAAGCTAAGAGGCATTTTAATCGCCTATCCTTAGATTAGCTCAATCTCTCCCAATCCCTTTACTGTTGCCTCTTGTTTCATCTCAACAGGCAATTTAAATGCGCGGGTAGCCCCGGATCTTACTCTCTACCCCGATTGACCTTAAGTGGGACAATTAGAGCAATGCACAATTAAGGATTTTTGTCAAGAAAATAATATTAAACTTATTATTGATACCTGCCATCCTCACGCCCAAATTATCTGGCAATTAGCGATTAATTACGCTACCCTAGCTAATATCACCCCATTGGCCTCGATTTAGAACTAGCTTTTATCCGTCCCCACCTTATTATCGATTTTTTTCGGGAATATTATGTCTGAAACTATCACTCCCGCCATTAGCGATCGCATTTGTAAACACATGAACAAGGATCACGGTGATGCCGTGCTTTTCTACGCTCAAGTTTACGGCAATATTACCGATGCAGAAACCGCTCAAATGCTATCCATCGATCCCGAAGGTATGGATTTAGCCGTAGAAAAATTAGGGGAGAGTCAAACAATTAGAATACCTTTTGAACGCACCCTAGAATCAGCCAAGGATGCCCATAATATTCTGGTTGAGATGCTAAAAGTTAATCAAACTACCCCTTGACAAAGCCAGATTTTGCGACTATCACCGAAAAAGACCAACCTAGAGAATTAGCCCATGAATCAGGTTAACAGTACGGGAGTAAAAATACCCAAGTCTGGCTGGCGTTTACTGCCTTTTTTAGTCTTGGGTGTGCTAGTTTTTGCCTTTAATTCCTCCCTAGAATTAAATTATCTAGTTAAGGGTTATATTACTCTCTTGGAATTACAGACAGGCATCGTGGTTTTATACTTTCTTTTGGCTAAATTAGGGAAATCTCAAAAATTATGAGAAATAGAACTATAGCGGCTTTACTAGCCTTTTTTCTCGGTTATCTTGGCATCCATAAGTTTTATCTAGGGGAAAATTTTGCAGGTATTCTCTATCTACTTTTCTTCTGGACTTTTATCCCTGGCATCATGGCTTTTTTTGAATTTATTGGTTTAATCATCATGTCAGATCAAGCTTTTGATGCTAAATACAATCCTAACTATCTCGCCAACAGTACAGAGCGAAGACTGCCAGAATCAGCCCAGCAAAAAACCGCTACTTTACTCCAGCTTAAAAAACTTTACGATCAGGGAATTATTACTGCTGAAGAATACGAAGAAAAACGCAGAAAATATTTAGATTCTCTTTAAAAAAATATGTCTAATCTCTCTCCTCGCCCTCCCGAATCTTCCGAGCCGTGGATCTGGCTGTCCTTAGTCCCAGTTTTCGGGGGACTTGCCATTGCTAATGCTGGCAAAAAAACTAATAACCAAAGTTGGTTATCCGTCGGCATTGCTTTGACAATTATCTCCCTTATTTTCCTTACACAAGAGTCTTTTATCGTAATTTGGTTTGCCCAAATCGGCCTAGGTTTATACATCCGTCAACAGCTTAATTTCCATCCAATAGCTTCGGCAAATAGAACCAATTCTGGACAGTCATCCTCTCCTCTCGAAAAAATTGATATTAACAGCTGTTCCACCAACGATCTGGTTTATAAATTAGGGTTGCCGATTGTCTATGCCAATGATATCGTTTCTGTCCGTAACGAAGGACATATTTTTACCCATTTAGAAGAATTACACTTCCTGGCTGGTTTACCAGAAAATTATCTGAAAAAATTGGAACCTTTGGTTATCTTTGCCTACGATATTCGCCAAGAAGTTGACGTTTCTTGGCGTTGTTTAAACTACTACTCCGTTGCGGAATTAGTCAATCTCGGTCTTGACTTTTCCGTGGCTGATAAAATTGTCGCCGAAAGAGAAAAAAACGGTGTCTATCGTTCGGCGATCGAAGTGAGAAACCGGACAGGTATTCCCTTAAAATCCTATCAGCAATTGCTTTAATTCGCTTTATTCTACTTATAGCTTAAATTGCTTTTCTATCAAAGACACGATCCAACTTCTGGGTAAAAAACGGGGCAGATTGACGATAATTTTATTAGTCAATTTACCGGCTACCACGTTGGGGCGCTTATTTGCCAAGGCAGTTAAAGCCTCTTGTACCACCACTTCTGCCGAATCTAACCGGCCGTTTTTGCCCATAAAGGCACTGGGAAATCGGGCCACCTCAAAAAAATTGGATTCCGTCGGACCGGGGCAAAGAGCGAGGATTTCAACGCCTTTCTCCTTATTTTCTGCCCAGAGAGACTCGCTAAAACTGAGGACAAAAGCTTTTGTCGCCGCATAGACGGAAAGATAGGGCAGCGGTTGAAACCCGGCAATGGAAGCAACATTGATAATTGCCCCACCAGTGCGAGCAAGCATGGGACGGAGAAAATAGTGGCTTAATTCCACCAATACCAGATTATTTAACTGGATCATTTCTAACTGTCGGGCTAAGTCCTGCTCGCTAAAAGCACCATAATCACCAAAACCGGCATTATTTACCAGTAAATCAACGTTGATTCCTTTTTGGTTCACCGTATCATATACCAGCTTTCCCGCCCCAGCAACGGTCAGATCTTGAACGATAACTGTCACTTTTACCCCGTATTGTTCCCCCAATTCCGCCGCTAATTGTTCTAGTTTATCTCTGGATCTAGCGACTAAAATTAGCTCCATTTGCCGTTGGGCAAGTTGACGGGCAAAGACGACACCGATACCGGTGGAAGCGCCAGTAATGAGGGCTGTTTTCATAGAAGATCAACCAAAAATAGCTTTTTTGCTGGAATTCTAGCACAATTACCCTTTCATTTACAGTTCTTAACTTGGCGGTCAAGGCATTTTTTCAACTCAGAATATATGTTAGGCTAGAAATAGAACAAAGGTCGAGGAAGGTGCATAAATGACAGTTATAAGCTTCACTGATCAAGATATTGCCAAATATACCGCCGCTGATATTGCTTCTTTAGCCGAACGACTAGAAAAAGATGAGTATAGTAACCCTTTCGAGGCTTTGCGGGATTGGCATCTGTTGCGAGCGATCGCTTTTCAAAGGCAGGAATTAGCCGAACCTTATCTTTATCTGTTGGATCTAGAAGCCTACGATGAGGCTTAAAGTGGCTTAGTTAAATAAAACTTAACACAAATTACTGGGGGTGTGAGACTAGCACACCCATTATTTTTGTTTATGGTATTCTCCGGCTGAAAAAAGCCCCTAGCTTTTTGCCCCTTCTTTCCCTACTATCAATAACAAAGTATTTTTAGGCGATCGACTAAATTATGGGCAAACAATACAACGTTTATGGGATCGGTAACGCGCTCGTCGATATGGAATTTCAAGTCTCTCCTGAACTACTGCAAGAATTGGGCATCGATAAAGGAGTGATGACGCTGGTGGACGAAAATCGTCAAACCCAGTTGATGGAAAAATTGGCTCTTGATTGTAAACGCAGCGGTGGCGGATCGGCGGCGAATACCCTAGTAGCGATCGCTCAGTTGGGGGGTAGAGGTTTCTATTCCTGTAAAGTGGGCAATGACGAATTGGGCAAGTTTTATCTACAAGATCTGCGGGCCTGTGGTTTGCATACCAATGAACACGGTGGCGAAAAAGAGGTGGGAATCACGGGAAAATGTCTAGTTTTCGTCACTCCCGATGCCGATCGCACCATGAATACTTTTCTCGGCATCACCGGGGAAATTTCCGAACGGGAATTAGTCCCCTCAGCGATCGTTAATGCCGATTATCTCTATCTCGAAGGTTATCTCGTCACCTCTCCCACTGCCAAAGCTGCCGCTATTAAAGGGCGAGAAATTGCTCAGGCTGCTGGAGTCAAAACCGCTTTATCCCTGTCGGATCCCAATATGGCGATCTTCTTCCGGGAGGGATTACTGGAAATGATCGGAACGGGGTTAGATTTCGTTTTCGCTAATGAGTCGGAAGCTTTGACTATTTCCGGCAGCGAGGAAATTGAGTCAGCGATCGCCTATTTTAAAACCATTGCCAAAGGATTCGCTATCACCCGGGGTGCCAGTGGTTCTTTGATCTATGATGGCGAAAATCTCCTGGAAATTGACCCCCATCCCGTACAGGCGATCGATACCGTCGGTGCGGGGGATATGTATGCAGGTGCGTTTCTCTACGGTATTACCCACGGTATGGGTTACAAAGGAGCGGGAAATCTCGCTTCTCTAGCGGCTGCCCGGGTGGTTTCTACTTTTGGAGCGCGTTTACAAACCGAGGAAATTCAATCCCTGCGCGATTCGATCGTTTTGGGATAGGTTTTGTCGGTGATCAGCTTTCAGTCATCGGGAGTCAGGTTTTTTCTCTCTGCTCCCTGCTCATAGTCTTAACGAGTAATTTAGATAGGGTTTGCTGAATAAATTTGAAATGTAGGCAAAGTAAGGGTTTTGGGGCTTTTCTCGCTCCCACAGGTGCAAGATTTTGAGAGAATCGTCGTTCAAAACCTTGCGTCTTCATCGGCCCCCGTCCTGTAGGGGCGAAGCATTCGGGCAATAACCTATCGGTGAAAACGTAGATTTTCTATCCGAATGCTTCGCCCGTACTTATTCAGCAAACCCTAGATAGTCATACTAAATCCTGTTTAAAAGGTATAGGAGAGCGGGGAGAAGGGAGCGGGTTTTTCAAGTTGGATTGGCAGTTAATCATGCTATTAAAAACCGATTCAGTATAATGGTAAAGTTAGACCGTCTTCACCGATAACTTTGGCTGAGTCACAGCGCTTCAATTGTAACGCGCCCACCTTCCACTGCCTCAATCTGAAGTTTAAAGCCATACAAAAGACCCATCCCCACACATCATACGGGCTTTCTCTGGCTGCGACTGCCAAAACGGAAGACGGCTCTATGTCCAATACGAATCAGCCAAGGTTGAGCATCAGGGACACGCTCATAGAGATGATCGGTAGCAGTAATACCAATTTTCAATAGTCGTGACTAACATCTAAAAGCGCAATTCCTGTCCGAGAGCGGAATTGCGCTTTGGAATAATCAACTAAGTCTGTCATCACTTTTGAAAAATGATATAATCGTATCGTCGGCAAGCTCAAACGCTCCAGTTTCGATGTTGATCGCCACAATTCTCCCCTGATTTCCCTCCTCCACTTGAGAACGTACCTGAGATTCATAAATCTCATTACCACGTCGAGCGAATTCTTCTTTGCTGTAGCGGGGTTGACGAACTGTCATTGAAGCGACCCTGTGGCAACTTTTGCCCTCTATTTTAACCTAAACATCGGAAATCTTCGCTAACATTCCCCAACTGGGCCCACAAGAGCGGCATCGCACTTAAACCCACAGCTTTAATCAATGGGCATGGTGCGTTCCCCAAAAATCGATCAGTGGAGCAGTAGGACTTGCATTAGGGAACGCACCCTACCAGATCGGCGATCGCACTAGAGTGTGACACTTCATAATTCTTATTAATCGCTAAAAGTCTTACTATACAAGGGCTAGAGCAACTTTTGATTTCAACTACTAGGGTGCGGAATGTGGGTTGTTACAGCAGTGGGGAGAAGGGAGCGGGTTTTTCAAGTTGGATTGGCAGTTAATCATGCTATTAAAAACCGATTCAGTATAACGGCTAAGTTGAGCGGCGGCTAATATCCTTTGCACCACTATCAATATCTCTCGCTCGTCCGCTCCAACGTGTTGTTAGACCGTGTTTTCGAGATAAGGTTACAACTTCTCTGCCACTTTCAGCTTGTTGCTTTTGCAAATCAGCAAAGATGGCTTTCAAGTCATGATTGAATGACCGAGAGTACTCTTCACGAATTCTGTGGATCTCTTCCACAATCTCATCCTGAAACATAATCAACCTCCGAGAAGTTCATAGGGTGTACAAAGAATTGGCAACTCGTAGCCAAAATCAAGGCTGATCTCTGCCAACTTTCCCTGAATTTGAGCATTGGCGATGTGCTTGCAATTCCAGGTGAGCAGGTAATCCATGCCGTGAACGGTTGCGGCGGCGATATGAACAGCATCAATATCAGCTTTTGCGGGAAGGTTGCTGCGTTCCAAAAATTGCTCTGCTAAATCTAGCACAGCTTGGTTCAAGTCGAGTAAAGATAGATTAGCAAGGATTTCTAGTCGTTGAGATGCGATCACAACATCACCTTGTGAGGTTTCTTTCACGACCGCTTGGGATGAGTAAAGTTGAAAATCGCCGCGACGTGTATTCCACCACTCCTTCGTCACCTCAATATTTGCGGCCACAACAATATCTCTGCTGGGTCGAGCAGTAAGATAGCCTAAGATACTGGTTTCAATATAAACGGTTTCGCTCACGGCAATCTAGAAAATCTATCCAATGCCTATCCTACCGCATTTAATCTTGGTTCTGAGGGTGTTGGGTAACAGTCGTCAACCCAACCTTGTACGTGAAATATTCTTGTCAGCATAAAGTTGCCGCAGAAAGCGGTAGTCCCTGATCAAGCAACAGCTTCATAGCGATTAGGAAGTTCAATGATGCGATCATCCAAGTAAGAAGATGCAAAAATTAGGGCTTGTCGAATATCTTCATCCTCCAGTTCCGGAAACTCTTGATGTAATTCTGCTCGATCGGGATAAGTTGCCAGTAGCTCAATCACTCGACGAACCGTAAGGCGAAGGTTACGGATGCAGGGTTGCCCATTCATACGGTTTGGATGGCTCGTAATACGATCTAGTTTCATTAAAGTAATTCTATTTCTTCATGATCATTTTAACCTTTAGCGGGGGTAAGCAATGCTTGAAAGACATCCTCCACATATCCATTTTCCGTCATCAGATAAACCGTCACCTATACTATCTTTATATCACGCCCAAAAGCCTGTTAGCCAGATTAGCCCACACCGCACTTAAACCCACAGCTTCAATCAATGGGCATGGTGCGTTCCCCAAAATCGATCGCTGGAGCAGTAGAAGTTGCATTAGGGAACGCACCCTACGGCGATAGCGTACTGCTACGCAGTGCCTTCGGCATCGCACTGATGCTTTTAGAATCGCAATACCTCATAGCGTTCCTCCCGAAAACAGCCAAAACAGCCATACAACATAATGAAGGATCACGATCGCCCAAAAAGTGACTTGATAAGACTTTTTCTGACCTTTATGGCGCAATATTCGCTGGGCAATAAACCCGCCCAACCATCCACCTGCAAGTTCACACAGATGTAGCGTTTGTTCAGAAGTTCGCCAATCCTTTCGTTTAGCACGAGATTTATCATCTGCGTATAGAGCGTAAGTCACTAAACTCATTACGGGATAAAGAATCAGTGGAATGGGATTGCGTGTCGTCCATGTAAAATGAATAGCTCCAAACAAAGGCAGAAGCGACAACAGAACTACCTCAACTATCGGAAAGCTTGAAATGATGGCATCAGAGGGTTTAGTTCGACTACTTGAAGGTTCTGACTTGTTTCTTGCTCCCAGAATAAATGCGTTGTAAGCTCGAACTTTGCCATCTGAGTCAACTATGCAGTGGTAATAAATCGTGTCGTTTTCTTGTGGACGACGGGTTGCATCTTTAACTTCAGAAATATGCAAAAAAACTTCTTGACTCCCATCAACGGGTTGAATAAAACCAAATCCACGCTCATCTTTCCATTTTGTAAGCTTTCCACTGCGGAGACCGGATTGCATAAAAAATCTCAATAACGAAAACTTTGTGGTTCTAACAAATCATCTTCAAGGACAGCCACAACCAAAAAACGAAGCAGCCCAACTACATATTATAGGTCAACTTTCTCTATAACACTCTTGAAAGTAACAATATGTGGAAACTTTCTGTATAACACTCCATTTAGGCGCGATTGCCAGAACTTTTCCCTATATCACCCCCAAAAGCCTGTTAGCCAGATTAGCCTATTGCCAAAAACCTTGTTTAACTAAATTCCTGACAATTAGGCTCATTCTAGCGATGATTCTTCGATCTGACCGCACCCCTTGACAACAATTTACAATTATTCGACCTTTAGCGATCGCTATCGGGGGATAGTTGTTTTTTGTTACAGCAGTGGGGGAGAAGGGAGCGGGTTTTTCAAGTTGGATTGGCAGTTAATCATGCTATTAAAAACCGATTCAGTATAACGGTCTAGTTGAGCCGCCGCAGATAACCTGTAATTTTTGTCGGTATTTTTGGTGAAGTCGGCTCCAACGCAGTGTTAGACGGCACTTACTTTACGGATTTCTACGCTGCCTTCTTCAAACACTTGAACCGTGAGTTGATAGCCTTCCATTAATAACATTCCCACTAGAGGTTCCGAATCAGCTTCATCAATTGGGATAGTCAGATAATCTCCATCCCAAATTACGAGAGCTTCATAGACATTAAAAACGCATTCGCTACCATCACCAAGAATAGCACGTCCTCGTCTTTTCCATTTTAGGTTTAGCTGATCGATTAGGTCTGGTGGCAATGAAAGCCAACCATTAAAACCTGTATCAACGATCGCATCTTGCGCGTAAATATTTCCTTCAGAGTCACAAGATCGAAAGTGAAATAATCGCCTCAAAATCCGCGTTAACGATTCCGGCGATCATACTAATCTCTTTGTCCGTCCACCAAATCGGCGAACATAGCGAGAACCGACTCGAACAATCCAGATTTGAGCATCTGGGTGACGGGCTTCGAGTCTATTGCAAGCAGATATTTCACGCGCATCAATTTCAAAGTCGCCAGTTTCAAGGTCAATTGCTACAATTTTGCCCTGATTACCCAATTCGACTTGTGGACGTATTTGAGTTTGATAAATCAGATCGCCACGCTGGGCAAATTCTTCTTTGCTATAGCGGGGTTGTCGGACTGTCAT
>SFCA01000068.1:0-5048 GCA_007095475.1 Microcystis aeruginosa Ma_QC_C_20070703_M131 | reverse complement strand
ATTATAGATGATTTCCTGACCTAAGATCACATTTTATTCTTTTTTCCACTTCAATCTAAGAATTGAGAAAAAAGCAAAACCCTCCATTATACCATAAAAAAATTATGCAAGAGGTCTATACTACAATTTGAAGTGCGCAATGTGGGTTTCTAAAAAAAGTTGGCGTTGCTGAATAAGGTAAGCTAAACGGCGCTTAACCTGCATGATCCAATAGCTATAACCCTTTTGGAGTCTATATCGGTGATCCGAAGTAAAAGCCGTTTAGCTTATGAATGCTGGCCGTGCAGGTTCCCGTGCAAAAGTTAGTTTAGGTCTAGTTTGAAAAATCCCACAAAAGAAGATTTAGACCTCAAATCAGCAACGTCCTTACTTTTAAGCAAAAACGCGAGCATCCCGAGGACGAACATAAACTTGCTCCCCGACTTTGAGATGCAGTTGAGCCAGTTGTTCTCGATTCAGATGGGCAATCAGGAGAGAGCGATCGGGTAGAATTAATTCCACATCGATGGCCCAACCCAGATGAATAATGCGCTCGACTTTTGCCGCAATGCTAGACCCATTGGGAGAAGAGAGAATTTCTAGATCGTGGGGACGAATAAAAATCTTGACTCCGTTAGTACCCCCCCCAAGCTGCTCGAAGAGTGCGGCCGAGGTCGGTGGCAAAACATTCACCCGGCCGATAAAACTCATCACAAAAGCAGAGGCAGGATGATCGTACACCTGATCGGGAGTTCCCACCTGTTCGATTTTACCCTCATTAAAAATTACGATCTCGTCGGCCACTTCCATGGCTTCCTCCTGGTCGTGGGTGACAAAAACACTGGTGACATGGACCTCCTCGTGTAACTGTCGCAACCAAACTCGTAGCTCTTTTCTAACTTTGGCATCCAAGGCCCCAAAAGGCTCATCTAATAATAATACTTCCGGTTCCACCGCTAGGGCCCGGGCCAGGGCAACCCGTTGACGTTGACCCCCGGATAGTTGGGCCGGATAGCGATCGCCTAATCCCTGCAATTGAATTAAACTCAAGAGATTGTCCACTCGTTTTTGAATGTAGTCCGGGGCAGCTTTGCGAATCTTTAAACCGAAAGCGATATTCTGACGCACCGTCAGGTGTTTAAAAAGCGCATAATGCTGAAAAACAAAGCCAATATTCCTTTTTCTGACATTTAAATTGGTTGTGTCTTTGCCGTTGATGATAATTTTGCCTGTGTCGGGAGGTTCTAATCCTGCGATCGCTCTCAGGAGAGTGGTTTTTCCTGAACCGGACGGCCCCAGCAGTGCCACCAGACGATTCGATTTGATCTCTAGGTTGATGTTGTCTAAAGCAGTAAAGGTGCCGAATTTTTTCGATACTCGCTCGATGATGATGCTCACGGTAGCTAATCCTCTGGCAAAAAAATGTATAGGGTTTGACCGTATTTTAACCATGATTCAATCGCAATCGTATTAAAATACACTCACATTTTACAAGATAGCAAGAAAATTAAGTTTCGATTCGGAGATTACTGGTTATAAACAGAGACTAAAAGATTAAACAGCGATAAAAGCTTACTATTACTCTTTTAGTCGGTTCTAAAGGCTTAATTAACTAATTTTGTCTCTTAACCACCAGAAACGCACCGGAGAAAAGAGACAACTGAGGCAAAAATGGACTATTCTTTATTGACAATATTTAGCTTTTTTATCGGAATTGTCGTGGGATTAACGGGAATTGGCGGTTCATCCTTGATTACACCCCTATTAATCTTTGTATTTCAGGTTCCCGCTACCACCGCAGTGGGTTCCGATGTGGTAGCGGCCGGGTTGATGAAAGTGGTCGGCACCGTTCGTCACTGGCAACAGCAAACGATCGAGTTAGAAGTGGTAAAATGGCTAGTAATTGGCAGTGTACCCGGTTCTCTGTTAGGATTAGTCGGTTTTCGCTATTTTCAGCAGAATAGCTCTCTCAATCTCGATCAATGGTTGCCTCATATCATCGGTCTTGTCTTGATGATCGTGACTGTCCTAGCGGCCCTAGAACTACTAATCTCCTTATTTTTTCCCGATTTGTCCCCTTGGTCCTGGCCAAAATTAGATTTAACCACTCGCTCCGGTCAGATAAAAACAACGATATTAGGGGCAGTTTTAGGCTATTTGGTCGGTTTAACCAGTATTTCGAGTGGTTCCTTATTTGCATTGGTCTTGATGACCTTTTTTCAGCTTGATTCTCGCAAATTAGTCGGCACAGATCTATCGCAAGCGTCCATCCTCTTAACCTGTACTTCCATTGGTCATCTGGGATTAGGAACGGTAGATTGGAATCTGGTACTTCCTATCTGGTTGGGTGGAATACCGGGGGTGGTAGTGGGAGCAAGATTATCGGAATATTTCCCCAAAAATGCCCTAAAAATACTGCTTTATACGGTTCTAGTCACGGTCAGTTGGCGCTTACTCCAACCCACCTAACCCCCATAGTTCACTCGAAAGTCATCATACTACCCATCAACAGATCGGGACTGGTGGCGACAAAATAGATAATTCCCGCACCGAGAATAACGATCGCTAAACTAAATAGTACCACCCATCGATCGGCTGGTTCATAGGTATCTTCATCTATATCTCGTCTGACTGTAAAATAATGGGCCGTGGTCAAAAATACGGTCAATAAACCCACTAAAGCAAACATTAAGCCTAATTTCCAGCCATAACCGGGCCGGGGAACCAGAGGAGGATGAAAGGCCCGTAAGCGCAGGATAACCATACCAAAACCCATTAATGCGATCGCTGTTCGCATCCAAGACAGATAGGTGCGTTCATTGGCCAGATGATCGCGGACTCGATTGGGATTGACTTTTTTCGGTGTAATGCTGGTCTTGCTTTCCGTCACTGGTGATTTGAGAAAAAATAACATGATCGAGATGACTAGGGGTCGGTTTCAAGGTGACCGCTTGAGAAGATGATGTTATTCTATGGCACTTGAGTTATGGATGGTATGGAAAAAATCTAAAATCTCTTTTTAGATGTATTTGTATTGAATCAAAAATTAAATAGATTCTGCTTGCTGCTGGAGAAGCGCCCATCCATAGCTTAAGGATAGGGCCAAGAAAGCCAGGGGAAGACTTTCCTTGATCATAAACACACCCAAACCGATCAGCACACAGGGGACAAAGTGGCTACCGTGACTGCTAATTAAATTAGCGATCGCTGGTAATTTAGTCAACTGATGAGCAGTAAAACACCAAACACCCACCAAGATCAGAAAAACGCTGACGATAGTGACTAAATTTGGCCAGGTATTACTAGCGAACAGCGGCAGATAAATGCCGATATTATCACTGCCATTGGCGATGGTAATTGCCGCCACAGCGCAGGTTTGAGGGGAAAACCAGGCTAGCAAAGGAGAAGACGGTGCTGATTCTACAGCCATCTCCAGATGATTATCCGTCTCGGTTTCTTCTCGCTGCCAGAGACTCCGAATCCCGAAAATCACCGGCAACAGGCCGAGAAAACGAATCCACTGAGCCGGAATCAAGAAACTCCCGAAAAAGCCGGTTAAACTCGCCAAAATCAGCAGGATAAAGCCTAAATACTGACCGATAACGATATGACGACGGCGAAAAAGTTTATTGACCTGGGCGAAAAGAATCGTCAAAATCAGGATGTCATCGAGATTAGTGGCAATAAAGGCCGCTATTGCTGTGGATATGGCAGTAATCATGGTGGTCATAGGATTTTTTTCTTAATCGGCTCTTCTGGTCTCGATCGCCCTACCTCCACTCTAGAAAGAGCCATTAATAAAATCAAATATTCTTTCTTGTTGATTTAATAAATTAAAATGATGGAAAGACCAATAGAGACGGAAAACCCCTTGCCATGGCCAGAATGACCCTAGATCAACTAGAAATCTTTCTCGCGACTGCTGAACATCTCCACTTCACCAAAGCAGCAGAAGCTTTATATATCACCCAACCGGCCGTCAGTGCCGCCATTGCCTCCCTAGAAAATGAATACGGGGTGAAATTATTCCATCGCGTCGGTCGTCACATCGAGATCACGGAAACAGGACGTTTATTGCAATTAGAAGCGCAACGCATTCTCACCCAGGTGACTTTGACAGAAAGGGGATTGGCGGAATTCAACGACTTGCAACGGGGAGAACTACAATTAGGATCGAGTTTGACTATTGGTAACTATTGGCTGCCGGCAAAAATTAGCGATTTTCAGGAGCGCTATCCGGCAATTAAGATCAACTGCACCCTAGCTAATACGGAAGAAATCTGTCTGGGTACGGCTAACGGACGTTTTGACCTAGCATTAATCGAGGGAGAAGTCAAAAGTGATTTAACACATTGTTTAGAACAGGAGATCGTCGGCAGCGATCGCCTATTAATTATTGTCGGACGTTCTCATCCCTGGTATAAAAGAGAAGCGATCGAATTGCCGGAATTAGTGGAAACCCCTTGGGTAATGCGAGAATCGGGATCGGGAACTCAACAAAGATTCGAGGAAGCGTTACAGAATTGGGGCATCGATTTACGCACATTAAAGGTGACTTTGCTGTTAAATACGGGGGAAATGGTGAAAGCAATCATCGAGAATAGTTCGGCAGCTGCCGGCATTTCCGAATTGATGGTTCAAAAGGAATTAGAATTAGGCACATTGCGATCGATTCGAGTCATCGATACTTCCGGTTTATACCCTCGTTATCTCGAATTTACGCGCCCTTTTTTAAAAATAAAACACCGTCAGCGCTTTCAACCCCGCGTCTGTCAAGTTTTCGAGCAGATGTTGTAATCTGATAGAAGTAACCGAAAATTAACCGGAGAGAAAATCAAGCTATGTAAGGGAAATTATTTTTTGTTAAAAAAGAGAGATTATAAATAAGTAGTTATAATTAAATTGAAGATAGATTTTGCCTCTGATCCCCCCTTAATCCCCCCTTGATAAGGCTATCCATTAGTCGGATCTTTCTTAACAAAAAGAGAAGAAACTTAAAAAAAGGGGAAACGATTGATAGGTATAGTTTTGAAAGAAGGAATCAAGGTGGAGGTGAGCAAAAAAATGGA
>SFCA01000067.1:0-13034 GCA_007095475.1 Microcystis aeruginosa Ma_QC_C_20070703_M131 | reverse complement strand
TTATTTCAGGAACGGGGCATTGATGTCACCCAAACGATGAGTCGCTTGAAAAGTAAGCGTCCTGGGGCGGCAATGGAGATTGATATTGTGGCGGTGAATGGGAGCGAGTTGGTGGCGGTAGAATGTAAATCTCGACTGTCGAGGGATGATGTAGATGATTTTGTCAGCCGATTACAGCGATTTAAGGTTGCTTTCCCCCAATTTCGAGAGTTTCGGGTTTATGGGGGAGTGGCAGGCATTGAAATTGATCAGGGGATAGATGTCTATGCCTATCGGCGCGGTTTGTTTGTGATTAAGCAATCGGGGGAAACGGTTAAAATTATTAATGATGTTCAGTTTCAACCTTTGGGTTTTGCTTAAGGTGTTTAATCTCTTTTTTAAGAAGGCTTAATTTTGCGATCGCCCTTTTAATTAATAATGAATAGTTGATAATGTAAACTGTCAGGAGTCATTTTGGAAACCATCATGGAAATAAAAAACATTAAACAAAAAGCCAGAAATTTAATCGATAAATTGCCAGATAATTCTACATGGGACGATCTGATGTATGAGATTTATGTGAGACAGGCAATTGAAGCAGGATTAGCCGATAGTGAGGCGGAAAAGGTTATTTCTGTGGCAGAAGTACGCACTAGGTTCAAGCTAGAGCCATGAAAGTTTTCTGGACAGAAACCGCCGTTAATCATTTATCATCCATCTACAACTACATATCACAAAACTCCCCTCAATATGCTCAAAGACTGGTGGAAAGATTGACCAGACGCTCAGAACAGATTGCTAATTTTCCCTTTTCGGGTCGTCTTGTTCCGGAGTTTGAAACTGAGCAGATCCGAGAAGTTATCGAGGGTTCTTATCGCATAATTTATTATATCAAGCCTGAGCAAATCGATGTTATTGCGGTACTTCATGCTGCCCGAAACATTGAAAATCCACAAGATTAACGATAATCCAAGACCATTGGGGGAGTAAATTAATGGCAGCAGTGAAGATTACCAAAAAAGGGAAGAAAGCTCCAACGGGTTAGCTATCCCTCTGGGAGGAGTGGGAGGCCAATAGTCCAGAAATTATTGAGGTGGCTCATCAGTTCATCTTGACTAATTGTCACAACCCGCAGCGGGCGATATTTCTCGATTGATCTTAAATCTTTGGTTGAGACTGCAAGAAAGCTCATGTTACGCTACTGCGAACCCATCCTACAAATAATTGTGTCTCCCTACTTAATTCTACAGGGGATGATACACAGGTAAATTAAATGTAATTTATTATGTTTAATTAATAGTAATAGAATTGGTGCGTTACGGCGGATTGTTGGTTTTATTTTATTATCCGAATTAGTAACCGCAAACACGCACCCTACTGGATTGTTTCAGCTAATTTGGTGTATTAGAAAAATGCTATAAGTTCTATAATCTAAGACTTTAAGCCGAAATCTATTGCCCTATTTTAGCTGAAACAATCCACTACACTTTTGCTTTTTTTGTAGTAGGGGCAATTGATGAATTGCCCCTATAGATAGCGTTTAGGTGTAAACCAGTACAAACTTCACCAAATGAATCACTGGACGGGTACAGCGTCAGGTAGTTTGTATGTTCCATTCAAGACAGACTCACCGGGACGATAAATCCGCATAGCGAAATTCCAGCCCTTGGTTACATCTACCCGATTGGAAACATCGCCACAGTTCTCTTGCGATCCGAAATACACGGTGAAGGTGCCGTCGGGGTTTGGCATTACATTGGAGGAATTGACGATGTTGTTCTCCTCTTCCATGTAGCCGTCACTGCCATATACGGTGATGGACCAGAACGCCTCATTATCTGGAACATCATAGGTCGCTTTGTGACAAATATTGTAATCATGATCCCCATCGTAGTTCAGATAGATTGCATCCCATTCAGGCAAAAGCCCCCACCCAGTGGCTACCACGATGTGACGGGTATCCTCGTTGACCTGGCCACGCGGTCCCATCATCCCCTTCACACTGCTGTATTGGGCTGCATCCTTTTGATACTGCAAAGTTAGGGCTTGCAGCGATTCGCTGTCCCACTTGAACTCGGGCAGTGGATCGGCACTGTTGGCATTGATGCTGAACTGATCCTGCAACTTGTGGACCAGATCCAATTCATCCTTACGAAGATCAGTGTCTATGGGATTGAACACTTGGATGCGGACGAAGAGACCCAAGTATTTGGTGTACTGGGGCAATTCATACGTTCCGGCTTCGTAGATCACGCAAGGGCAATAGTGGTCGTTATCCACGAGTTCAACCGATACGTAGCGATCTGGAGGCAATTCAGGGACGGTGATGGTGGCACCTTTAGACGTATCGACAACGCTCTGGGAGTAGAGAGTGTCCCTGTTCATCCGGATGATGCTTTGCCCGTCCAGCGGCGTGATGCTGCGTAAGTGGTAGAAGCGATTCAGGCCTCCCGCCGTTTTAACGATGGTGCCAAACTGCCGATCGCATTCGGCACGGATATAGGTCTCTGGTGTGACCAGGACATTGTTATTTTCTGCCATGATTGTCTCCTAATTGAGTATTCTGAACCAGTTCGTTTCTTGACACTCACCGGCCTAGAAGCGCGGTGATTCTTCGGGAAGGCACTCATGGAAAACCACTGTGTATGAACTAGGACAAGACTCCTACTCCCCTGGCGATGCCAATTGCCGCTACTCCCACCGATGTTATCACCATTGGGGCTACTTTTTTGGTCTGTTGTTCGCTTCACTCGCTTAAAGTCTTTGCTTGTGGGGGCTGGGTCTGGAGTGCTACCGCACCGAAGACCACCGTTGGACGGTGAGCTTTGTTGAACCGTTCGGTCAGCCGCCTTTTAACACAGGTGTCACTGTCCGTTTCACCCACCTTTAAGGTCAACGTAGCTACCCTGATTCTACTAGACATCTCCAAAAATTATAGCTCAGTCACAGCTTGCTTTTAGTCTGTGTACTAATTAGATAGTTCGATAGCTGAAATGTATATCTATCGTTGCTAATTCAATTTCACTGAGGAAATATGAGGCAATTAAAATAATTTTTATTCGGGTAGATTCCTTAACTAGAAAGACTTTTGGTCTTGAGATAATATTAGGTCGAGGTCTAATGTAAAGCCGTCCTTTTAGGACCTGTCCTTTAGTCACATCTTTCTTAACATTTCAAACCTTTGTAGCACAAGGCTTTCAAGACTCGGTTAACAATTTGTAATATTCCTTGTTGACACCCTTACTGACAAAGAAAAAACTGAAATCAAGTCAGGATAAGGGTTGGAGTGCTTACTGAAACAATTGTTAAGAAAGATCCCTATAAGGGATAGCTTTTAGGACGGGGTTTCAAACCCATTTTTCTGATGATTTTTCTTGTTCCAAGAGTTTTTGTAGTTGCTCTAGGGTAGCATCTTTGAGCAGCAGGCGATCGCCGTTTTTGCTGACAATTAACACTCGTTCGATTTTCGGGGTTTCAGGAGAGTCAATTTTTCGCTTTAATTGGTAAAATTTCTCGGCGATGGCGATTGTTCCGCTAATAATGCCGATGATGGTGGCAATGGTGGCAAGGGTTCCCTCTCTCTCTCCAATTCGGAGATAACTTCGTAGCTGCCTTGCACCCCTTCCATATCTAGGATATCCTGAGCAACTTTGATAGCATCGGCTCCTTGAATTTCTATCCGCATCAGTTTTGTTCCTCCCGTCAGTACCCAAGCAAAATGATCCTAAATCCGTTTATTAAAAACTGATTATCTATTCCCCCTTTTGCTTGTCCTGATATGTAGCCTATACTCAACGAATCTAGTATGACCAGCTTAGTTGGGGAAAAAATCTCAATTACCGTCAATAGTTGACCTAAGAAAATATTTCAGTCTCTCCGTCGGGAAATAACCTATTAGAGACTGAAAAATCTTAGTCATTCCATTCCCCTTTGGGTGGGACGGGAGGATTGCGTCGAAGATGACGGGTTAAGTCCTCATCCGGTTGTTTCTCTCCTCTTAGCCACTGTTTAATCGCTGTTTCGATAATGCGACTAGGATCGTTAGTCAGGTGTTTAATCTGGTCTAAAACTTCCGAGTCAAGGTGAATAGCGATTTCAACTTTCTCCGCCGTGCGCTGAGTCGGTGTAGCATTGTCGTTCATAAGCTCTATTAATGATTGCTATCTATCATTCTACCCGTCAGTCGAGGATTCTCATCCAAGAGTTTATCTATAGTAATGGGATTTGGACAAATCTTACATCTTTACCCTAGCCATTGCCCTTTCCCTGATTTTGTCCCCATACTCAAACTGACCATAGTTTCCTGTGGATGCCGAGAGGGGAAGCTAAGGTCAAAACCCTGACTATACTTGCAGTTTAGCTTTTTTTACCTTTTACTTTTCGCTTTTGCTCCAGCCTTAGAGACTTTACCTCTACAATGAATTAAGGAATCTAAAATTTTATAAACCCCTGACTTTTGCCAACAGTGAACCACGATGACTGACGTTCCCGTTTCTCGCATTCGCAATTTTTCCATCATCGCTCATATCGATCATGGTAAATCAACTCTCGCCGATCGCCTCCTGCAAATTACGGGAACCGTAGCCCAACGGGAGATGAAAGAACAATTTCTCGATAATATGGACTTGGAACGGGAACGAGGTATCACCATCAAGTTACAAGCGGCACGCATGGATTATACCGCTAAGGATGGTCAAAAATACGTTCTCAATCTGATTGACACCCCCGGCCATGTGGATTTTTCCTACGAGGTTTCTCGGTCTTTAGCGGCGTGCGAGGGAGCTTTATTAGTTGTGGATGCGTCCCAAGGAGTAGAGGCGCAAACTTTAGCCAATGTTTACCTAGCACTGGAAAATAACCTCGAAATTATCCCAGTTTTAAATAAAATCGACCTACCCAGTGCCGAACCGGAACGAGTCGCGGCGGAAATCGAGGAAGTGGTGGGTTTAGACTGTAGTGAGGCGATTCGGGCCTCTGCTAAGGCTGGGATCGGTATTAATGATATTCTAGAGTCGATCGTCCAATTAGTTCCCCCTCCCCAAGATACCCTCGAAGAACCCTTCCGAGCTTTAATTTTTGATAGTTATTACGACGCTTATCGAGGGGTAATTGTCTATTTCCGCGTCATGGATGGTCGGGTGAAAAAGGGCGATAAAATTCGTTTTATGGCTTCCGGTAAAGAATTTGTGATCGATGAATTGGGAATTTTATCACCGCAACAGGTACAAGTAAATGAACTTCACGCGGGAGAAGTGGGTTATCTGGCAGCCGCGATTAAAACTGTTGCTGATGCCCGGGTGGGTGATACGATTACTCTAACCGCTAAACCGGCACAAGAGCCTTTACCCGGTTATACAGAAGCAAAACCGATGGTTTTCTGCGGATTATTCCCCACCGATGCCGATCAGTATGCCGATCTCAAAGATGCGCTGGAAAAGTTAAAATTAAACGATGCAGCTCTATCCTACGAACCGGAAACTTCTAGCGCCATGGGTTTTGGTTTCCGTTGCGGTTTCTTGGGACTGCTACACATGGAAATCGTCCAGGAAAGACTAGAAAGGGAATATAACTTAGATTTAATTACCACTGCTCCCTCGGTAGTTTATCAGGTCACTACCACCGATGGGGAAATTGTCGAAGTGGATAACCCCAGTTTGTTACCTTCCCCACAAAAACGGGAAAAAATTGAGGAACCTTATATCCAAGTGGAAATGATTACTCCGGAAACCTATGTAGGTGCTTTGATGGAATTATGTCAAAGTCGTCGGGGAGTTTTCAAGGATATGCGTTATTTTACTAAAACTCGCACCGCTTTGATTTATGAGTTACCTTTAGCAGAAGTGGTGACAGACTTTTTTGATCAATTAAAATCTCGATCGCGCGGTTACGCTAGTATGGAATATCAATTAATTGGCTATCGGGAAAATGAGCTAGTTAAATTAGATATTATGGTCAATGGTGATCCCGTTGATGCTTTAGCGATGATCGTTCACCGGGATAAAGCTTATTATGTTGGTCGTGCGTTAACCGAAAAGTTAAAAGAATTGATTCCCCGGCATCAATTTAAGGTTCCCATTCAAGCAGCTATTGGTTCTAAAATTATCGCTAGTGAACATATTCCTGCTTTAAGAAAGGATGTCTTAGCTAAGTGTTATGGTGGGGATATTAGCCGCAAGAAAAAGCTGTTAGACAAGCAAGCAAAAGGGAAGAAACGGATGAAAGCGATCGGAACTGTTGATGTCCCCCAGGAAGCATTTATGGCAGTCCTAAAACTCGATCCGCAGTAAAATCTTGGGGTGAGTCAATGCTCACCCTTTTTAGTTTTGCCAGTGGCTAAGGGAGCATCCCAAATTTACACCAAGTATAAATACTCAGAGAAATATCTCCATTGAGATAGGCACACCTCAATCTGAGGATTTGGGGAATATTTTTTGATTTCCATTGCGATCCGGTTATCTTGACTCGGTTTCCCATTGGTTTGATTTTCGATTCTACTGAGCCTGAGCCGATATCGAGCCTAGGTCTTGATACAGTTGATAATCGGGGATTCTTGCCCGATGTTTTCCTAAATATTCGACAAAATTGTCCACTTTGTCCGATTTTAAGCCGCTTAATCTTAATTTGGCCAGAGCATCTTCCACTAAGCCTTGCCATAAATAAGCTCCTAATCTTTTCAGTCTTTTGAGTCAACCCCTCTTGTAATTTTCCTTGGCGATCTTCCACATTCCTTAAATAATTTGACCAATCACATCTCTCGATGAATGCTCAAAAAATACCTCGTCTCTGTGGGCTGAAAATTCAGGCAATTACCCCCTATTCTCTCGCTTGGGCGCAACAGCGATCGCTGGTGGAGGCGAGAATTGCTAATCCCGACTTGCCCGATATGCTGCTCCTACTGGAACATCCCCCCGTTTACACCCTCGGTACCGGTTCAGATATTAAGTTTATTAAATTTAATCTTGACAAAACCGACAAAGAGGTGTACAGAATCGAGCGAGGAGGCGAAGTCACCTATCACTGTCCGGGGCAGTTAGTGGGCTATCCGATTCTCAATTTGCGCTATTATCGGCAGGATTTACACTGGTATTTGCGACAATTGGAAGAAGTCATCCTGCAAACTATCGCTATTTATGGATTGTCGGGGTCAAGAATCGGAGGCTTGACAGGGGTATGGGTAGAAGGGTATAAAATAGCGGCAATCGGTATTAAAGTTAGTCGTTGGATTACCTATCATGGTTTTGCCATCAATGTTTGTCCGGATTTAAGCGGGTTTGCCGAGATTATTCCCTGTGGGATTGCTAATAAACCCGTGGGCAGTTTACGGCAGTTTCTGCCTAATATTAGTCTTAGGCAAGTACAGCAAGATTTATCGAGAGTTTTCGCCTCAGTTTTCGGTGTGGAATTATTTTCTCTTGACAAGGATTAATATGAGCGATCGCAAAGACCCAGAAAAACTCGCCGCAGAAAATAGGACTGATAACCCCGAAAATAACGGCAAAGCCGGTTTATCGCCCCCCGATGCCTCCGAATACGTCTCCTCTTTATCTTCCCGTAATCCTCTGCGTCAGCGCATCCTAGTATTAAAAGATCTTCGACCGGGTAACGCGGGGTTACTACTGGCCCCCCTGATGGTGATGACTATCGGCCTCGTCTTTAGCTGGGATTGGTTAGGCTTTTCTGGGGCGATAGTAGCGATATTAATATCTTTACAGGTGATTTTACCCTCTATTCGCCAGTGGATCGCCCATTATCTCACTCCCTCTGAACGTCAGACGGTTTTTGCCTTTATAGTTTTTATAGCCGCTCTGGCCGGATTAGGGAAATATTTAGGAGTTTACGAGCGCATATTGGGATGGTTAGACAGTTTTAAATACGATGAGTTTGGTTCCTGGGCCGAGTGGGTGGGGGCCTTGGGACAGATTATGATCGCCGTGTTAGCTGTCTATGTGGCCTGGGAACAGTACGTTATTTCTAAGGATTTAACCATACAGCAAAATCGCATTACCCAACAACAGACGATCGATTCCTATTTTCAGGGGATTTCCGATCTAGCCTTGGATGAGGAGGGATTTTTAGAAGATTGGCCCCAGGAAAGAGCGATCGCAGAAGGTCGCACCGCTTCCATCCTCAGCAGTGTCGATGCCTCTGGAAAAGCGAAAATACTGCGTTTTTTGAGTCAATCGCGGCTATTATCACCGATTAAACGAGATCGTTATCTAGGCAGACCGATTCTAGACGGGGAAGGGGGTTATGCGGAGGATCGAGAGTTCGGTACAAGAGTAGTACAATTGGGGGTAATGTTAGCGGGGGCCGACATTTCCGGGCAGGATCTGCGCTGGACGGATTTAAGCGAAGCGAATATGGTGCGGGCCGATTTAAGTTATAGCGATTTGGTGAAAGCAAATGTATCGCGGACAATTCTCTACGAAGCCAATTTAAGAGGGGCAGATATGAAAGGGATGCGTTTATTTTATGGTTCCCTAGAAAATGCCACCCCCCGCAGTCGTACCGTTCCCCCCAATTATGACAGCGGAGAACACACGGGAGCAGTGGTAGAAAATGTCAATTTTACCGGGGTGAAAAACATGAGCGAGGAACAACGTCACTATTGTTGTCGTTGGTGTGGGGAAAAGTCGCGGGCAACTATTCCGGGGGGATGTGCTGATATTGCCAATCTTTTGGGCCGTTAACGGAGGCGGTCGGCAGTCCTGATGACAAAGTTGGTACCGCCAAGCATGAGAATATTCTGATTGACGAATTGGCGTTATTTCAGCTTCTATTTTCCACTCAGTGCCTCTCCTGATATGTAGCCTATACTCAAGGGATTTAGTATTACTTCAGATCTGATTACTCAATCCAAGCTTTTGGGGGGTTCTACCCCCCAAACCCCCCGTTGGGGGCGTGGCGCCGCCCCCAAACCCCGGAGCGCATTAGTTTTTCGGTGAGATGCTTACACGCAGCTGCTAATACATCTGTAATAATTTCAGAGTCACTCCACTTGCAAGAGTGCCTCTCCTGATATGTAGCTTATACTCAACGGATTTAGTATGAATAATTAGGGTTTGCTGAATAAATCTAAAAACCTTGTTGGATAATATCTTTAGGCTTTTTTGAAATCAAAAAGTGGCAGCCCTTGGCGTGATCGGGGGGGAAATTTAGGCTCTTTTTCCCTGAAAATTAGGTAATTGGCCACCTCAAAACCGGTAAAACCCCACACCCCACACCCTGCCCCCACGAAAAAGTTTTTCAGCATAGCCTAATTGTAGTTGTGCCACCTGCCCGCAATCCTTTAACTCCTCACTCAATTGATAATTTTCCACCCCAACGATCCTGGGGGATAAAAGTCCGCTCTAGATTAATTTTTGCCACGGGTTCTGTGAGGGTAAATTCTCCCGATTCGATTAGTGCTTTTAATTCTAAAGCGGCTTCCCGGGCCAAAGAAATACTGGCCAAAGGAGCTACCCTAACACTTTTTCCCTCGATCATAATCCGACCGCTTTTTAGTTTAGCGTAGGTGATTAAACCAAAGGTAGGACGGACTCGCCGGGGAATGGAAAAATCCACCACTGGAGCGACAATTTCCTCATCTTTTACGGCACAATGTCGAACTATTTCCTCGCTTAAAATCGGAATCGGTACTGCTACCCCTAACATTAAAGAAGCCCCATAATTTTTGAAATAACAACCCCGCACCCAGCGAGCATTCATTTGTTTAGCATCACCAATTAAGGCTAAGGTGGAAGCTGGGCCAATAGGAGTTCGATTTTGTAGGCGTTTTTGCAGGGGAAAATGTTGGGTTCCTTCCCAGGCAATATAACCAATTCCTCCTCCCAAAAAAAGGCGCGTACCGATGCCTATAGCCTCTAAATCAGGGTCATTTAACAGGGGAGAAATTGCCCCGGGGTTAGAATACACTGCATTACCTAATCGTGGCTGTAGTGGTCCCAAATAAGTATATAAAGTCCGCTCTCCCCCATTGACTCCGACGATAAAATTCTGGTAGAGATTGCGAGGATTAAAAAGATAAAATTGATTGATAGTCTCCTTAGAAATAATCGTTTCAAAAGAAGTGCGAGGATAACAATCAGTGGCCTGGCCGACAGCGCGCAATTGAATCGATTTTCCAGCGATTAAATCCTCAATAATATGTCCGCCGCCCCTTTCGGGATTTTCTCCCTCTAAATTCTCATTTTTGGCCGCTAGATCACTAATAGCGCTGGCCCCTAAGTATAAATCCACCGCCCCAAAACCAGCATAAGCAGGAATCCCATCTAACCAACATTGACGAATTTTTATCGGCGGATCCGTCTGACCTAAATTAATAATTGCCCCCGAAGATTCCATCGGTTCAAAAGTTCCTGTACAAACCACATCTACTTGGGAAAAAACCTCCTTAATTCCCATCTCGGCCACACGGCTTTTTAATTCCTCTACTGTCCAGACTACAGCCGTTTTTTTAGCAATTTTGTCGTTGATTTCAGCGATTGTTCTCATAATAAAAATTGGTCGGATGGGGGTTAGGGAGCTTTTTGCTGTTATCAGTCAACAGTTATCAGATGTGAGTTTTCAGTCAGTGGTATTAACTGAGCAGTATTAAATGGCCGTAACAGTGCTGTCTTTTCACTGATTACTGATCACTGTTATAAGATAAATAAGGGAAAATTTACGATCGAAGCTTTTCTATGACAGTTGCACCCGTTCCAACCTCCTTTAATCCTGTTTCTGGTCTAGTTAACCGTATTCTCGGCATAAAACCGCTTTTTGACATCGCTCGCTATCAGGCGCGCAATATGATGATTAAAAGAGCCGAAAAACTAGGCGTACCTTGGCGAGAAACCGTCAAACAATGGCAGCAACGGGATTGGAGTCAGGAACTGCAAGCGGTAGAAAATCCCGATCTCGTCTATCCCGAATACTACGTTTGTTCTTTCCACGCTTACGAAAAGGGCAATTTAGACTGGTTGCCAGCTTTTGAGGTAGAATCTGCCGCCTATGCTGTCCATTCTACCATCTGGCCCGGGGCGGGGATGGACGGCGACCCGCGATTGCGGCGGGAATATCACTGGATATTGAAGGAGCAAATAAAGGCAGAAATTAACGATATTGTCGATTTAGGCTGTAGTGTCGGCATGAGCAGCTTCGCGCTGCAAGATACTTATCCGCAAGCGCGGGTAACTGGTTTAGATCTCTCTCCCTACTATTTAGCCGTTGCCCAATACCAAGCTCAACAAAAACAAAAGACGATTCAATGGCAACACGCGGCTGCGGAAAAAACTCAATTACCCAGTCAGTCCTACGATCTGGTATCTTCGTTTTTAATGTTCCACGAACTACCCCAACAGGCTACTAGAGAAATTTTCGCCGAAGCGCGTCGTTTATTGCGATCGGGGGGTTATTTGACGCTGATGGACATGAATCCGCGCTCGGAAATTTATCGAAAAATGCCCCCTTATGTCCTCACCTTACTCAAGAGTACCGAACCCTATCTCGATCAATATTTTACTCTCGATATCGAACAGGCATTAGTTGAAGCGGGGTTTCAAGCACCGATCATTACCCCCACCAGTCCCCGACACCGGGCGATTGTGGCGCGGGTTTCCGAATCATAATTTTGAGGTAATCAATGAAGATAATTTTTCGTCAAAGCTGGACAAAGATATTAATTATTGTCCCTCTCTTCCTGTTAATTTTTGCCAGCAAAACCCTTGCCCATCATGCCACGGGAGGGCAAACTCCTGATAATTTTTGGAATGGATTTTTATCGGGTTTAGCTCACCCGGTTATCGGTTTAGATCATTTAGCTTTTGTGGTGGCTAGTGGTTTAATTGCTGTGGGGATGGAACAGGGTTTATTAATTCCGATCGCTTTTGTGATTGCCACTTTAATCGGGACGGGGATTCATTTACAGGGAATAAATTTACTTTTTCCTGAAGGGATTGTTGCCCTTTCTGTGGTGATTTTTGGCCTAATTTTAACCCTGAAAAAAGGTTTACAAAATCATTCTAATCTCTATACGATCGCTCTGGCAACTCTGGCAATGATTGCGGGAATTTTCCACGGTTATGCCTACGGAGAATCAATTATCGGGGCGCGAGTTGCCGCTTTAGTTGCCTATTTAATCGGTTTTACCGTGATCCAATTAGCGATCGCATCTGGTGCTTTTTTCCTTGGCAGTGTCATCAAGGAAAAATTAGCCAAGCAAGCGACTCTAATTAGTAAGTTAATCGGATTAGCAATTATGGCGATCGGTACAACTTTTTTAGTGGGAGTTAAGTAAATTAATCTCGGTGGGGCTAATTATTAATGGTTCTCTTGAGGTTATGGTGATCAGCAAATCTGATCGAAGAAAGGGCGTACAATATACGCCCCTACCAAACAATTGAGTTCTCAAAGCAAAAATAAGCCAGATAAATCTAACAATAATTCTAATTCCTATACCCACTATTTTTTTAGACTTCCGAGGGGAAGTAACCAAACAGTTTTTTATAGTCAGAGGCCAGATATCCTCGATGAAAAAAACCTAATTCTTCGGCAATTTCATAAACTAATTTTGTCTGATTATTTTGGTTAAGAGATTGATGTAAAGCATTAAGACGAAGCAATTTAAAATAATTGTAAGGAGACATTTGATAGAAGTCTTTAAATATATATTCTAAGGTGCGTTGACTTACTTCTAAGTCTTGACAAATCGCTGGAATAGTCAGATCAGAACGCAGATTTTTTCTCATCATTTCTTCTGCTTTTTTGAGAATAGAGGTGCGTCTGATAGTGTTTTTAGGAGTTTTAATATCTTTGGTTACTGCTAAAGTCAAAAGAAAATCTTTGACAATTTCTTCTTTTAATTTTTGCTTGACAAAATTTAATCTTAATGCTTTTCTTTGCCAAGATATTTGTTGACGATCTAAATTAAATAGCATTTGATAAAGTTGATGACAAGATTAGAACTCTTGCAAATTAATTATATGTTATAATGATGGGTTAACTAATTTTCCCCAAAAAATTAGTTAATCAGTACATTCGTCCTGAATGAAAACTTGAAGTTTAACTTTTAACTC
>SFCA01000066.1:0-3880 GCA_007095475.1 Microcystis aeruginosa Ma_QC_C_20070703_M131 | reverse complement strand
TCTAAAGTTATCAATCATGGGGGGCGGGAGAAGCGTAGCTTATCAAAGGCTCTGCTGAAATCCTTTTCCCTAGTCACGGCCACTGCGATCGGATGTATTAGTATCGCCAGCAGTGCCACTGCGGTCGAGTTTTACTTCGCTTTCGGTAGCCGAGGTTCGGGGGACAGTCAGTTCAATTACCCCTTCGGTATCGCTGTCGGTGGCGGTGGTAAGGTCTATGTAGCCGATACTGCCAACAACCGCGTACAGGTGTTCGACTCCCATGGAGGCTTCCTGTCCACTTTCGGTAGCTCCGGTGCGCGGGACGGTCAGTTCGATTCACCCAGTGGTATCGCTGTCGATGGCGGTGGTAAGATCTATGTGGCCGATACTGCCAACAACCGCGTACAGGTGTTCGACTCCCTTGGAGGCTTCCTGTCCGCTTTCGATGGCGACGCGGCGGATCCGTTATATTGGCCCTACGGTATCGCTGTCGGTAGCGGTGGTAAGATCTATGTGGCCGATACTCTCAACAGTCGCGTACAGGTGTTCAACTCCGTTGGAGGCTTCCTGTCCACTGTCGGGGACGCTGATTTGAGCATGCCCCAAGGTATCGCCGTCGATAGTGCTGGTAATATCTATGTAGCCGATACTGCCAACAATAGCGTACAGGTGTTCGACTCCCTTGGAAACCCCCGGTTGACTTTCGGTAGCTCTGGTACGGGGAACGGTGAGTTCTTTTCACCCACTGGTATCGCTGTCGATAGCGATGGTAAGATCTATGTGGCCGATACGAACAACAACCGCGTACAGGTGTTTAACCCCAATGGAGGCTTCCTGTACGCTTTCGGTAGCTCTGGTTCGGGGAACGGTCAGTTCAATAGACCCAGTGGTATCGCTGTCGGTGGCGGTGGTAATATCTATGTAGCCGATACGTTCAACAATCGCGTACAGGTATTCAGAACGCCCGAACCTTCTGGTATTATCGGATTAGGCATACTAGGGGGCGGTTTAGTGGTGCGTCGCCTCGCTAAACGTGGTTAATTGCGCTTGGGGTGGGGAGATGAGCCGAAATTTCCCTAATTCCCCACTCTTTGCGGTTAAAAGCTTTAATTGTGCTGCTGCCTTCCTAATTCCTCGATAGTTGCGGGGGATAAATCGGTAAATCGGGCGATTTCTGGGGTAGGAAAACCATCAGATAGCATTTTTAGGGCAATTTGCTGGGCTTTCTCTTCTTTACTTTTTGTAGTCCTTTTCCCTAGAAGCTGTTCTGACAAGGAAGGAGTCCGCTTCCAGGCACGCAAGATCATTCTGTTATTCTGACTTCCCCGACCGACTCCGTTCGGCGGTTCGACTGAGCGTTCGACAAAAGCTCACGCCGAAGTCTCGCCGAACGCCCGAAGTCTCGCGGCCGAAGCCTGACTCCTAACCCCACCAACAAGCTTTTTCAGCAAACCCTAATGAGGAAGTTGCCGTTTTCTTTTCACTGATTACTGATTACTGTTCACTGATAACCGAAAAATCCCCACCCTACCCAATCACCTCATGTAAATCCGTCGGTGCGAGATTAGGATAAACCACTTCACCATCTTTAAACCAGATAATGCGCTGGGAGTGACGCGCCACATCGGCCTCGTGAGTTACCATCACGATAGTAATGCCACTGTTATTCAATTCCGAGAAAATAGCCATCACCTCTTGGGTCGTTTTCGAGTCCAGCGCCCCCGTCGGTTCATCGGCAAGTAATAATATGGGTTGATTGACAATTGCCCGGGCAATAGCGACGCGCTGCTGTTGTCCCCCCGATAATTGATTGGGTTTATTGTGCAGTCGATTATCTAATTTTACCTTCGTTAAAGCAGCGATCGCTCTTTCCTTTCTTTCTTGGGGAGGAACACCACCATAAATCATCGGTAACATAACATTTTCTAGCGCACTCATCTGGGGTAAAAGATGGAATTGCTGGAAAACAAAGCCGATTTTACGATTGCGAATCCGGGCTAAATCTCCATCCGGCAGCGTGGAAACGTCAAGATTTTCCAGATAATAAAACCCCGAGGTGGGACGATCGAGACAGCCAATAATATTCATAGCTGTGGATTTTCCTGAACCAGAAGCCCCCATAATAGCGCAATATTCCCCTTTTTTCAGGCTTAAATTGACGTTACTGAGGGCTTTAACCATGGTTTCGCCACGGCCGTAGATTTTAGACACATTTTCGAGGCGAATAATTACTGGCTGATAGACTTCGGCTTTATCGTTGGGTTTGCTGAGAGAGGAAGTATCAAAACTCATCGAAAAATTGGGTCTGAAACCCCCTCCTTTTAGGTTGGTTTTACTGTTAAATACTAGCGCATTTACACCATAAGCTGTTGATTATCTAAATTACTCGTTAAGATTGCAGGGGAGCTGCGGAGGAGGGAGAGGCAGTTTGAGCATTTGTACTAAAATTTCTAATACGCAGTTTAAATTCAGTACAGCTTATATGCTAGAACATGAGGTATGGAGAAAGCCTATTCGTGGCGTTGCTGATTTGAGATATGAATTTTCTTTTGTGGGATTTTTAAAACCTAGACCCAAACTAACTTTTGGATGGGTGCAAGGTTGTCATTCATACCTTGATTCAGCCACGCCCTATTTAGTGCTTCTTCAATGACTAATCGCCGTTTATATAATCTTTTACTTAAACAAGTTAAGGAGGCTCCTAATTCAATTAGTTGGTCTATGTAACCTAAGTTTCTTTGAATATAACCCAGTTTCGGCATTTCAGACTTTTTCGGCAAACCCTATCTAGCCTGACAAGTCTAATGACCCAAAAAACAAGGAAGCTTGAGCGATTCATGTTAATTTTTATTAAGAAGCGATTTTTTATGAGAACAGACAACTATGAACTTCGAGATTCCCAGTGCCGTAAAAACTTGGTCACAATTTGGCCACCCCATTTTAATGTGGGTTTTATTAGGATTAACTATCTATGCGCTCTATTCGGGGCTACAATGGCGACGGACGCGTACAGCAGATAAAGACCTAAAAAAAGAATTATTGCCCCGGAATTTTCGCACTAAACACTATCAAATTGGCTCCCTAATCCTCGCTTTAATGGTGTTGGGGACGATCGGGGGTATGGCGGTAACTTATGTTAATAACGGTAAATTATTTGTCGGTCCCCATCTGCTGGCGGGTTTAGGGATGGTGGGTTTAATCTCGATCAGTGCCGCTTTAGTACCTTTAATGCAAAAAGGCAATGAATTGGCTAGAATCAGCCATATTACCCTTAATGTCGTCATTTTAGTCCTTTTCGGCTGGCAAGCCTTCACAGGAATGGATATAGTCCAGCGTATTCTCAGCAAAATGTAAGAAACTCTGAAACTCCGAAAAGATAGGATGCGTCTGTTGACGCATCTAACCCTAAAAAGTTCTTTCCCAGTTAATCACAAATTTTATAGAATCTTTGTGACAGGTAGAAACAAAAAGCCAAAAATCAAATAGTGGGTACTGCTAACTTTTTTTCTAATAAAAACTCAAATTTCGGATTTCTGTTAGTTAGCGATAGCTCGAAGGCTTAACCCATAAGAGAGCTAGAGTTTAGAGACTGTAAGACTTTTGCCAGACTCCCTCCAAGAGCGTTATAGTCATTTCAATTAAAATTGAGAATATCAATCCTAGAGTTCATAAGGGTTTTGTCGGTCTAGAGTGTATCAGACTTATCTGAAATGACTATACTTTCATGTCTGGAAAAATCAGGCCACACCCAGCAGTGGGAAACTGAACCAGTACCCCTAAGGGACTTGCGTAAAAATAAGATGCCAGCTAGGAGGGTAGAACCGTCACATCCCATTTGGGCAAAGTTTCAGAACGCTGCGTTGAAAGGTTGCAATTATTCTAGTTCTTTAGCCAAAAC
>SFCA01000065.1:0-11135 GCA_007095475.1 Microcystis aeruginosa Ma_QC_C_20070703_M131 | reverse complement strand
TGCATAAATCCGAAAACAAACGATAGAAACAATAATGGGAGGGACTTTCAGTTAATTATTTATTAGTAGTTGATAATCTTCAAAAATGTTGCTGTACAAGGATCGACTTAAGACTTTTGGCTCTTCGGTTTGTGTTATGCAATGGACGGGAGTTATAAGGGATGGAACCCTTATAGAGAAAGGCATTTAGCGATTTTTGTCAATTGTTTTTTATCTAGAGCGAACTAATCAATTAAGTCTTTTGCCAGATAAGGATTTAGTCGATTTATGCCCCCCTATCGAACCATAACAAGTAACGAAGAGCCAGACTTTTGCAAGAGGTCTATTGCCCGATGGAAAAACCTCCTAAAAAACTCCTTGAACAGGTTCGTGATATTATTCGCATCAAACACTATTCCTACCGCACGGAAGAAACCTACATCTTCTGGATTCGACGCTACACCTTGTTTCATGACAAAAGACACCCTAAAGACATGAGTAGTGCGGAAATGGAGTCATTTTTAAGCCATCTAGCCGTCAAGGAAAACGTAGCCGCCTCTACTCAAAACCAAGCCCCCCCATCTCTCCATTCCCCATTCCCTACAACTGTAAACACAACTGCCGGAAGTGATCGCCGCGATGTTCAAAACTTTGGTATTGGTCAAAACTAGCGCAAGCGGGGGATAATAACACCACTTTAGCCTCTTTTGCCAGTCCTAGTTCAGCCGCGCGTTGAACTGCCCTGTCCATCGTCTCTACACATTCATAATCTTGATAACCTGCTGACTGTAAACGACGGGCAAAATCGGCGGCAGCCTCACCAATAAGCAGCACAGTGGCGACTTTTGCCTTAATTTCAGCGATCCAGGCCCGATCATCCCCTGCTTTCGCTTCTCCCCCCGCGATTAAAATCGCCGGACTCGGGACGGATTGTAAGCCCACTGCGGCGGCATCGTAGTTAGTTGCTTTACTATCATTAATAAAGTCTATGCCTTTATAGGTACAAATATACTCTAAGCGATGGGCAACCCCGGGGAAAGTGGCGATCGCTTCGGTAATGGCTTTTTTCTCGATTCCTGCCAATCTAGCGGCGGCCACAGCCATAAGCAAATTCTGCTGATTGTGACTACCCACCATTTTCAGGAGATTAACCGGGGCAATTAACTCCCCAAAAGCCACGATCCAGTTATCTTGGAGATAAACACCACGACTAGGATCGCCCAAAAGCGCATCTTTGCCCTGCACAGAAGTCCAATAAGCTTGTTGCCATTGACTAACACCGATTTGACGCAGATAGGGATCATCACCGTTGAGGATTTGGCGATCGCTTCTTTGCAGTAAAGAGGCTTTAATCTGATAATAATTTTCCAGGGTTTGATGACGACTGAGGTGATCGGGGGTAAAAGTTGTCCAGATGCCGATTTTCGGCGATAAATCCCGACTGGACTCGATCTGATAACTACTAATCTCCGCAATAATCCAATCGTATTTATCGGCTTTTAAAGGCAATTCACAGGCAGCATAGCCGATATTACCGCAGGAAGGGGCATTTAACCCCGCTTTTTGAAAAATAGCGGCACAGAGGGCGGTGGTGGTGGTTTTGCCGTTAGTTCCCGTAATACCCAACCAAGGGGAAGATTGCAGATAACGCCAAGCTAATTCTAATTCTCCGATCGTCTCGATGCCTTTTTCTCTGGCAGTAATTAAAATCGGGGCATCCCAAGGCACGCCGGGGCTAACCACGATAAGATTAGGCAAGTCCGAAGCCTCTAGACTGAGATTTTGACCAAGATTGACAATAATTCCTTCCCTTTCCAGATTGGTTTTGGTTGCTTGTAAACTGGGAGAATCAGAGCGATCGCTTAATGTCACCTGCCAACCATCCCGTTTTAAGCATCTTGCCGCTGCTATTCCCGATCTTCCCAATCCAATAATCGCCGCTTTCGCCATCTTGTTGCCACTCTACTCAAGAGTCAATTTTTAGCAATCTCTATCCTACTGTGGATTGTTACCTTATTTCTGTCCCTAGATCAGCGATAATCTTAGTCTATTCTGTCTGCTCCTTGCAGTATAATAAAATAGAATGCTTATAATTTAGTCCTTGAACTGACAAAAATTAGTATGAATATTCAACTAAAACCCAATCAAAAAAAATTGATCGAAGAACAGTTAAAAAGTGGCAGATTTGATAATGTAGAGCAGCTCATAGATACCGCTTTGCACTTGCTGTCCAACATCAATGAAGATTATTTACAATGGCGAGAAGAAACTGGTCATCAAATTGATATTGCTGTGGCCGAATTAGACAATGGGGAAGGATTAGAGGTCGAAACAGTTATCAACAATATTTTAGAAAAATTTCAGAAAGAGCGTCAATCCTAATCATGAATCGTTATATTATTGCCCCATCAGCCAGTCAAGATTTAAACAAGATTGCTGATTATTTTTTAGCGGTAAACGTGGAAGCTGGGGAAACCCTATTGATAAAATTTTCCCAAAAGTGTCAACAATTAGCACAATTTCCCAATTGAGGACGTAGTTACAGTCATATTAGACCGTCCTTGAGAGGGTTGCCTTTAGATGGATATATTATTTTCTATCGAGTTATTGATGACACAGTAGAGATTTTAAGAATAGTTAGCGGTCGTCAAGACTTAGAAGCTTTATTCTCCAAGATAAAATAAATCCCTAGCAAAAATCCAGCAGAATTGAGCAGACTCCAAGACCTTTCAATTGGCATGATTGCCTTTCCTGATGGCTGACGGCTGATAGCTAAAAAGCTGACGACTGAATTATAAAACTATTTCCCCTAGGAAAACAAAATTCTCTGGCTTGCGTCTAGATCGATAAAATAAATGCAAGTACGATCCCCATAACAAGGCTCCCTATTTATGAATCTAAAATCATCCTTAAAATTTACCCTACTGTTTTCACTTCTGGGGGGTTGTCTCCTGACGACACCGAGTCAAGCAACTCTCTTTGAACAACGAGAAGTTAATCAAGAGGATTTTATCGCTATTGCCCGACCCTACGGTAACGGTAAATACGATTTACTGATTTTGCAACAAATCCCAGGAAAACGTCAATGTTGGGCGGTAAATGGCAGAGAACCGACCATTGTTCAGCCTCTCCTCCTCGATTTCGATTTTACCGGCAGTTGTGAACGGGCCACCGACAGTAACGGTTATTCCCTTCGCATTCAGGGCAAAGATTACGGTTTAGAATACCTGCTGCGTATCGTACAACGCAACGGGGAATTAGTCCTTGTGGGAACCCCCCGCAATCCCAGGCAATCGGAGGTAATTATTGGACGGACAAAAGGTTTAGGGACCGGTTTAATGCAAATTTATCTCATCGATGGCTGGCGCTTTACTAAACGCAGTCTAGCCGGTCAAAATCTCAGTCATATCTATCTAACTGCCGATAGTCCCAATTTCAATCCTCCCCCGGAATTACTCGCGGGTAATAGTTATTCCCTCCCCAGAGAATCCGTCAAAGCAGAAACACCTGTTAATCCTGCTGCTAATCCCGAAGTGCGAGAATATACCTTTACCGCTGCAGAAACAGCAGTAGAGAGCAATCCTCAGCCAGTGGTCAATAATCCAGTACCAGAGTCAAATTTTACGCCACAGCCGACCGTTACCCCTAATTTACCCCCCCTGACTCCTCCCAATGCTCAGAATAATAATGCAATTGTACCACCACCGCCACCGCGTAATTTAGGCAATCAGAGAAGTTTATCAGACGTAATCACTTTTAATCGGGCTGCCGCTAATCCCAGTAGTGGTAATACTAGCAATAGTGGTCGCCAAGGTTTTAAAGTAGTAATTGAAGCTAAAACCGAGAGCGATCGCACTAGGGTTCGTTCTCTCTATCCCGACGCTTTCCCCACTTCCCACCAAGGTCGTCGCGTCTGGCAAATAGGCGCGTTTAGTAGTCGCGATAAGGCTGAAAACGCTTTACAAACTCTTGCCCCCCTGCGCGGATCGATCGTACCATTTTAGCGAACGCTGGAACTGCGGAACGGGGAACAGAGAGTGGATAGGGGAAATGGGGAGATAGGGGAATTTCAGCTAATACCCCAAAACCCTAAAACCCTAAAACCCCAACTCTCAACTCCTGACGACCGACTCCTAGAGTAACTGATAACTAATAACTGATAACATGGAAATATCGGAACTAAAAAAAGGTATCGAGATAGTAGGATCGCGCCTGGGTAAAACCCAGGACTATCTTTGACTTACCCACTTTAAAGGCCAAAATTAAAGACTTAGAACAGGTGGCAGCCGTCCCCACTTTTTGGGATAATCCCGATACTGCTCAAAAAACCCTGCAAGAACTAAACGAATGTAAATCTTCTTTAGAAACCTATCAGGGTTGGTGTGAACAATTAGAAGATACTAAGGCAATTATCGAGTTATTAGAATTAGAATCCGATCGAGCTTTACTAGAAGAAGCAACGGACAATTTAACTCATTTACAGCATGACCTCGATCGCTGGGAATTGCAACAGCTTTTAAATGGTCCCTACGACGCAAAAGGAGCGGTTTTAACGATTAACGCGGGGGCCGGGGGAACCGATGCCCAAGATTGGACAGAAATGCTCCTGAGAATGTATTCTCGCTGGGCCGAGAAACAGGGATATAAAGTCACTTTAGCGGAAATATCAGAAGGAGATGAAGCGGGAATTAAATCGGTGACAATTGAGATTGCCGGAACTTATGCTTACGGTTATCTGAAAGGAGAAAAAGGCACCCATCGGTTAGTCAGAATTTCCCCTTTTAATGCTAATGGTAAACGTCAAACCAGTTTCGCCGGGGTGGAAGTGATGCCAATTTTGGGCGATGATGCGGTGAGGGTAGAAATTCCCGATAAAGATTTAGAAATTACCACCACTAGATCTGGGGGAAAAGGTGGACAAAATGTTAATAAAGTGGAAACTGCCGTGCGTGTAGTTCATCTTCCCACAGGTATCGCTGTACGTTGTACCCAAGAGCGATCGCAATTACAAAATAAAGAAAAAGCCCTAGCTTTATTAAAGGCGAAATTGTTAATTATTGCTCGGGAACAACAGGCTCAAGCGATCGCTGAAATTCGCGGCGATATGGTGGAGGCCGCTTGGGGCAATCAAATCCGTAACTATGTTTTTCATCCCTATCAATTGGTTAAGGATCTCCGTAGTAATGTGGAAACCACCGATGTTACTGGGGTAATGAATGGGGATTTAGATAGCTTTATTGAAGCCTATTTACGTTTGGGGGGTGCAGTTTAAAGAAATGTATCGCCGTTGTCGTCCACAAGTCCCACTCCCGTGTGGACGCGATGATAAAATCTCCTCTTGGAAAAATGTCGATTTGCGTTGAAGCACTTTTTTGCTCGCTGTATAAGGGTTTCGCCGATTTGACATCCCTAAAATGGATTTGCGTTGAAGCACTTTTTAGCATTTCCACACTTCGACTAAGCTCAGTGTACACTTCGCTCAAGGCTAGTCTAGGCCCAAAAGGGGAGATAACGAGCATAACGAGTTGATTTAGATTCAGATTCGTCAAGTTTAATCAGTCCTGCTTCTTTAGTTGCCCCAATCACTTGAGAAACAGTATTGTTTTTTGATTCATTTAAACAAAAGCGATTTCGTAAGGTTTGGTTAGACATCCGTTGATTATCGACATAGAGGAGACAACAGTGCTGATAACAAGCGCGAATACGGTCAGATTGACTCATTTTGCCAAAATCCTGATGAGCGAATAGGATAGAAGTTGTTCGGATCTCACCTACTCTAAAATCTGGTGCGGGAAGTTGAAATTTCTCGGCAGCGGAAATAACTTTATCAATACCACTGCCCTTTTCTTCACAAATGCCAAAACGACGCATTATGTCAGCTAATTGCTCATTACGGGAGCGATATTCGTCTATAAAGCGTTCTACTTTGATAAAAGGAATACCAGGGTTAGAGATTTCTACTCGATCATCATACATTTCAATCATCACCGAAGCGCCTGTAGCGAGAAAGTCCTGATGAATCAAAGCATTGGCGATCAGTTCTCGCAAAGCTTGTGGAGGAAACATTTTCACTTCTTCCCTAAGAACCTCCTCGATGACGCGATTTTGAGGGGCTAAATCGTGGACAAAATTAACTAAACCATCAAAACCCACAGCATATCCCTTAGTTCCTGTCTGTTCCAGTCGAGTTTTAATTTTACCTGTTCCCTCATAGATAATCACTCGTGGTGCTTTACGCGCTAAGGTAGGGGAAAAGCTCTCAAGTTGTCTGGCCAGAAGGATGGCAGATAAATTAGGAATTGTCCAACCTTTTGATGTTTTGTCAAGGAGTTGATCGCTTTGTAATCTTTCTAAAACAGCATCACGATGGCTAGGATAGGGAAGCTTGAGCAATTTAAAGTAGGTTTGGGTGTCGAGTAGGTCAATAACCTCATCTGGACTGGCATGAGAGCGAGCGGATTGACAAAACCAATCTTGTTGATCTTCAGCAAAGATGAGCTTAAGCCGATCAGGTGTCATGAATACTAAGTCTTCCCCTGCTCGCATTAGATAAGCACCTTCAAAGGCGATAGGTTGTCCTGTGGGACGGGTTGGCACTTCAAAAACCAAGACACGACCATCAGGGTGGGCCAATTCGGTGATTTCCACGCGCAAGCGAAGTTTTTGAACGATTAGCGATTTAATGCTGTTAATTTCTTCGGGTGTAGGAAAGGCTTGTGAACCAACAATTTTACGGGGACGTTTATCGGTAACACCTAAGATAAAATGGCCACCTCCTTCATTAGCAAGGGCGACGCAATATTTTAACAGTTTGATTGTATCAAATTGATTTTTAGCCTGTTTAAATTCTAGTCGCTCATTTTCCACTGGAGCATTTAACCAACCTTCTAGGGTCTCTAGGTTTATCATGCAGTAATCTCCTTCTGGGTGGGAATTTACGTTTAGGGGGGAACAGTGCGAGTTATACTGATTCCTAAGATGAGAGCAGCTCTATTTTCTCGCAAATTCTGTTCTTATGCTATTTGTCCTCTACTAAGAAGAAAAATCAATGGTTATTATCGAGATTACCAATGTGGAAGAAATATTGAGCGCAAAAATTGGCTCTTTCGCTGCTAAAATCGTCCAAGCTCTAGCAGATGATGAGGGGAAAGTGGAAGAGGTTCTCATCAAAGAATTACAGGCTAATTTTCAGGAAAGGGGGATTAAAGCTAATCTGTTTAGCGTCACTGGGTTAGATATGCTCGGCAATGGCAGGCTAGAAGTTAACGTTAATGTTCGTTCTGCGAATATGATGTCCTAACAGAAGATAAAATCGCCAAAGGTTGGGTTAAATATAGTTAAACCCAACCTTATTTTGGTAGTTACCATCAAAAGCAATGGCAACGAAGCTTGAGGTTATAATAAACCAACAAAATGTAACGGTCCTTGACCGGTAATTAATTCGATAATAATTGCCAGAAAACCGATCATCGCTAATCGACCATTCCACACCTCGGCTGCCGTTGTCATCCCCCATTCCCAACGCTCCTGGGGATACATTTTCATATTCGCTTTCGGATGGGTAATTTGCTCGAAAGTGGTGGGTTTTTCCTCTAGGGATTTGACCACTAACTGGGAGAGAGATTCGATAAACATCGGGTGAGTGTTAAGAGCCGGTACTCGCTGAAAATGTTCAATTCCCGCTTCTTCCGCCACTTCTCGGTACTCTATATCGATTTCTTGCAGGGTTTCGATGTGTTCCGAGACAAAGCTAATCGGCACGACCAATAAATTCTTAATTCCCTGCTCTCCCAACTCTTTTAAAGCATCTTCAGTATAGGGTTTTAGCCATTCCACCGGACCGACGCGACTTTGATAGGCTAAAGTGTACTGATTGGGTCGGTTGAGTGTACGCATGATCGCCCTAGTACATTCTTCAATTTCCCTTTGATAGGGATCTCCCGCTTCCTCCACATAACTTTGGGGGACACCATGGGCGCTAAAAAAGATATGTACTTGGTCAGGATTAGCACACTGTTCTAACTCTCGCGCAATCAGATCCGCCATAGCACTCAGATAAGTGGGATGATCGTACCAAGAAGGGATGAGAGTATATTCCGTCAAACGCAGATAGGGGTCCTGCTGCCACATTTCCTCCAGCACACGAAAACTGGAACCACTGGTACTGATCGAAAATTGGGGATAAAGGGGAAGAATAACTAATTTTTTGATATGATCCCGTTTAATCCGCTCGATCGCTTCTTCGGTGAAGGGATTCCAGTAACGCATCCCGATATAAACGCTTACCTCGCGCCCCATTTCCTTGAGACGTTGTTGCAGTGCCGTGGACTGTGCTTCAGTAATCTTGAGTAAAGGGGAGCCACCACCAATCTGACGGTAATTTTCCCTGGATTTACTCGCTCTTAGCGTCGATATTAACCAAGCTAACGGTTTTTGTAATCCTTTGATCGGTAAACGGATGATCTCCGGGTCAGAAAAAAGGTTAAATAGAAAAGGACGCACATCCTCTAACCGCTCTGGCCCACCCAAATTTAATAATAGAACCCCAACGCGACCCATAGTGTTAACAGATAATTTTTAAATTTTCAGATTCTTTACCAAGTTTAACAATATATCGGTGGAACCGTTAAAACAAATTACAGGACACAGAGAGTTTAATCAAATTTTGGAGGTTGATCTTGGCGACAATTTTACGTCCCCTCAGTTATCAATATCAATGGCTTTACGATGGTATCTCCCGTCTGGCTGCCCTAGCAGTGGGTGGGGAGTCCCGTTTTCGGAAATTGGCCCTAGAAGGTTTAAAAATCGCTAAAAATGACCCTATCCTCGATCTCTGTTGTGGTGCGGGTCAAACCACCCGTTATTTAGTCCCCCTATCCGATCGCTGTGTCGGTTTAGATGTCTCTCCCTTGGCCCTGGAGCGAGCTAGTTTAGCGGTGCCGCAAGCGCATTATGTGGAGGGATTAGCCGAAAAAATGCCCTTTAATGCCGGAGAATTCGCCTTTGTTCATACTAGCGCCGCTCTCCACGAAATGGAACCAGAGCAGTTACAGGAAATCCTTAAAGAAGTGTATCGAGTTCTCAGACCGGGGGGAATTTTTGCCCTCGTGGATTTTCATCGACCCACTAACCCGCTTTTTTGGCCTTCTTTAGCCCTATTTTTGCAATTATTTGAAACCGATACCGCTTGGCAGTTTATCGATCGGGACTTGATCCGATCTTTACAGGCGATCGGTTTTCGTGATTGTCAACAAAAATTATACGCTGGTGGCAGTTTACAGGTGATTCAAGCGGCCAAGTGAAGGGATAGGCCAGGCAAGATTTTCAGAGGCAGTCGGTCATTTATACTAAAGAGGGCAATCGTTTTTTGAGCAAGCTGAGTTCGATCGACTCGCTGCCAGTTATTTTTGAGAAGTTAATGACTAGAGCAAAAATTCTACAACCTGATTTAATTTTAGGGGATACGATTCTCGGTCTCACTCTGGAGATTTTGAGTCAGCATCAGATTAAAGGATTGATTCTCGATGTGGATGATACCCTTGTTCACCTCCAGGAAACGACGGTTTCTGACGATTTACAGCGTTGGGTCGATTCCTTGCGTCTTGATCTACCGATTTGGTTGGTCAGCAATAATCTCAGTGAAAATCGCATCGGCGCGATCGCTGATAATTTACAACTTCCCTACCTTCTCGGTGCGGTGAAACCCTCTCGACGCAAACTCCGGCAAGCGATGGCAGCCATGGGACTTCCCCCCCAACAAATTGCCATGGTTGGCGATCGCTTGTTTACCGATGTTTTAGCGGGAAATCGTCTGGGAATGTTTACCATTCTGGTGAAACCAATGGTAAATCCCTTGACGGGGGGGGCAGCTTATCCAATCCACGATTTTGAGGTGTGGATATCACAAATTCTCGGCGTTTCCCTCCATCCGCAGCATTACTTAATCAAACCTGACCAATCCTCACAAAAGTAAATATTAAAAAATAATTAAGTATAGAGGAAACGATGGAAAAGTAGGAAATACTATAGATAATTTGAAATGAGGTCAGCCAAGATAAAGACCTTAAATATATGAAAGTCGGTAGATGAACAGTGCCAGTTTTTGCGGATATACGCCAAAAGCTGGCACTACTGTTTTAACGAAAACTTGCTGCTATAATTTGGCCAAATTGTGGAATAATAAGAAACTGTTTTTCAGTTAATTCTCCCCGGCCTCACTCTATATATGAATCGAGATTCTTCCCTGCTATCATCCTCCTCGGTCGCGGAATTCAAGCGCAATTCCTTTGATTTGGAGTCACACCTACAAGACTTTTTACAATTAGACCAAGAAATTTTACAAGCAAAATTAGCGATAGCTAAAGATTCCTTAGCGGCCTTAGCCCATCAAGAATTTTCTTGGACAAATCCAGATTATTTCTATCAGGAACAAGTCAAAGAAAACTATTTATTTGAATTATCGGCTTGGCATTTATCCAGTCAAGAATATATCGGGGAAACCCTGAGATTAATTGACGATTACGGTAGCGGAAAAGTCTTAGATTTTGGTGGCGGGATCGGTACTCATGCCCTGGCTGCCGCAATGAATTCCAGGGTTGAACAGGTGATCTATTGTGATCTTAATCCCCTACATCATCAATTTGTGCGCTTTCGTGCCAAGCAATTAAATCTCGATACTAATAAGCTCTCATTCTATACGGAAATTCCCGAACGGCTAAAATTTGACACGATTATCTGTTTGGATGTTATCGAGCATTTGCCCTCACCTACAGCCCAACTTAAAAAGTTTTATGACTGGTTAAACCCAGGAGGAAAGCTAATTATTAACTGGTATTTTTTCAAAGGATTTAATCAAGAATATCCCTTTCATCTCGACGATCCCAAAATTATTGAGAGCTTTTTTCAAACCCTACAAAAAGATTTTCTAGAGATTTTTCATCCCTATCACATTACCGTGCGCTGTTATCGAAAAAATCAATAATTGCCGGAAGAAGATCAAACCAGAGGATGATAGAAAAGTTAGAATTACCCTTGCAACTTTGACATCCTCACCGCCGTAAACGGACGGTGATTCCCAAACCTCACGATTTAGGTTTCTGCTTCTTTCCCTTGCGGGGTTCCGCACCTGCCTTAACAGATTTACTCTGTTCTGGTCT
>SFCA01000064.1:0-33634 GCA_007095475.1 Microcystis aeruginosa Ma_QC_C_20070703_M131 | reverse complement strand
AAATTATAGATGATTTCCTGACCTAAGATCACATTTTATTCTTTTTTCCACTTCAATCTAAGAATTGAGAAAAAAGCAAAACCTTATATTAGACCATAAAAAAATTATGCAAGAGGTCTTATTTATTCCCCTAGAAACGAATCGCACCGTTACATTTCATTAACGCACCCTACCAGATCAGCGATAGCACTTGCATTAGGGAACGCACCCTACGGCGATTGCATACTGCTAGGCAGCGCCTTCGGCATCGCACTTATTGACCTCGCCCTGGCTTACAGTCGGCAAAACTTAATGCTTCTGTGTCTAAAAAACTTGCGATCGCCATCTCAAGAATCGCTTCAACGGGATAATCAATTTCAGTAGCGCGAGCAATCAAAGCATCCTGAATCCAGTCTGGTAAGCGTCTTAAAATAATTTCTGCATCAGTGGACGAGATTTGCTCTGAAAGTTTCGCTTGCATGGGTTAGGACTCCATCGGAATTTGAACATTATACGGTGGCTCAGTCGCTCTCAAAATGATCGCCTCTAGTTCTAATAGTAGCGCAGGGTTTTTCCAGTAAGGTATTGTCTGCACCGCTAGGCGCACATCTTCGCTGTTGTATTGATCCAGCCAAGCCCACAAAAAAGCTTTGTGTCCACCTTTAAAACGACCTCGTAAACTTTTGGTTTTACCAATGTAAAGCAATCCCTGAGATCTATGCCTGACCGCGTAAATGCCAGGACGATCAGGAATGTCCCTAAAATCCCGGCTCAAGGGTTGGCATTGCTCAAAGGGAGTAAAGGCAATTGCATCCAAGACGCTTCTTGCTTGGTTTTGTATTTCAGAGTGGTTCGTTGGCACGGAAGGCAGATTGTCGGTTGTCGAACTGATCATGCCACAGAAAAAGATGCTTTACATTTCATTAACGATCAAAACGATCGCACTGTGTTATACCCGATCGCTTTGGCAATCACTTAATCTTGACGATCGATATGATGTAGGGTGTGTTAGCGTTAGCGTAACGCACGAATTTTGAACATTAGATAAGGTGCGTTACATTTCATTAACGCACCCTACCAGAGCGCACTGAAACAATCCAGTAGGGTGTGTTAGCGTCAGCGTAACGCACGAATTTTGAACATTAGATAAGGTGCGTTACATTTCATTAACGCACCCTACAAGAGCGCACTGAAACAGTCCAGTAGGGTGTGTTAGCGTTAGCGTAACGCACGAATTTTGAACATTAGATAAGGTGCGTTACATTTCATTAACGCACCCTACCAGAGCGCACTGAAACAATCCAGTAGGGTGTGTTAGCGTTAGCGTAACGCACGAATTTTGAACATTAGATAAGGTGCGTTACATTTCATTAACGCACCCTACAAGATCGCACTGAAACAGTCCAGTAGGGTGTGTTAGCGTTAGCGTAACGCACGAATTTTGAACATTAGATAAGGTGCGTTACATTTCATTAACGCACCCTACAAGATCGGCGATCGCACTTAGACTCACAGCTTCAATCAATGTGCATGGTGCGTTCCCCAAAATCGATCGCTGGACCGGTAGGAATTGCATTAGGGAACGCACCCTACAAGATCGGCGATCACACTAACGTTCAAGCTCAGCCGCCGGCGTAGCACGGTCGGCTGGAGCGTTCAGTTAGGCCGGGAGATACCGCGAATCCTAGCCGACATCCGGCGGAACCCATCCCTGGTTCCGCCTTACGCGGGTTGCTTACTTTATTTCTCCCTCGCCGACTACTTCTTCAGTTGTCTTAATGCCATTTTCGAATCCGGCGCCTGAACCGCTATAGAGCAGATACATAGGACCCTCGTTTCTCAGAAGGTCAATGGCGTTCTGGAAGTCATCGAGATGGTACCATAGGTTAACCTGACCACCTGACATAGTATCCGCAGGTAGTGGCGATCCATTAGGCTTAAAGAGGAGTTGCCCGATGTTTTTGCCGCCACCCTTCAACCAGATGCGCGGCACAAATGTGTTTGCCGAATACATCACCTCGTACTTGTCGATCTTTGTGAGTGCCATGATTAATCACCTTTTCGTTATGAATGGGGTTGAATATTCATCAGAATGCCGACAATCTCAGCACCTAAACCCTTTAGTACTAAGACCTAACTACATATTATGCGGAAATTTTCCGTATATCACGCAAAATACATATTTTTTAAAGAATCTTTCCGTATATTACGCTCAAATAGAGCGATCGCGAGAAGTTTTCCGTATAATATTACGATAAGCGTGTTATGCCGATTAGCGTACTCTGTGATGAACCCTCCCCCACTGATTTGTTCAAAGTTTTCTCGTTGTGCGACTGTCAGATAAACTTTATCTCGCCTACATCTTCCCATGATTGATGTCCTCAGTTGAGCTTATCTATTGCCCTATTTTAGCTGTGTCAGTCCAGTAGGGTGTGTTAGCGTCAGCGTAACGCACGAATTTTGAACATTAGATAAGGTGCGTTACATTTCATTAACGCACCCTACAAGATCGGCTACCTGAAATTTCAGCTATCTGTAATGAAATTTCATCTATCTGTAACCCTACTCGCTAAAATAGTTTAAAAATCGGCCGAGAATTTCTAGGATAGAAGTAAAGACCATCCTTGCCTACTTTTTCTATGATCCTAGCCGCCGAAACTGGACTAAAAACCGCTACTCTAGACGTAAAAGGCATGAAATGCGCCGGCTGTGTGAGTGCCGTAGAAAGACAACTCAGCCAAAATCAAGGGGTAAAATCGGCCCAAGTTAACCTAATCACGGAAATTGCCGTGATTGAATACCAACCAGATGCGATCGCACCAGAGCAGTTAGCCGCAAAATTAACCGCGATTGGATTCCCCACCCAACCGCGCAGCTCATCGACTCCCCTTTCTCAACAAAATCAACGGCTGCAAAACCAACAAAAAGAACGGCAACAACAATTATACCGATTAGCGCTCGCTTGTTGTTTACTGGTTTTTTCCCTGATTGGTCACTTACACCACATCGGGGGACCAGAAATCCCCATCCTTCAAAGTATTGCTTTTCACTGGACTTTAGCCACCCTAGCCATTTTATTCCCCGGCCGCGATATTTTCATCGATGGTTGGCGCGGATTACGGCACGGTATGCCAAATATGAACACTCTCGTTAGTTTAGGCACAGGTAGCGCCTATATAGCCAGTTGTTTGGCTCTTATCTTCCCTAATCTCGGTCTAGAGTGCTTTTTTGATGAACCAGTCATGCTGTTAGGTTTTATTCTCCTCGGACGGACTCTAGAAGCGCATTCCCGTCATCGCGCAGCCGCAGACTTAGAAGCGCTTACCTCCCTACAACCGGCAGTGGCTCACCTAATTGGTAGTACAGATGACCGTGTGGGTGTGGCGATTCCGGTGGAACAGGTGCGCGTCGGGGAATGGGTGCGCGTCTTACCCGGGGAAAAAATTCCCGTGGATGGGGAGATTATTCAGGGAAGAACCACGGTAGATGAAGCTTTGTTAACGGGGGAATCGCTGCCGGTGGTCAAGGAAATGGGAGATCTAGTCATTGCCGGCAGTTTCAATCTCTCCGGTGCGATCGCTGTGCAAACTCGTCAGGTGGGAACCGATACCACCCTAGCTAAGATTATCGCAGCTGTGGAATCAGCCCAAACTCGCAAGGCCCCAGTACAGAAGATAGCGGACCGGGTAGCGGGTTATTTTGCCTACGGAGTCATGATAATTGCCCTAATTGTGCTGCTCTTTTGGTATTTTTGGGGAACTAGGCTCTTTCCAGAGGTGTTAGGGTCAACCACAGGACACCACGAGATGATTCAATCCACTTCTTCCCTACTTTTGTCCCTAAAATTAGCGATTTCTGTGCTTGTGGTCGCTTGTCCCTGCGCTCTCGGTTTAGCCACACCAACGGCCCTACTGGTGGGAACCAGTTTAGCAGCCGAACGGGGTATTTTAATTAAAGGGGGCGATGTTTTGGAAACCGTCTCGCAACTGCAAACGGTGGTTTTTGACAAAACGGGAACCCTTAGCCAAGGTCATCCGGAAATTACCGATTGTTTGAGTTTTTCTGAGCTTAATTCCCTGGAAATTCAACAATTAGCGGCAGTAGTGGAGAGTGGTACTAATCATCCTCTTGCTCGGGCGATTTTAGACGCAGTTACTCCCCCTACTAACCTGACGGGGGAAGATTTTCAAACTGTGGCCGGATTGGGAGTTTCTGCCAGGGTGCAGGGGTCGAAAATTGTTCTAGGAAATCGGCAATGGTTGGCGCAGAACGGCATTAAAATCGATGAAACTATCTGGGGGATTCAAGAGCTTTTACAAGCGGGTAAAACGGTGATTTATCTGGGTATGGAAGAACAATTACTCGGTGCGATCGCTTTTCAGGATCGATTGCGTCCCGATGCTCAAACAACCGTTAATCAGTTGCAAAAACTCGGTTTAGAGGTGATTTTACTCAGTGGAGATCGCCAAGAAGCGGTGACAGCGATCGCTAATAGTTTGGGTATTAGCCAATTTTATGCCGAAGTTGCCCCCACCGAAAAATCCGCTTTAATTGCCGACCTACAGACAAAAGAGGGCAAAATCGTGGCTATGGTCGGGGATGGTATCAATGACGCTCCCGCACTAGGACAGGCTAACATCGGTATTGCTCTGGCCGGTGGCACGGAAGTGGCCATGGAAACAGCCGGGATCGTTTTAATTAGCGATCGCCTGGAGGATGTGGTGCAATCTCTGCATTTAAGTCTGGCCACATGGCAAAAAATCCGACAAAATCTTTTTTGGGCTTTGGGTTATAATACCTTTGCTATTCCCATTGCCGGTGGTTTATTACTGCCCCGTTGGGGTATAGCTTTCAGTCCGGCCCTAGCAGCAGCTTTGATGGCTTTTAGTTCGGTTATGGTAGTGAGTAATTCCTTGCTTTTACGTCGTCAATTTCCCCCGCTCAAATCGACAAAGGAAGGCAAAAATTAAAGCAATTACCGATTTTTTCTCGATAACTTGTGCAGTTTATTTAGGGTTGGCTGAAAAAGTTTGTTGGTGGGGTTAGGGGTCGGTATGTGGTCAACTTCTATGCGGTCTGATGGGGTGAAGTATTGCCCGCAGCTGTTACACTTCCCGTTTTGCTTTTTGGACGATAATCTGTGCTGATTTCTGAAAGCTTTGTCAATCAAGATCAAAAAATTAGTTGCACATGGGGTAATCTCTGGACAATTATAGTCAATTTTAACCAGTAATCCTTCACCTATCAGTTATCATTTATTATCAGATTTGAGTTTTAAGTGTGCAGTCTGTATTAAGCGAGCAGTATTAAATAGCAGTTTCCTACTGTGTTTTCACTGTTTACTGATTACTGTTTACCAATGGGTCTATACTATGAGCAAACCGTCCCCTTTTTCGGTTGTTTCTCCTCCTGATGCGATTAATTCACCGAAAAAAGATCCTTGGTTAGCTGTCAATCTCTCGATGTTTTTCCCCGGTTTGGGACAATGGTATGCTAACAAAAACCAAAAAGCCACTATTTTGGCGATCGCTCAAGTAATATTAATAATTGTGACAATTTGGTCGATTTTTAGCCCCAATGGCCCTGTAAGTTGGGGATTAGGGGGAATAGTTGCTCTGGTTGTCCTTTACATTAGCAATATTTTTGACGCTCACTGGAGTGTTTATTATTCCAGACAGAATAACAGCTTAGAGAAAATCCCCCGCAAACAGAAAAACCCGTGGTTTGCCGTCTTCGCTAACCGGATTATACCTGGATTAGGGCAATTGTACGCCGATAAGGTGAGCTTGGGGATAATTCTTCTGACTATATCCCTGATTAACCTGAAAATGGCTGATTTTTTTGCTAATATCCTCTTTCTTGCGCCTTTAATTACAGCGATCGCTGTTTATCATGTTTACCACACTTTCCCCGATCAATTCCATCCCCATCGTCACACCTATCGTTCCATTTTGGCGCTGATGGTGGCAGCAATTTTTACTTGGGGAATTATCTGTAATTATGGAACGAAATAGAGGCTTTTAAAGACTGCGTACATGGAGAATTAAAACAAGAATTACCCTCGAAAAGCCTATTTTTCCACTAAGTATTTATGCTCATTGCAAAGGTGAGATGCTCCCCCCGATTGCCCGATTGGTTACATCAAAAAATAGAATTTTTCCAGATTCCGAGCGAATCCATGCTACCTACCCTCGCAATAGGTGATCGCGTTTTCGTCAGTCAATCTGGTAATTATCAAGCGGAAAGAGGCGATATAATTGTTTTTAGAACTCCCGAAAAAATTAAGCAACTAGAGCCTAAGTCTGGAGATTTTTTTATTAAACGAGTCATCGCTATTGCCGGGGATACCATTGAAATCCAGAGGGGTAAAGTTTATCTCAACCGGCAAGTTATCGAGGAACCCTACACCACCGAGTTAGCCAATTATGAAATGGAATTTATGACTGTACCCCCAAAAACCCTGTTTGTTTTGGGAGATAATCGTAACCATAGTTTTGATTCCCATGCTTGGGGTTTTTTGCCAGAAAGTTATATCGTTGGTCAAGCCTATAAAGTTTACTGGCCTCTCGATCGTGTCCAGTCCTTGCTATGATGGAAATGACTGGGGTAACTTTGAGCAACCGCTTGAAATGTTACTGAAAAATTCCCACCGTTGTTAGATAATTAACTTCAATCTTTTCTTGATTAATATGCTGTTAAAATTTCCTCAAAAGCTGAAAATTAAGCAAATAATAATATTATTATTATTCTGGCTAGGAATAGGGATATTTTTCTGGTGGTTATCCTGGCAATCCCCCGGGATGAGCCAAATTCAACGACCCGAAACAGTTGCTCAACAAATTTATCAAGCAATGCCAGATTTACCGAAAGAAAATAACTATACCCGTCGAGAGACAGGAGCTATCGATCCGAATAATACCCTAATAAGTCGCTTTCTTCGTTATCATCAAGATACCAAAAAAAGATTTACTCTCATCCGTTTTGATTGGCAATTAACCCTAGGGGATTATCTAGGAGTGAACGAGAAAATCAGCGAAGAAAACTATCCCGGACAAGCAACCCTTACCGTTAATCCTATGGCTGCCGATATCAAAGCGATTAACAGTCTTAATCGTCGTCAACGGCAGCAGTTAGTCACCCTTCTAGTCGAAATTTATAACCCCGCTATTCTCCCCCAAGAAACCCCCAATCCTAGTCCTTCTCCTAGTCCTTCTCCCCGTCGTCCATCTTTATCAAAACCGGGAGATGCCGACCTATTAAAATTCTAGAAAATTATGGAAAAAATTCTCAAATATGGTTCGGGTTGGCGACTCGGTTGGGATCCTACGGCAGCCGTTTATAAAGGATTAATTGGTGGCGATGATTGGGCGATCGAATTAACCGAGGCAGAGTGGCAAGATTTGCGTCGGTTACTATCACAATTGACCGCAACTATGGCAGCCATGGCCACAGAATTAATGGATGAAGAAAGTATTGCTTGTGAAGCGGAAAGCGAGCTTTTATGGTTAGAAGCGACAGGATTTCCTGATAATTATTCCCTGCGATTTATTCTCTATCAAGGTCGCGGTTGTGAGGGCAATTGGTCGGCCACTGCCCTGCCAGAGTTGCTCGCCGCTTGGGACAATTTGCTTTACAATTTTTAAGAAAGCGGTGGGCATAAGTTAATTTTTGTCTCCCCCTCTTGACCTTTTGATTCCCCTGTGCTGCTATGCTTGCCCATCCGAGGACGAGGACCGATAATCTCACCTACACCCCGCCCCCATTGCTGAAAAACGGTTTTGCCATGACTCTCTATGTGGCCCTAAAAGCGCGAGAAACCTGGCAAAATACGATCGCTATTCCCGAACCAGTCTATCAAGAAACCATTTTCACCGGGGCCAATGCCGTCCCCATCTACGGGATTGTTTCCATTCCCCCGCAAGCGAAAGGAACCATTATCGGCACCTACGGCATCACGGGAGACTTAGATAATCAATGGTTTTTAAGGATTTTAGGCAGAAAAGCCGTAGCGAGAGACTACGCGGTCGTCCTCTTCGATTGGCGGGCCCACGGTAAGACAGCCGAATTATCCCCGACTCTCACCTCCGATGGCATCTATGAAGGGCTAGATTTCATTCATATTGCCGCCCAAGCTCAAAAAATGGGCTGTCCCGCTCCTTTTTGGTTCACGGGTTACTCTCTGGGGGGACAATTAGCCCTCTGGGGAATTAAATCGGCAGAGAATCAGGAAGATAGGGGCATCGATCCCGCCCATATCGGTGGTGGTGCGGTAATTTGTCCTAATTTAGACTCTAATCGTTCTTTATCCTATCTCGTCCGGGATACCTGGGGGAAACATTTGGAAAAAGCGATCGCCAGAGAATTACGCAAGTTAGCCAAACGCATCCATAAAGCTCATCCCGATCATATCGATCCTCAAGCAATTACTCGCGCCACCACGATTGCAGGATTCGATCGAGAATTAGTGATTAAAAACTTAGGATTTGAGACAGTTTTTGACTATTATGCCGCTAGTAGTCCCTTGCCCTTTCAACCCTATTTAACTAAACCCACTTTTATCCTCTACGCAGCCGATGATCCCCTCTTTTCCCCCGCAGTTATTCCCGATCTGCAAGCAGCGATCGCTGATAATCCCCACGTGGATCTACTCTTAACCCACCATGGTGGTCATGTGGGTTATATCAGCAGTTTATCCTGTCAGCGTCAGTGGGGTGATAGCGATCGCTGGTGGGCATGGAATCGGGTTTTAGACTGGTTCGACCAAAAAACGGGCAAATAAGGGCTAATTTCTAGGATTCAAAGGCCGCTAGAAACTCCTCCACCTGTTCCCCAGTCGGTTGGGATGCGATCGCTCCTGCTCTTCTTGTCACCATTGCCCCCACCGCACAGGCATAAATCACCGCCTTACGGGCTAAATCGGCATTTTCCCCAATTTGATCGCCTCCCAGAGCGGCACGAGCCAAAAAACCCGCCACAAAGCCATCCCCCGCCCCAGTTGTATCCACTACCTTCCCAGGAAAAGCCTCGACATTGCCGCTATTTTCGCCTAAATGATATTTACAACCTTTTTCGCCGCCAGTAACCAGAATTGTGCCTAAATTGGGGTATTGTGATGATATTTCTCTGGGGGTATCAGTGCCAAATAACCATGCTGCTTCTTCCTCACTACATTTGAGCAAATCGGCCTGGGCAGTAAAATCTCGAATCCGCTCAGGAGCGGCCTCAAGATTAGGCCAGAAAACCGGTCGCCAGTTGATATCGATCAATACTTTCACTCCGTAAATTTTAGCCAATTCGAGGGCGCGTTGCATTGCCCGGCGGGAAAGGGGATAGGCTAACCCTAGGGTTCCCATCACTAGATAATCGGCATTTTTCCAGAGATTTTCGGGCAATAGGTCAGCATTAAGGGCAGTATCGGCAAAATCCGTCGTTTTAATGCCGCCAAAACCCGCAAAATGTCTGTCTCCCCCAGCATCGCGGGTGACATAAACTTGTCGGGTGGGTAGGGTGGGGTGATACTGTACACCAGTGGTATCGACTCCGAGAGCGTCTAGCAAGGCGATTAACTGTTCTCCTGGTTGATCTTTGCCCACACAACCGATAAAAGCCGAATTTATGCCCAATTTTCCCAATCCACAGGCCACGTTTGCCGGCGCACCCCCGGCGTAGGTTGTCCAAGAAGTTACTTGCTCTACAGCGCGATCGCTTTGATCGGCAATTAGATCATAGAGGATTTCCCCTAAACAAATTACAGACACCGGCGAAGATCTTTGATTGTTAAGCATTGCTGTGGGGTGTGGGGTGTGGGGTGTGGGGTGTGGGGAAGTGGGGAGAATAAATAAAATAATCTCCTATCTCCTGACTCCTGACGACCGACTCCTGACTCCTGAATCCTGAATCCTGACTTGTCAAGAAATCACGATAAATCAACTAGAGATTATCTGAGGCATTGAGTATAATTAGACACATAGATTAGGGGAAATTGCTCATAAATCAGTCCGATCGAGCGTGAATCCTCTTTCTCGGAAAAATATCTTCTCCTATTTTTTAGTCTTAGACTAAGGAAATATCATGATTGATTGTAGTCAGATTCAGTTTGACGAGGATAAAAGCAAGATAGATTTATTGCAACTACGAGAATTATTTAATTTAACCGCATTTTGGGCAATTGATCGCCGTTTAGAAGATTTAGAAACCGCAATTGACTATAGTGATCCGGTGGTGACGGTGTGGAATGAGCGGCAATTAATTGGTTTTGCTCGCGCCACTTCTGACGGCATTTATCGGGCAACTATTTGGGATGTGATCGTTCATCCCGATTATCAGGGAGCGGGTTTAGGGCGTAAATTAGTAGAAACAGTTTTGGCCCATCCCCGAATAAATCGGGTGGAAAGAGTCTATTTGATGACTACTAACCAACAACAATTTTACCAGCGCATTGGTTTCCAAAGCAACGCCACCACGACGATGGTATTATTTAATCGTTATCAAGAGGAGTTTTCCTGTCCGGCGATCGAGGTAAAGAAAAAACGATCCGTGTGAGCTTGTCCTGACTATTGTTATCGATTCGATCTAAGCTCATTTCCCCCCCCGATACTTCGATAATGCCTTTCGCTAACTGGAATTTAAGACCGGGAGAAAGACCGAGAGCTTGAGTAAATTGTTTGACTTCTTCCGGCTTTGATTCTAAACTCAAGGGGGAAATTTCTGGCATTTGCCAGAGAGCGATTTCCCCCGGAAATTCTAGGGTAATAGTGACTTTTTTCTCGCCAAGGGCGCTTACCGATATACAAATAGAGCCACTCGCTAAGTTGGCGATCGCTGCATCGACGAGAAGGACAAGAGCGGAGGATAAACAGTGATAATCGGCAATAATAGCAATCTCATCGGTTAAAGGGCTAAATTTAAGCTGAATATTGCGATTAGCTGCCTGTAAATAGGTTAAACTTGCCCAATCTTGCCAGAGTTTAGTTAAAGAAAAAATTTCTCGCTCCAGAGGTATAGTACCCGACTCTAGCTTCGAGAGATTAATCATCTCATCCAGCATTGCCATCAGTTTACGGCCTGCCAGTTGTCCCTGGGCGATAAATTCCCTTTCTTCGGCCGGACTTTCGCAAAGATCGGCGAGAATCATTTGATGGAGACTGATCATACTGCTCAATGGCGATCGCAATTCGTGGGCAACCCGTCCCAAAAAACTGCTTTTGAGGTGATTAATTGCCACGGCCATCTGATAAGCGAGGCGAGTTTGCTGTAATTCCCGTTTTAAAGCGTCAATATCGTCCATATTTACAGAAAAACTGCCCCTTGTCGTAAGATATCCCATCTTTGACATTGCCAACGCACGACGGTGGAGGGTTGTCCACTATTGATTATTCCCCATGCTTGCCTTTCTGTGGGCGCTAACACCGTCACCGAGGGAAAAGTAGTCATAATCGCTTCTGGAGTCAATAAAGGCTCTTGTCCTGACAGATTAGCACTTGTGGTCGCTAAAACACCAGTTCGACCAAGAATTTCTCTTGCGATCGCATGAGCGGGAACTCGGATCCCGATCGTGCTAGGATCCTTAGAGTTAAGAACTTTTGGTACTTTTTCAGCAGCAGGTAAAACCAAAGTTAGGGGGCCGGGCCAGTATTTTTCGGTCATTTGCTGCCAAATTTCCCTTTCTTCCTGATTTCCCTTGACATAATCCCATAAATCTGCTGCTGAGTCCGCCATGAGAATTAAAGGTTTATCAAAAGTCCGTTTTTTAGCGGCAAAAACTAAGGCAGCATAGGGGGGAGAAACTGCTAAAGCGGGAACTGTATCCGTGGGAAAAGAAACCACTTGACCACTGAGGGCCGCGTGAACAATTTCGTTAAGAGAAGCAGTAGGCATTGAGAATTGATCATTTTTGGGGACTAATTTAGCCTAAAACTTTTTGGCACAATTTTAAAGGGCAAGCAGTTGATCAAGATTAACTTTACTAACAGTTGCTCCTAGTGCCTCTTGTCAAAAATGGTCAACTTCTTACCCTTCCAGAATCGGAAAACGATCACACCGCCTTCATTAACCTTTAGTTCACTACCGGGCAGATAAACTCTCAGGCTAAATGTTAGTTTACCCTACTAGGTTAGCCACAGCCCGGAATATAAAATTCAAACTTAGGTATAATTTAGCTATCTCCAACCAATTAGCGACGATTAATTATGAACGAGCCTAATACTTTTGCTAATCTCGAACAATTAGAATATATTCCCTACCTAGATGACACGGGTAATATCTGTGCTGATTTCCAGGGAAAAATCGGGGTTTATGCCATTTTTAATCGAGAGCAAGTCCTAGAGTTTGTCGGCTATTCTCGTGATATTTATCTCAGTTTAAAACAACATCTTGCCCGACAGCCCCAAGCTTGTTATTGGCTAAAAATACAGGTGATTGAGCGTCCTAATCGAACTATTCTCGAATCGATTAAACAAGCTTGGCTAAGAGAAAGTCAGGCAGTAATCGGCAATGAAAAACTCTGGACAGAACCAATTGATGCTAAATTAGCCATGACTGAGACAGAAAAAGAAATTTATCAAAGTGCTGATGAGTTAGGGAAAATGAAGTTATTAAAACAGGTATCCAGACGAGTAGAAAATGATATTTTATCAACCCTAGAAAAACGGGGAGTACAGATGGAAATTCGTTTTAATCCTAAGTTAAAAGAACAGGGTTTGCTCGATTTAAAGTAAAAATTACTAGGAGCGATCGATTCTCCAGACAAACCGCTATGATAGTATATCGCCCCATCCCGACACCAATGGAACAGCGATGACCAATCAAGACTGGCCAAACCTACTGCAGCAACTACTCGATCGAAAATCCCTTTCCCTTAACCAAGCTGAAGAATTAATGACCGGATGGTTAAACGGCCAGATTCCCGAAGTTTTATCGGGGGCGATTTTAGCGGCTTTGCAAGCAAAAGGAGTCTCGGCTGCGGAATTAGCGGGAATGGCCGGAGTTTTACGGCAACAATCTCGCTTAGAAGACCCTAAACCCCATACTACTCCCGTTATCGATACCTGTGGCACTGGCGGTGACGGGGCCGCAACCTTTAATATTTCCACTGCTGTGGCTTTTGTGGCGGCCGCCGGAGGCGTAAAAGTGGCTAAACATGGCAATCGCTCAGCCTCCAGCAAGGTCGGTTCGGCCGATGTTCTAGAATATCTTGGGGTTAATTTAAGCGCCCCTAGCGAGAAAGTAGCGGCGGCCTTAGATGGGGTGGGAGTGACCTTTCTTTTTGCCCCCGGTTGGCATCCGGCCCTGAAAAGTGTGGCTAATCTCCGCAAAACCCTGAAAGTTCGCACGGTTTTTAATCTTCTGGGTCCTCTAGTTAATCCTCTCCGTCCCACAGGTCAAGTTATCGGGGTTTATGACCAGCAATTTCTCACCCCCATGGCCACAGCTTTAGCAGAAATGGGAACCCCAAAAGCGATTATTGTTCACGGCCGGGAAAAACTCGACGAGGTGGGGTTAGGAGATCTGACCGATATGGCTTTATTAAATAATGGCGAGGTGATTTCTGGGGCGATCGATCCCTTGTCAATTTCTATCCCCAGAGCCAGTTTAAATGCCCTTAAAGGCGGGGAAGTGCCAGAAAATGCCGAAATCCTCAAAAATGTCCTGCAAGGGGGGGGAACGCCCGCTCAACGGGATGCTGTGGCGATTAATGCCGCTCTTGCCCTACAGGTGGCAGAAAAGGTCACTTTTGGCGATCATGCTGCTGGTTTCGCCCTCGCACGCGAGATTTTAGCCAGTGGGTTAGCTTGGCAAAAATTAGAGGAGTTGGTTAAGTTTCTCGCTTAGGAAAATTCAGAGGAGACAGAAAGCAGTCGCAATGCCAAAGTTGACACCACCAAGCATGACAATATTCTGATTGACGAATTGGCGTTATTTCAGCTTCTATTTTCCAGTCAGTGCCTCTCTTGATATGTAGCCTATACTCAACGGATGGCCGTATTACTTGCGATTTTATTGCTCAATCCAAGTTTTTGGGGGGTTCTACCCCCCAAACCCCCCGCGCATTAGTTTTTCGGTAGGATGCTTACACGCGGCTGCTGATACATCTGTAATAATTTAAGAGTCACTCCACTTGCAGGAGTGCCTGTCCTGATATGTAGCCTATACTCAACGGATTTAGTATGATTGACGAATTTGCGTTATTTCAGCCTCTATTTTCAAGTTAGGAGATTATTTTTATTTATTCTCCCATCTCCCATCTCCCCACACCCCACACCCCACACCCCACACCCCACGCCCCACTTCCCCACCTCAATGCACTTACTGCATGACAGAAATCCTTAAACACGATGGTTAAAGGATTTCTGTTACAAACAATACAAAATTATCCAAGTTAAAAAGAATTAAATAACAAATAGAGACTAGGTAAATTACTAAATTTTTGCTAATGACGACAGTATTTTACAGAATACTTATTGTTAAATCCCGATTTCTTCATTTCTAACCCGCACCAACTAGAACAATTACACCCACAAACCAGAAGGAGATAGATTCGTGGTACAAGCAGCTGAAAGAGATGGAACAACTCTCAATAAATTCGAGAAATTTAAAGCCGAAAAAGACGGATTAGCCATTAAAGATGAACTGGATCATTTTGCCCAAATCGGTTGGGAAGCGATGGATAAAACCGATTTAGAATATCGCTTAAAATGGGTAGGGGTTTTTTATCGTCCTGTCACCCCGGGCAGATTTATGATGCGTTTGCGGGTTCCTAACGGCATTCTCAGCAGTGAGCAAATGCGCGTTTTAGGGGAAATCGTGCAGCGTTACGGTGATGATGGCAATGCCGATATTACTACTCGTCAAAACCTACAATTACGCGGTATTCGTATCGAAGATATTCCTGATATTTTCCAACGACTAAAATCCGTGGGTATGACTTCGGTACAATCGGGCATGGATAATGTCAGAAATATTACCGGTTCACCCATGGCGGGACTAGACGCAGATGAATTAATTGACACCAGGGAATTAGTCCAAAAAGTCCAAGATATGATTACCAACTACGGTCAAGGTAATTATCAATTTAGCAATCTGCCCCGCAAATTTAATATTGCCATCGAGGGGGGCCGGGATAACTCCGTTCATGCAGAAATTAACGATATTGCCTTTGTTCCTGCCTATAAAGAGGGAGAATTAGGCTTTAATGTCGTGGTAGGTGGCTTTTTCTCGGCTAAACGCTGTGAAGCGGCAATTCCCATGAATGTTTGGGTGAGACCGAATCAGGAAGTGGTGGATTTATGCCGAGGGATTTTGGAAGTTTACCGCGATAACGGATTACGCGCCAATCGTCAAAAATCCCGTTTAATGTGGTTAATTGATGAGTGGGGAATTGAGGAATTCCGCACGCGGGTGGCTAATCAGTTAGGTTATCCCTTGGCAACGGCAGCGGAAAAAGACGCAATTGACTGGGAAAAACGGGATCATTTAGGAGTTTTTCCGCAAAAACAGGAGGGATTGAGCTATATCGGTCTTTGTGTTCCCGTTGGTCGTCTATTTGCCGATGATATGTTCGATTTGGCCCGGATTGCCGAAGTGTATGGTAGCGGAGAATTGCGTTTAACCGTGGAACAAAACGTGATTATTCCCAATATAGCCGATGAAAATATGGCGACTCTTTTAACCGAGCCTTTACTGGCTAAGTTTACCCCCAATCCCACTCCTTTACAACGAGCGCTCGTTTCCTGTACGGGGGCGCAATTCTGCAATTTTGCCCTGATTGAAACCAAAAATAAGGCTGTGGACTTGATTCGTCAGTTAGATGCCGAATTAAATATTCCCCGGGGTGTGCGTATCCATTGGACCGGTTGCCCTAACTCCTGCGGACAACCCCAAGTGGCCGATATCGGTTTGATGGGGACAAAAGCGCGCAAAGACGGCAAAACCGTGGAGGGAGTTGACCTCTACATGGGGGGTAAAGTGGGTAAAGATGCTCACCTAGGCAGCTGTGTACAAAAAGGGATTCCCTGTGAAGACCTAAAATCGGTGTTAACTTCTATCCTCATCGAACAATTTGGGGCGACACCGAAAGGTTAATTAACAAGTTTCTCGATACGCTGAATGGGGAGTTTATCCCCTCTTTTTTTTCTGCATCTCTGTTGGGTGAAATTGGCAAACCTCTTGCTATAGTAGGGGGCAGATAGGAGCAGGAAAATCCTTATATATAGCGTTTCTCACACCTGTGTGGCACAGTCAAACCTTTGCTGATTAAGCTTTTCACCATCGACAATGTACCTCTTGCGAACAGGAAACGCTATATTTTCCTACCAGATGGGAATCGTTACTTAGGGTTTGCTGAATAAATGTGAAATATAGACGAGGTAAGAGTTTTAGGGTACTGTTTCGCCCCCACAGGTGCAAGATTTTGAGAGTCCTGTAAGGGCGAAGCATTCGGGCAATAACCTATCGGTGAAACCGTAGATTTTCTATCCGAATGCTTCGCCCTTACTTTTTGCCGCAAACCCTATTTAGCTTCAAATTGGGCTTGTTTGCGAAGTAATTCCCCGATGGTTAAATTGAGTTGAGGTCGGCCATCAAAAACCGTCCCTACCTCAAATTTTTGCAACTGTACCCTTGCCAAATGATAGGCCTCATCGGGTAGGGGAATATAACCAATACTATCTAATAAATTGGGAACTCGATCGAGATAATGTTCGACAAATCTCTCTAAAGCGGGATTCTCTTGGGCTTTTTGGGCATTAACATAAATAAACAAAGGACGAGACAAAGGCTGATATTTACTATCCTCGACATTGCTGCGAGTTGGTTCGATACCGTTAACTTTCAAAGCTTTTAATTTATCCCGATTTTGTTCATAATAAGCGTTGCCAAAATATCCCAAAGCATTGGGATCTTGACTGACGGCATTAACTAAAGCTTCATCATCTTCACTAAAGTTAAAATCCCCACGACTGGCATCTTTGCCGTTAATTACCTCACTAAAAAAATCGTAGGTTCCGGAGTCTTTACCTGGTCCGTGAAGGGTAATCGGTTGGTCGGGCCAAGCGGGATTAATTTGATTCCAACGTTTGATTTTATTCTCGGCCGCTGGTTCCCAAATAGTTCTTAATTCTCTGGTGGAAATATCATCAACCCAGTTATTTTGGGGATTGACTACCACGGTTAAAGCATCAAAAGCGATCGGTAGTTCGATAAATCTTACCTTATTAGTATCACATTCTTTTAATTCTTCCAGAGAAATCGGACGAGAAGCATTATTAATATCGGTTTCTCCCGCACAAAATTTTCTAAAACCACCGCCGGTTCCTGAAATATTAGCGTCAATTTTAACATCAGCCAAAACTTTGTTAGGGGTATTAGCTTTAAAATCTTCGATAACTTGATCAGTAATTGGTGCTACGGTACTCGAACCATCGATTTTAATTGGTTTGAGGTCTTGAGTGGAAATATTGGCACAAGCGGGTAAAATGAGGGCAGTACCCAGGACAATTGCCACTACTTTGGTGGGACGAGATAGCTGAGTAAAAATTTCTAGCATAGGTGTCAAAAGGAGAAAGTAAAAACGGGTATTGGGGAGACTTTTCAGTTATCAGTGGGGAAGTGGGAAGAAAAAAGCTGAGGGATGATGGATAAAAACCTTAATCTTTTCTTTGTTGTTTTTACGTCACTATAATGGTAGGGAAAGAAAAAACCCCTATTTAGACAGGAAAAGTTAGCGGCTTTACCCGCGACTTAAAACTAATGTTCAGTCAAAATAGATAGTAAAAGAAGTTGAGATTTTTGTCTAGTTATCGAGAAAATTTTTCTTGACAATAGATTATGTTTTTTTATTCACTTCTTAACCTATTCTTTACCAAGACGTGGTAACTTTGAGCGTAAGATTTAAGGCAGTTTACGGCTCAAAATTAATCCTATGCTCAACAAAAACAGAATCCATTTACTAACAGCCTTATCCCTAGCCACTTTAACAGCGACTTTAACCGCTTGTGGTGGCACCGATACGGCAGGAACTAGCAAAGAAGGGGACAATAGAATCGCCCAGGTTCCTCTGCAAGGAGAGGTCGCCCTCAATGGTGCGGGTGCTTCTTTTCCTGCACCCCTATATCAAAACTGGTTTGTCACCATTAATCAAATATTTTCTAAACTACTAATTAACTATCAATCTACCGGTAGCGGGGCGGGAGTCGAACAATTTATCCAAGGTACGATCGATTTTGGCGCTTCCGACGTAGCCATGACTGACGAAGATATGGCCAGAGTTAGCCGCGGGGTTTTACTGCTACCGATGACGGCGGGAAGCATCGTTATGGCTTATAATTTGCCCGGAGTAGAAGGGCTGAAACTAAGTAGGGAAGCCTATGTAGGCATCTTTTTAGGCACGATTACCCGTTGGAACGATGCCAAAATCGCCGCCGATAACCCCGATTTAAAACTACCCGATGAAGAAATTACCGTAGTTCACCGGGCAGACGGTAGCGGCACAACGGGGGTTTTTACTAAGTTTTTAAGCGCCGTTAGTCCCGAATGGAAAAAAAGCATCGGTGAAGGAAAAGCCGTACAATGGCCGACCAAAAAAGGTAAATTTCTCGGCGGTAGGGGCAATGAGGGCGTAACTGCCCTAATTCAACAAAATCAAGGCTCGATCGGTTATATTGAGTACGGTTTCGCTAAAAATAATAACCTGCCCATGGCCGCCCTGCAAAATCAGGCGGGTAAATTTGTCATTCCCGATGAAACCAACGCCGCTGCTACCCTCGCTAACGTTGAACTGCCTGAAAATTTACGCGCTTTTATCGTTGATCCCCCGGGGGAAAATTCCTACCCCATTGTCACCTATAGTTGGATGTTAGTTTACAAAAAATACAACGATCCCCAAAAAGCTTTAGCAATGGAGGCGATGATCGAATTTGGACTCAATCAGGGACAGGAACAGTCCGCCGCCCTTGGTTATATTCCCCTACCGAAAAATGTCCGCGAACGAGTAGCCGCCGCCGCCGATGTCATCTATCCCGATTACACAATCAAGGTGGATTAGTCGCCGAAAAAATGTATTCAAAGTTACAATAATAGTGTAGAAAGGCCAATTTCGACCTTAGCTACCGCAAACTAGCTGGATTTAAACCCTAATCATGAGTGCGCCCACAGTTCCACCCGACTCAAATTTTAAAGAACGTCCAGAATCGGAAAAAATCCTCGATAAAGGCTTTGTAGGATTAACCACTGCCTTTGCCATCGCTATTGGGCTGATTTTGCTCCTAATTGCCCTAGTTATTTTTATTCGGGCCTTACCAGCGATTCAAAGCTTTGGTCTGGGATTTTTGACCAGTAGTGCTTGGAATCCCGTGCGCGGTCGGGAAGAATTCGGAGTTCTGCCCGTTATCTACGGAACTCTCGTTAGTTCTCTGATTGCCCTCCTGATTGCTGTTCCCCTCGGCATCGGTTCAGCCATTTTTTTAAGCGAAGATTTTATTCCCTTAAATGCGCGGACAATTTTGGTTTTTCTCGTACAACTTTTGGCCGCTATTCCCAGTGTTGTTTACGGATTGTGGGGTATCTTTGTACTGATTCCTATCCTCAGACCCCTTGGTAACTGGTTAAATGCTAATTTTAGTTGGATTCCTCTGTTTAGTACTCCTTTAGGGGGTCCTGGAATGTTACCGGCGGGGGTTATTTTAGCAATTATGATCCTGCCGATTATTATCGCTATCTCTCGCGACTCTTTGGCCGCTTTACCGCCGGATTTGCGGCAAGCTTCCCTAGGTTTGGGGGCCACCCGTTGGGAAACGATTTTTCGAGTCTTAATTCCTGCCGCTTTTTCCGGGATTGTCGGGGGGATTATGTTAGCTTTAGGGCGTGCTTTAGGGGAAACCATGGCAGTAACGATGATTATCGGCAATTCTAACCGCATTAGTGCCTCTATTCTCGCCCCCGCTAACACGATCGCTTCCTTATTGGCTAACCAATTCGCCGAAGCATCGGGAATGCAAGTATCGGCACTCATGTATGCGGGTTTTGTTCTCTTGGTTTTGACCCTAGTAGTCAACATCTTCGCAGAATTAATCGTTAATCGCGTCAAAGCTAAGTATTAAGCCATCTTTTAACTGATATGGATAGTGCGAATTTAGGCAATAATCTCAAAAAGAAACCGAGTAGTCCTCGATCGCTATTGGGGACAATTATGACCGTTCTCTCGGCTTTATGTTTAGCTGTCACCGTGATTCCCCTCTTTGCCGTCCTAGGCTTTGTTTTTGTGCAAGGGGTGGGTCGTTTAAACGCTAATCTCTTTACCAAATTACCGCCACCGCCGGGGTTAGGAGGAGGAGGCATCGCTAACGCCATTTTAGGCACAATTATCGTCGTTGCCCTCGCCACAGCGATCGCAGTCCCCATCGGCGTTTTAGCGGCGGTTTATCTCTCGGAATTTAGCGGTGATAACAAACTTGCCCAGGGTGTGCGCTTTGCTACCAACGTTTTAGCGGGTGTCCCTTCAATTATTGTCGGGGTTTTCGCCTACGGTTTGCTAGTTGCCCCCTTATTTGGCGAAGGAACAGCCCTTTTAGGTTTTTCTGCCCTGGCCGGTTCGATCGGTTTAGCGGTGTTAATGTTACCGACTATTATTAGAACCACCGATGAGGCTTTAAAAATCGTTCCCCAAGACATCCGCTGGGCAGCCATGGGTTTAGGGGCCTATAACTACCAAACCGTCCTAAAAATCGTCCTTCCTGCGGCAGTTCCCGCTATTTTAACCGGTGTGACTTTAGCAATTGCTAGGGCTGCCGGAGAAACCGCCTCCTTAATTTTTACGGCATTATTCTCTAACTTTTGGCCTCGGGGTGTCTTTGAACCGATTGCCACCCTTTCGGTCCTAGTTTTCAACTTTGCTACTGCCCCTTTTGCCCCTCAACAGCAATTAGCTTGGGCGGGTGCTTTAATTCTCGTGCTTTTGGTGTTGATAACTAACATTTTATCCCGTTTAGCCACGCGCCAGAAAACCTATTAAGTCAGGGAAAAAGTGAAAAGCAAAAAGGGATATTTAAGTAAAAATCTACCTATCTTTCTGATTCCTAAATTAGCCAAATTCAAGGTAAATAATTTATGCTAACTAATTCTAACCCCCATTCTACAGGAACCGTTTTAAAGGTCGATAAGGCTGATATTTACTATGGTAATTATCGGGCAGTGCGGGACGTTTCCATCGATATTCCCAAAAATAGAGTCACCGCTTTTATTGGACCGTCTGGCTGTGGAAAAAGTACCATTCTCAGGTGTTTTAATCGTCTCAATGATTTAATTCACGGTTTTCGTATTGACGGCAAAGTTTTTTATCATAACCAGGATATTTACTCTCAAGAGGTGGATCCTGTCGAAGTCAGAAAATATATCGGTATGGTGTTCCAGCGCCCTAATCCTTTTCCCAAATCCATCTATGATAATGTGGTTTACGGAGCGCGATTAAATGGTTATAAAGGCGATTTAGATGAATTAGTAGAAACTTCCCTGCGTCGGGCAGCTCTCTGGGAAGAAGTAAAAGATAAACTGAAAGAAAGCGGTTTTTCCCTATCGGGGGGACAACAACAAAGATTATGTATTGCTCGCACTATTGCCGCTCAACCAGAAGTATTATTAATGGATGAACCCTGTTCGGCACTGGATCCGATTTCAACTTTAAAAGTTGAGGAATTAATGCACGAATTAAAAGAACGTTACACGATTATTATTGTTACTCACAATATGCAACAAGCCACAAGAGTAGCAGATTTAACGGCTTTTTATAATGCTGAAGCCACCGATAAAGGTGGCAAAATTGGTTATCTAGTCGAGTTTGATCATACGGACAAAATCTTCGGTGATCCTCAAGAACAAGCAACTAAAGATTATGTTAGTGGACGTTTTGGCTAAATCAGTTATCAGTTATCAGCTTTTTTCTTCCCTCTCCTCCTCTCCCTTTTCCCTTTTCCCTTTTCCCCAACACCTATTCCTTTAAAGATTATGTATAGTAACGATGTTGTTACCGATGCGGTTTTGAGAACCAAAAACTTAAATGTTTACTATGGTTCTAATCTCGCCGTTCGTGATGTTAACCTTGATATTCCCGAGAAAAAAGCGGTCGCTTTTATCGGTCCCTCTGGCTGCGGGAAAAGTACGGTTTTGCGCTGTTTTAATCGCATGAATGATCTGGTTAAAAGTGCCAAAATTGAGGGAAAAGTTACCTTTCGCGGCCAAGATATTTATGGTAATTCCGTTAATCCTATCGGGTTACGCAGTCGCATCGGTATGGTGTTTCAAAAACCGAATCCTTTCCCTAAATCTATCTATGAAAATATCGCTTTTGGGGCGCGATTAAATGGTTACATCGGTGATATGGATCAATTAGTGGAAGAATCTTTAAAAAAAGCCGTTCTCTGGGATGATGTTAAAGATAAACTCAAAGAAAGTGGTTTAGCTTTATCCGGGGGACAGCAACAAAGGTTATGTATTGCTCGCGCTATTGCGGTTAAACCAGAAGTTGTTTTAATGGATGAACCCTGTGCGGCACTTGATCCAATTTCTACCCTAAAAATTGAGGAATTAATTCACGAATTAAAAACCCAATATACTATAGTTATTGTCACCCACAATATGCAACAAGCGTCGCGGGTTTCTGATTTAACGGCTTTTTATAATGCGGAACCGACACCAAAAGGCGGTAAAGTGGGTTATTTAGTGGAATATGATCGCACCGAGGCTATCTTTCAAAATCCTGCTCAAGAGTCCACTAAAGATTATGTTAGCGGTCGTTTTGGTTAGAGTATTAATAATTAATCGTTATTCACGACTCCGGGATAGATTAATTTTTTCCCATCTGGAATGATTGAAAAACGATTAACTTAACTGATTGCGAAAACGTTTGGCACTAATAATTAAAAGTATCACAGCGAAACCAATCAGAGCCAATACATGAACCCATAAAGCTTCTAAACCGACACCTTTTAAAAGAATACCGCGGATAATAGCTATGTAGTGACGGAGAGGATTAAAAAGAGAGAGATATTGAAAAAATGGCGGCATCGTTTCAATCGGTGCGATCGCTCCTGATAATTGTACCATGGGTAAATTGATAAAAAAGGTGGTTAAAACTACCTGCTGTTGGGATTGACAGAGTGTCGCTAACATAATACCGACACCAATACTAACAAAAATATAGAGACTAGCTAAAGCCATAAATAGGAAAAAGTTGCCCCGAAATGGCACATTAAAAATCACTTTACCGATGGTTAATGCTAACAAAACATCACCCAAAAGGAGGATGAATAAAGGCACAACTTTAGCTAACAAAATCTCCCAAGCAGCGGCAGGAGTCATCAGTAATTGTTCGAGAGTTCCCGTATCTTTTTCTTTAACAACGGTGATAGAAGAAACGATCGAACCGATTAAAGTTAATACTAATCCCATGACTCCGGGGACAAAAAACCAACTGCTAGAAAGTCCGGGATTATAAAAGAAAATTACTTGTGTTGAGATGGGAAGTGGCCGATTTTGATTAACTTTTCCCGTGCCGAATTCTTGCACAATTTGATTGATATAACCCTTAGCAATTCCTGCGGTATTGGCATCCACTCCATCGATAAAAACTTGAATAGATGCGGTTTTTTCTTGGGTGAGATTGCGACTAAATTCGGGGGGAATTATCAAACCAGCGGTTAATTTTCCTGTTTCCACCTTTTGGATTAATGTCTTCTCATCAAAAGTGATCATTTCAGCATCAAAAATCTGATTTTCGGTAAAAGCAGCGATGAGGGAGCGACTTTCAGCAGTAGCGGCATAATCGACTATTCCTAATTTGATATGATGAACATCGGGATTAAGAGCAAATCCATAAATTAATAGTTGAATAGTTGGGGGGAAAATCAAGATAATAATTAACTGTTTGTTGCGTAATATCTGGCGAATTTCTTTAATAACTAAAGATAAAAAACGACCTGTAAATAATTGCTTAAACATCTTATTATTCTCCTAACTGCATTCTTGATAGAGCTTTTATTGCCAATAAAAATAAGACCATTCCCAAGAGGAAAATGATAACTAAATTATTGCCAATACCCGCCCAACCCACACCCCTGACAAAAGCATCTCTAGTAATTTCGATATAATAACGAGCGGGAACTATATTTGATACTAAAGAGAGGGGAAAGGGAATATTACTTAACGGATAAATAAAACCACTGAGTAATAAAGCAGTGAGAAAACCCACTAAAGAAACACCTTGCACCGCAGAATTTTGATTACTGGTACGCGCACCTAACATTAATCCAAACATCACACTTGCCCATAAATAGAGGATAGTTCCTAACAGTAATGGCATTGGATCACCAGCAAAATTTAATTGAAAAATTAGACTTCCTAAACCCATAACTCCGATAGCGATTCCGATTCCTACTATTAGATAAGCGAGGGATTTACCCAGTATTAATTCTTCGGCAGTGAGAGCGGAGGCATAAACTTGTAAAATTGTGCCTTTTTCCTTTTCTCGTACCATAGCGATCGCTGATAAAAGTGAGGGAAAAATCCATAAAACCACAGCATAAACCCCCGGCACAATATAGAGAGATTCTTGTCGTCCCGGATTAAACCAAAGTCGGGTGGCAGTTTCGATGGGAATAGTGGAGGAAATTAAGTTTTCTGCTTGTAAAAAAGAGCGGGTAGTCGCTTTAATCGCATTGCGAATAATTCGGGCATTATTAGCATCTGTACCATCAACAATTGCTTGAATTTCGGCAGTTTTATTGGCTTGTAAATTACGACTAAAATCGGGAGGAATCACAACAATTGCCCTAGCAATACCTCGATCTAAAGCGGTTTCAGGGTTGCCTTCCCAAACCACGGGAATAAATAAATTAGTGGCGAACAAGCGATCACTATAATTTTGACTAAAAACTGTTCGATCTTGATCTTGCACTAAAACTGGTATATTTTTCGCCTCTAAACGAATAGCAAAACCAAAGATAAAAAGAGTCATCACGGGCAAAATGAAAGCGAGAGCGAGGGTAAGTCGATCACGACTAAACTGCACTAATTCCTTACGACATTGGGAGATAATTCGTTTCATGAAATTGCCCGATTAAGAATAAATTTTTACGGCATTTTTAGGGAACTTATCGCACCCTTTTGATGTCCAGGTCTAAGGCAGTAGTGAGGGGAAGAAAATCTAATTTGGCTGGTAAGTGGGTGGGTGGAATTAAATATAAGATCTTTAACGCCTTTTTCCGCCGTATCTTTAGCCGCAGCAACCGCACCGGCAGTCAAGGCGGTGACAATCAGAGAAACTGGTTCCATTGTTTGATACTCCCAATAAAATATTGCTGATTCAATCTTAGATCAAAACAATTTTTAATAGTAAGCTAAACCGCAATCAGCTAGAGAACTGGAATTTCACGGCCAAGGCACTAAACCTTAAAAGTATTGCTATATAAGAATCGTAGCTGAAAAAGCCAAACAAGGGTTTTCCCTGTGGATGGGGTTTATCAGTTATCAGATTTGAGTTTTCAGTTCACTGTTTACTGAACAATGAAAAAAACTCCCTGATTATCGCCGATGATACCAACGGGCAAATAATTTTTCTAACTCCACCCAAACGAATAACAAGGTACTAAATCCCAAACAGATTAATAATTCTTCTTTAGTTAAAAATTGAGTACCGAAAAAATCCCGCAGGGCAGGAACATAGATTAACATCAGTTGAAAAATTGTCGTCAGGGTTACTGCTACCCAGAGATAGGGATTAGTCAAAGGATTCATTTCTATGGTAAGATGATCGCTCGATCGCACAGAAATGGCATGACCCATCTGAGCTAAACAGAGAGTAGTAAAAACCATAGTTTTCCATGAACCAGTATTACCAAAAAGCGGATCCAAGCGCACAGCGATTAACATTTGAGTGATATTAATAATCGAAAAAATAATCCCAATTCTCACAATATAACTGCCCAAACCGCGAGCGAAAATACTTTCTTGGGGACTAAAAGGAGGGCGACGCATAATATTAGGAGAAGCGGGTTCCACTGCCAAAGCTAAAGCAGGTAAACCATCAGTAACTAAATTCATCCAGAGAATTTGTAGGGGAGTGAGAGGAGTAGCTAAACCCAAAAGAGGCGAAGCAGCGATAGTAATCACTTCCCCGATATTACTGCCGAGAATATATTTAATAAAACTGCGAATATTGTTATAAACCACTCGCCCTTCTTCCGTGGCAGCGACGATAGTGGCAAAATTATCATCAAGGAGAATCATATCACTAGCCTCTTTGGTGACATCGGTGCCGGAGATTCCCATGGCAATGCCGATATCTGCTTGTTTCAGGGCCGGAGCATCATTCACCCCATCTCCGGTCATAGCAACAAATTTACCCTTTTTTTGCAAGGCGCGGACAATAGTTAATTTATGTTCGGGGGAGACACGGGCATAGATGTTAGTTTTGTCAATGATGTTTTCTAGCTGAATTGGTGATAATTTATCTAATTCTCGCCCTGAGATGACTAAAGCTCCCGCTTGGGCAATACCAAGACTTTTAGCCACCGCTAGAGCAGTTAATTGATGATCACCGGTGATCATAATCGGACGGATTCCCGCTTCTCGACACCTAGCCACGGCGATTTGTACCTCCGGTCGCGCTGCGTCGATCATACCGACCATTCCTAACCAAATTAGCTCATCTTCGCTGATTTCAGTTGATTCTGGCGGATAAATCAGGTTTTTGTAGGCTAATCCTAAGACTCGCAAACCCCTGTTAGCCATAGCATTGTTAGCGACTAAGACTTTTTCTTTTTCCCTATCCCCAAAAGGAAGACTTTCTAATCCCGATTGGTAGGAGAGACATTGTTCAAGGATTAATTCCGGGGAACCTTTGGTAAATAGTACGGGATTGACTCCTTGACAAATGACCGACATTCGCTTTCTTTGAGAAGAAAAGGGGATTTCAGCGATTCTAGGGAACTCTTGCTTGGTTAGGGATAAATTTAAGCCCGCTTTCGCCCCTAAAACTAATAAGGCTCCTTCCGTGGGATCGCCTAAAATGCTATCCTGACCGTTATCGAGGTTTAAACTGGCATCGTTGCAGAGGACACTGGCAATTAAGAGATGATGTAATTCTAGATCGGTTTTGGGATCGATCGCCCGTTGCTCGGAGTCTAAAAATTGTCCTTTTGGGCTATATCCTTCCCCAGTAACTGAAAAATTACGATTAATTGTCTCTATCTCCCGTACAATCATTTTATTTTCCGTTAGCGTTCCAGTTTTGTCGGAACAGATTACATTAACGGAACCCAGGGTTTCTACTGCGGGCAGTTTGCGAATCAAGGCCTGACGTTTGACCATGCGTTGGGTACCTAGGGCGAGAGTTAGGGTGATAACTGCGGGTAATCCTTCGGGAACGACGGCTACTGCCATACTAAGGGAAACTTCGACCAATTCCTCTAGGGCCGACCAACCGGCATTGATCAGGCCGATGGTAATAGTTAGGGCCACTAGAATGAGAGAACCAGCGACAAGGACATTACCCAAGTGAGTCATTCTTTTTTGGAGAGGAGTGGGTTCATTGCCGACTGTTGCTAACATTTGAGCGATTTTGCCTAATTCCGTTGTCATCCCCGTATTGGTAACGATGACCTTGGCCCGGCCTTGCAGTACCTCTGTTCCGGTAAAGACAAAATTTAAGCGATCGCCAAGGGGAGTATCCCTGTCTAAGGGGTCAATGGAGGCGGATTTATTAACACTATTTGCCTCTCCTGTCAAGGCCGATTCGCGAATTTGCAGGTTAAAAGCTTCGATAATTTGGCCGTCGGCACTGATTTGGGTTCCCGCTTCCATCAGCATGATGTCCCCGGGGACGAGATTAACCGCATCTATTTCTCTGCGTTGGCCCTCGCGAATAACATTAACTTGGGGAGAGGAGAGTTTTTTTAAAGCGGCCAGAGCTTTTTCGGCGCGACTTTCTTGCAGATAGCCGAGGATGCCATTGAGGATGACAATTGTTAAAATAGCGATCGTATCTTTGAAGGGAACACCAATTTTAGCCAGATGACCGCGCTGTAATGCCAGTAAATCCAGTCCCCCGGAAATTATGGCCACGGCAATTAAGAGCAGGAGCATAATATTGGTAAACTGACCCAGGAGAATTTGCCAATTATTGCGCCCTGGACGTTCTTGTAGTTCATTTTTGCCATAATATTCAATTCTTTCGGCGATTTGCTCCCTATTGAGGCCATTAACAGCCGAACTACCGAGGATAGATAGGGTGGTTTCCACGGGATAGGTATGCCAAGGTTGTTGCAAGTTAACGCTGGAATGGGCAGAATAGTCGGCATTAGCGGCCATGGCAAGTGAAGATAGTTGATCTAGATAGATCTTAGCCCTTTCTTTCCCCGGTCACAGGAAAAAACAAATGTTTAAACTAGCTCTCCCTGCTCATAGACAGTCTTAACGAGTAATGTAGATAGTCAATAGCTTAGTAGGGCAAAGTAAACCAAAATTGTGAACCTTTTTCGTCATTATTCATAATGCCAATTTCACCTCCGTGAGCATGGATAATTTGACGACATAGATATAAACCTAGTCCTAAACTAATCTGATTGTTATTATTGCCTCGTTGATAGCGATCAAATAATTTTTTTCTCTGGGTTTCGCTAATTCCCACCCCATTATCGGCAATGCTGCACCGGAGATAATTACCCTCTAGTCTAGCTGATAAAGTGATAATTATCCCCTGGGGATTGTGTTTAAGGGCATTGGCTAATAAATTCTCAAAAACTCGCCAGAGATGGTGAGCATCGGCATTAACTAAGGGTAAATCGGGGGAAAAGTTATTAATTAAAGTTGCTTGATTTTGCTTTAATCTTAACTCCCATTCCTGACTGATTTGTTGACTGATTTCGTAGAGAGATAAAGGCTTTAGTTCTAGGGAAACTCCCCAAAGATCATTTTGTCGGGTTTCGACGAGAGAATCAATTAAAGTTAATTGTCGATCGCAACTGTTGGCCATCTGTTGTAAAATCTTCAGGGATACTTCTTTAGTTTCTCCCTGAGAATTTTTAATTAAATTATTTAAGATCATTGACATCCCGATCACGGGATTGCGGAGATCATGAGAGACAGCATGAAGATAAATTTCTAAGGTTTCCTCAGTTTTTTGACGTTCTTTAATTTCGTTTTGTAGTTGTTTTTTTTGACGGCAAATAGTTAATTGATTTTCGATGCGTGCCATCACTTCTTCCCCTTGAAAAGGTTTAGAAATATAATCGACACCTCCCACTTGAAAAGCTTTGACTTTATCTAAGACATCATCAAGAGCGCTGATAAAAATCACGGGAATTTCTCTGGTTTTTTCATCAGCTTTTAACTGTTCACAAACTTGATAGCCATTGAGATCGGGCATATTAATATCAAGGAGGATCAGATCGGGAATTAGCGATCGCACTGTATTCAGGGCCATCTGTCCATTAATCGCTTTGCGTACCTGATATCCCTTCTCGGTGAGCATAATCGACAATAGCCGCACATTATTGGGCAAATCATCGACAATTAAGACACTAGGGCGCGGTGTGAGTTGAGTCATGCCGGTTATTTTATAACTCAAACTATTTAGTAAAAGTGTATAAAAAAACAGACGCAACACTCGCATCTGTTACAAAATTAACTATATTTTGAGGACAAGAACATCTAAGGATTTTCACCACCCACAGCGATGCCGGTACCATAAATCTGAGCATTTGTCAAGTTAATTCCCCCCATTGATGCACCCGTCACATCAGCATCATAGATCATGGCACTGGTGAAATTAACTCCATTGAGATTAGCTTGATTCAAACTGGCATTAGTCAGAAGAGCCGCGGTTAAATTTGCGCTTTCTAGGTTGGCATCGGTCAAATCTGCGCCCTCTAAGTTAGCTTCCTCTAGATTAGCTCCCTGTAAATTCGCTTTTCTCAAATCTGCACCGATTAGATGCGCCCCTCTTAAATCGGCACCCCGGAGATCACACCCCGGACATTCCCCCGTATTCAATAATTGTTGCACCTGTCGGGGATTTTCCGCACCGACGGGGTTAATCAGCAGTAAGGAAGCTAGGGAACCTAGGGCAATCATTAAAGTCCTTTTCATCGTTTTAGCCTCCTCTTTCGTTTTCTTCTCTACTTTTAGGATAGGAAAAAAGCTGCTAACCAACTTCCCCCGATCGGGCTAATTCTCCTGTTATCTCACTTTTGCTTGCTTTTGCTAGTCGATCTCTCCTTTCATTACCGTGGCGATCGCTGATCGGGCATTTTCCTTAAATTCCTTGACATCAACGCGACTTAATAACCAAACTGCCAGGATCATTCCCAATGCTTGCAGGAGGAAAACTAAGCTATAGGCTAAAACCGGACTAGAAAAAATAACTTTACCGATATTTAAAATCGTACCGCCTAAAACCGTGGCTAATCCCCTGGCGATCGCTTGTGATAATCCCCAAGCGCCGATAAAAGTTCCCGCAGTTTCGGCAGCGGTTAAATCTAACATTAAACTGGTAGCCCCAGCGGTAATCATTCCCGAAGCTAAACCGAAAAAGAGCAAGCTTGATTTTAATAAACTTTGGTTAGCAGAAAAGCCAGCAAAAATCAACAGAATAAAACAAATTGTTGCAAAAATACAGCCATATTTAGTGGTTTTTTGTTTACCGACGCGGGGAATGAGCATAAATCCCGTGGCAGCAATACCAAAAAGGGTTCCAGTTCCCCAAAAAGCGTTCAATTGGGTGGTTTGGGCGATACACATCCCAAAAACCTCGCCGCCAAATGGTTCCATAATTGCATCCTGCATAAATAAACTCAAAGTCATCATCAGCAGGAAGGTGAAAAATAAACCGGTTTGCCGACTAGCGGTGAGAACTTGTAGGGCATCTTTAAAGGTAATTTGATCCTCTCTTTGTACAAGAGTGGACCGACTACTAAAACGAGAATATTTTTTTTCTACGCCAAAAGTCGCTAAAATGCAGAGACCGAAAACGATAGCGGGCATAATCGCGAACACGGGGTTAATATTCGCCTGTAGTTGCGGAATATTGGCTATAGGGGCTGATTGAGTCGGATCATAGGTCAAAATATTTGTACCGCAGATATTGGGAGTATCCAGCAAACGAGAACTAACGATCGCCCCGACGACGATTCCCACCATTAGCATTGACCAAACTATACCAACTAATTGCGATCGATTATCTTCATCGGACACATCCACTAAGAGGGCAGCAAAAGGGGTGGAACTGGCGCTTAAAGCGAGTCCGTAGAGGGCGAAAATTAAGGCTAAGAGGGCAATCCAAGCGTAGGAAATGGTATTCCATCCCGAAGTTTGAATACTAAGTCCCAATTGCCAGACTACCTGCAAAGCAATAAAAGCTAAAGCGGTAAAAACTGCCGCCCCAATCCAGACATAACCGCTGCGATGATGACCGAAAATAGTTTTACCGTCGGATCTTTGCCCAAACCAGATGCGTGCTGGACTAACAAACTGGTGCATAGCGATCGCAGCTGCGGCGAGAAAGGGTAAAACTTTTAACTCATCGATCATAATCCGATTGAGAACCCCCAAAGTCAGCAGGGACATAATACCTAGTCCCATTTGAAAGAGTCCTAAGCGAAACATGGTGAAAAGTCCCAGTTTTGGCAGGGGTTTTGGGGATGAGTGAGTAGAATTGGAGATATCACTGGTAGCCATGGTTAAATCAATACGGGAAAAATGCCGGTATTTAAAAATTTAACCCAGGACGAGCAGACATCTTCTGGGGATTTAAATGTCCAATAACCCAGTGGTCAGATCTGTCAAGCTGGTAAAATCGAGCAGCGCTTCTCCTAAAGTTTCTAATTGTTCTAGAGATAGTTCTTGGATTTGTTGGACTAAAGTCGAGGATATTTCACCTAAACGACGGTTAAGTAGCCGTAGAATCAAAGAAACCGCTTCTTCTTTGGTTTTCAATAAATGTTTTCTGATTTCTCAAATAAGTCTTAAACTATATTCCTGATTTCTTTTTGAAGAATATGCTAAACTAGCATATTTCTAAGGCGATAGATATCATATACATCATTTTTGACGATGATATTAGAGGCCGATGCGGCAACCGAACCACTGACCTTTAAACTTTGACCCCTTCCCGAAAACCCCATCACCCTATTTGTCTAAAAATATTAAGAGATGTAACTATTTATGCCTAACCTAGAAAGTGATTACTCAACAGGGGTGAGATCAGGATAGTCTAGATCGAGCAGTCAGATAGATGTTTACTTAAATTCCTACTTCAGATATGTCCGTTTCTAGTCCTCCTCGTTCCCTGCGTATCGGTTCCCGTAAAAGTCAGTTAGCCCTAGTACAAACCTATTGGGTACAGGCAGAATTGAGTAAACACCACCCCCATCGACAGTTTGAGGTGGAGACGATGAGTACCCAAGGCGATAAAATTCTCGATGTGGCCTTGGCGAAAATCGGTGATAAGGGTTTATTTACTAAAGAATTAGAAGTGGGAATGTTGGATCGGTCGATCGATCTTGCCGTCCATTCTCTCAAGGATCTGCCCACTAATTTACCCGAAGGCTTAATCTTGGGTTGCGTCACCGAAAGAGTTAATCCGGCCGATGCTTTGGTGGTAAATAGCCAAAATCAAGACTATCAATTAGACACTTTACCAGAAGGTGCGGTGGTGGGGACTTCTTCCCTGCGGCGATTGGCCCAGTTGCGTTACCATTATCCCCATCTGACTTTTAAAGATGTGCGCGGCAATGTTAACACCCGTCTGGCAAAACTGGACGCAGGAGAATACGATGGGATTATTCTGGCAGTAGCGGGACTAGAAAGGTTAGGATTAGGCGATCGAGTTCATCAGGTTATTCCGGCGGAAATTTCTCTCCATGCGGTGGGACAGGGGGCTTTAGGGATAGAATGCCGCGATGCTGATCCGGAGGTTTTGGAAGTCCTAAAAGTGTTGGAACACGCCCCTAGCCGCGATAGATGCTATGCTGAACGCGCTTTTTTACGGGAGTTGCAGGGGGGTTGTCAAGTTCCCATCGGAGTAAATACGGCGATCGAGGATGGTATCCTAACTTTAACGGGTATGGTGGCTAGTCTCGACGGTAAGCGCCTGATTAAAGACTCGGTTAGCGGTGATCCTAGCCATGGGGAATTCTTAGGACAAGATTTAGCCCATAAAGTGTGCGAGGCTGGTGCTGGGGAGATTTTAGCCGAGATTTTCGCTGAAGTGGGCCGATAATCAGTGATCAGTTATCAGTGATCAGTCTTAAGTAGGGTTGGCTGAATAAATCTAACCTTTTCCGCCGGGATGAGAGAATGGCCTTTCGGAGTCAGGAAATTGTGCAGGATGTGACGATTTTGAATTAAAACCAAAGTTGCGATCGCTAAGAGAAAATAACCAAAACCTTTTTGTAACTGTTTTGCGGACACAAACTGTCCCAGATAGGCACCGATAAAAGTACCGAGAGCAGCCGCAAAAGCAAAGGATAGGGTTAACTGCCAATCGACGCTAATTTGACATCCTCACCGCCGTAAACGGACGGTGATTCCCAAACCTCACGATTTAGGTTTCTGCTTCTTTCCCTTGCGGGGTTCCGCACCTGCCTTAACAGATTTACTCTGTTCTGGTCTT
>SFCA01000063.1:0-5732 GCA_007095475.1 Microcystis aeruginosa Ma_QC_C_20070703_M131 | reverse complement strand
GCCACACAAGCGTTTGAACTCTGTTGGCTTTAAAGTTTTTACTTGTTCGTAATTCATCTTTCAATCTTAACTCTTGGACTATTTTATCCTATTTTGTCTAGACTTATGCAAGAGATCTCATAAATCAAATTCTCCTGCTTTAAAACCGTCAGTGAACTTGATTTTACGTCGGTCATCAGATAGTTTGTAGCCTGTTAGTTTGTATTCTGGTCGGATTTCATCCCCCGCAAAGGTGAGTATCTTGTCGAAAAATGTAGCGGGGGCATTCATCCGACATTTTAGGTAATTGCCCCTACAGCCCTATTCCTATCTATTCCTGATTTTCCAGATAATTACTGATCTGTTGCAGTTTAGCCAGGGCTTTTCCTGACTGTAAACATTGTTGTGCTTGCTGGAAACCGGTGGAGATATCCGGGGCAATTCCACAGCGCCAAAGATAAAAACCACCGTTAAAAATTGCCGCATCGGTTAATTCGTTATTTTCTCCGGCTAATAAACCCTTTAATTTAGCGGTGAGCATCTCTAAAGATTCGAGGGGATAATCCGAGGGACAGAAGCCATAATCGCGAGGATTTAGGAAAAATCGCTGAAAGGAAGGGGGATCGGTGGGATTTCCCAGACCAATAATCGCCGTCCGATTACAGGCTAAATCACAACTCCCCTCTAATCCTTTCACGGTGGTGAAGTGAGAGATATTTCTCAGGGCAAAAGTTTCGCGAAAACGATCTTCGGTGGGGGGATGAACAAAACCCGATATTTGATGAATATTACCCACAAAAGGCGACCAGATTAACTCTACCGTGGCCATGGGCGGACGTTTACCGATTTGCTCCCGATAAGTAACAAAATTCTCTACTAGGGGAAAATGGCGCGGAATATAGAAAAAAGTCAATCCCGTGGTGATTAAACAGTCTTTAACCGCTGCTAAGGATAATTGACTAAAATCTGCTCCTAATTGCTGCCAGATTTCCCTGAGGGAAATACCGTATTTAGTCGGCATTCGATCGCCCCCGTGCAGGACTACGGGAACCCCCGCCAACCCTAAGATTAAAGTAGTGATCGGAGTAACCGGGGCAGTGCGAGAGCGTCCATCGTAGGGATTGCCAAAAATAGTGATCGGATGCTGAAAAGAGGCTGATTCTAGGGTTATTTGCGGGCCAAGCTCGGCGTAGGCATCAAGCATTCCCGCTAACTCATCGCTGGTGGGGCGTTTAATGCGATGGGCAATCATGAAAGCACCGATTTGGGCCGGGGTTGCCTCTTGGGTTAACATCATCTTGGTGGCCATTGCCGCTTCGGGACGGGTTAAATTTTTGCCCGTATGGGTGCCACTACCGATCGCTTTTAATAATTCTCGAAAAGTATCGCTCATCTCAAGGAAGAAAGTAAAGAGTAAATGGGATTGATGGGGATTTTTAAGGCTGGACGGGGTGATTTTCTAGGCTTTTAACCACACTTTGCTTCATTTGCCGCACTAATTGACAAAAATGAGCGATCGGTGGTATCTGTAGGCGATCGCTAGTGGTGACAAGGACTACCTGACGGGTGAGACGATGACTAAATTTACCATTATTAAGATGGGGATTTTCGCTACTAGGGGAAGCAAGAGGACGAATGGCGAGGGTAGCATCGCTGCGGGCTTCCATCAGGGCAGATTGGGGCAGAAGAGCGATAATATTACCCTGACGCACCACACCGCGAAAAGCATCGAGGGTGTTTAATTCCATGACAGTTTTCAGGTGGGCATCCTGACGAGAAAACCATTCTTGTACTAATCTTTGCATCCCGTAGCCATCTTTGAAAACCACTTGCGGATAGGGGATTAATTCCGACCATGGCACTTCTTTGTATTGGGCGAGGGGATGATTAGCGGCCATGAGAATTTCGATCGCTTCTTGGTATAATACCTCGACCACCATCTCCGGACTAGAGGTGAGAAAACGATTATTCATTACCAACGCCACATCTACTAAACCATCCCGCAGCACTTTTAAAGCGCGATCGCTGCCTAGGGCTGTAACTCTTAACTGCACTTCTGGATATTCAGCGCAAAATTTCGGCAAAATCGGCGGCAAATAATGGGCGCATACGGAATGAATCGCTGCCACGCACAATTCTGGCTGTTTTCCTGCCTGTAGGTCAGTGATTTCCTCGTGAACATTCGTCCATTCTTGACAAATCCGTTTCGCCCGGGGCAGTAATTTCTCCCCGGCAATGGTTAATTTCGCTTGGGCGGTACGATGGAAAAGAGGTAAGCCCAAATCGGTTTCTAGGGATTGAATCTGGCGGCTGATAGTCGATTGGGTGACTCCACACTGGCGCGCGGCTTGACCGAAATTGCCCGTATCGGCTACGGCTAAAAAGGCTTGCAACTGCTCGATCCGCATTCTTTCTCGTTTTAATTACATTCCCCCATGACTTTATGACAATAACGAATTTTATGCTGACTTTTGGTAGAAATTGCTACCGTTTTCTCAGTTACCAGTTACCAGTTATCAGTCATAATTCATAATTCATAAAAGCTCAGATCGAAGAATCATCGCTAGAATCCCAGAAAACTCCTGTTATTTCAGCTTATTGTCAGAAATCTACTTAGGGTTGGCTGAATAAATCTAAAAACCTTGTTGGGTAAGACTTTTAGACCTTTTATCAATCAAAAAGTACTGGATCTGGGAGTGATCGGGGGGAAATTTCAGGTACTTTTTCCCCAAAAATTAGGTAATTGACCCCGGCGGTTCGACGGTGAGACTTCGGCCGTGAGATCAGGCCGAAGCCTGTCTCCTTGCTTAAGGGAAGATTTTTGATTTTTGCGGGAGCTCTTCCAGTTTTTCCCTTGACTTTTTCCTTAACGAAAGAATGTTAGTCTAGGAACAATCTACGACCACGCTTGCACTCTCAGGGTGATGAATCTAGTGCTTTTAAACAATCGCTACCAAATTGTTAGTACCCTTGCTAGGGGGGGATTTGGGGAAACTTATATCGCTATCGATACGAATATGCCTTCTCAACGGCGCTGTGTGATTAAAAAATTGCAGCCGGCTATTCAAAGTGAGGAGATGCCAGAATGGTTAAAAGAACGTTTTCAGAAAGAAGCAAGTGTTTTAGAGGAATTGGGGGAAAAAAATCGCCAAATACCCCGTTTATACGGCTATTTTGCTCAAGATAATCATTTCTATCTGGTGCAGGAATGGATTGAAGGGGAGACACTAACCCAAAAACAGCAACGACAGGGAAATTTATCCTCCTCAGCAGTGCGGAGGATTTTAGAGAATTTGCTGCCTGTTCTTGATTTTATTCACAGTCGCCGCATCATTCACCGAGATGTGAAACCCGATAATATTATCTTAAGAAATAGTGATAATTTGCCCGTTTTAATCGATTTTGGGGTAATGAAAGAAGCCGTCGCCACCTTACTCGATCCTACGGGAAAAAGTGCCTATTCGATCGCCCTTGGCACCCCCGGTTATATGGCTTCGGAACAGGCTGCTGGGAGACCAGTCTTTTCGAGTGACCTTTACGGCCTAGGCTTAACGGCGATTTTTTTATTAACGGGAAAAACTCCCCAATATCTAGAAACTGACTCGCGCACGGGGGAAATTCTCTGGCGACAGGAGACAGAAAATGTTAGTCCTAATTTAGCGATGGTAATCGAGCGAGCGATCCGTTTTCATCCCCGCGATCGGTTTGCTACTGCTAGGGAAATGTTGGCAGCTTTGGGAGAAATATCCCCCGATTTGTCCACCCAACCGACTATCGCGGTTTCTCCCCATAGTCCCCGATTAAAGTCCTCTACACCCCAAAAACCAACCGTCTCCCCCACTGTGGTTATTCAACCCAATTCTGGGCAAAAAAAGAATCCTTGGCTGTCGATTTTGCTGATTTTTGCGGTGATAATTGGAGCTTTTGCCCTGGGATATCTGGGATTTATGGCTCTTTTACCCAAAAATGAGGAAATTAAACCATCACCACCCCCTGAACCTTCTCCTAGTCCTGAAATCATTCCTCCTCCCTCCCAAGATTTTCCCCCTATCCGACGACCTTCTCGCCAACGGACTCCTACCCCATCCCCGACTCCTACCCCATCCCCGACTCCTACCCCAGAGGTGATTACTACTCCAGAAGCGACTCCGGAATTAACTCCTGGTCCCACCCCAGAAGAAGTAATTCCTATTCCTGTTCCTCTTCCTGAAACGGAGCCGAGTCCTCAAGTTTCTCCCCTTCCTTCCCCTTCTCCTTCTCCTTCTCCTTCTCCTTCTCCTTCTCCTTCCCCTGTTCCAGAGGTGATTAATCCCCCGGTTAATGAGGATAAAATTGAACCGATCGCTCCTCCCGTTTTATCACCTTCTCCTCTTCCCACGGTGGAAAATAGTAATTAGGGTTGGCTGAATAAATCTAAAAACTTTGTTGGGTAAGACTTTTAGACTTTTTGTCAATCAAAAAGTACCAGAGCTGGGAGTGATCGGGGGGAAAATTCAGGTACTTTTTTCCTGAAAATTAGGTAATTGACCCCGGCGGTTCGGCGGTTCGGCGGTTCGGCTGAGCCTTCGACAAAAGCTCATGCGGCGGTTCGACGGATTCGACAAGCTCACCGTCCACAGGCTCACCGTTAATAAAACCGTCTCTGACGAAACCAATATCAAAAAATTGCTCAGACGATTTTCCTAAAGCTCGCTCTTTTAAATGAAACAATTGAATGTCCGAATTGCCATCAAATCTTGGACAGAATCAATCAGACAGAGTATAATCTAGTCAGAGATTTGTCAATATTAGGCAATCGAGTATATTTAGAAGTACCACGCCGCCAGTTTCATTGTCAAAAGTGCCAAAAGTATATCAGCGAAAGACTGAGTTTTATGAGATTAAGACAGCCTCAGACAATTCGTTATGAATCGATGATTTATGAGAGAGTAAAAAAATGTAGTATCGAAGAAATAAGTCGAGAAGAAGGGTTAGGATGGGAAGAAGTTGAGTTAATATTTAATCCCTTAGCTAAAGAACTAGAAAAGGAAGATTTGGAAGCACCAGAACGAATAAGCTTAGATGAATTTAGTAACTTAAAATGACATAAAGATTTCATAACAACGGTCGTAGATCTGAACAAGAAAATTTTACCAGATGTGATTAAAGGACATAAGCAAGTTGAATTAATGGAAGCCTTAAAAGCACAGCCTTTAGGCGGTTCGAGAGAAAGTAAAGTTAGCGATTTTTGTCAATTGTTTTTGAACTAGAGCGAACTAATCAATTAAGTCTCTTGCCAGATAAGGATTTAGTCGATTTATGCCCCCCTATCGAACCATACCAAGTAACGAAGAACCGTTATATTCTCCTTCTACTGATAGAGAAGTCGAATCTAAATGGCAATTCTCGGTTGCTACACCAAATTTTTTCACGGCGGCTAAACTGATGAGTAGGAAAATGACCGAAACATTAAGTTGATAAAGTTTGTCCATTACTCGACCAATTTTATCATCATTCAAGTGCTTGGGTTCGATGCCCTCTCCCAGCAGATGTTCGGTTGCTTTATCTTCAAAAAATTGAGGAAATAAATACAAAAACCCGGAGACAAATCCCAATCCGTTCAGGATAATTGCTTTGACGACTTGCCCCGCTGTAACAATTTCTCCTCGCTCAATTGAGACTTGTTCGTTGATAATTTCAACGATTCCTATTTCATCGATAATTCCGGCTACTAATCCCAGATGGTCTAGATTTTTGACTTCAATTTCTGTTGA
>SFCA01000062.1:0-37030 GCA_007095475.1 Microcystis aeruginosa Ma_QC_C_20070703_M131 | reverse complement strand
TCTCACAAATAATGGTACGTCTCCATCCTCGGTTGTTATTAAGTCTAAGACGCATTGTTTCAAATCTGGTCGATGGTCACGAGAATATCCTTTGGTAATAATTATTGGTCTTTCTTTGATAATCTCTTCTTCTTCTTTCTCTTTTTCTTCTTCACTTTTATATTCTCCATCTAGAGGAAATGATCTGGCCTCTAGATGAGAATATTTTGTCTCTATTTTAATTTTCTTGATGACCGATAAGACAACTTCTATAAAGATATCATTCAGTCCATGTTTGTATAATTCATCCATGACTCTCCCAATTTTATCATCATTGATATAATCGGTTTTTATTTCTTCTTTACATAATTCTTCGATTCCTTTATCTTCAAAAAATTGACTAAATAGGGCTTGCTGAATAAATCTAAAAACCTTGTTGGATAATATTTTTAGGCTTTTTTGCAATCAAAAACTGCCCGCCCTAGAGTGATCGGGGGGGGAAATTTAGGCAATTTTTCCCTGAAAATTAGGTAATTGAGCCACTGAAAATGGATAAAACCCTATACCCGTTCGGCTGAGCTCACGGCCGAAGCCCACACCCTGCCCCCGGGAAAAACTTTTTCAGCAAACCCTAAGTAGAATTTAAAACCATCCCCACCGAGGAACTAGCCATGAAATCCTTTGCCCTTCTTACCACCGTTAGCCTAATCAGCCTTTCCACCCTCGCGACTGTTCGCCCCGTCATGGCGCTAGAGAGCCGACAACCAGCCGAAACCCGGATCGCTCAAGGGAACAATCAAGACGCGATCGGCCACTATAACCGGGGAGTTGGCTACATCCAACAGAAAAAATACGATCTCGCCCTCGCTGAATTTACCAAAGCGATCAACATTAATCCCCGATACGCCGAGGCTTACCTCAATCGCGGGTTTCTTTACGAACAACAGGAGAAACCCGACCTCGCCCTGTCCGATTACAATCAGGCGCTCAACATTAATCCCCGATTAGCCCAGGCTTACAACAATCGCGGGTTTCTTTACGCCGAACAGGGGAAACCCGACCTCGCCCTGTCCGATTACAATCAGGCGCTCAACATTAATCCCCGATTAGCTCTGGCTTACTACAATCGCGGGACTCTTTACTACGAACAGGGGAAATCCGACCTCGCCCTGTCCGATTACAATCAGGCGCTCAACATTGATCCCCGATTGGCTCTGGCTTACAACAATCGCGGGTTTCTTTACTACTATCGACTAGAAAGGGAAAAAGCGATCAGAGATTTGCGACAAGCCGCCGAACTGTTCCGCCAGCAAGGAAACGCGGCGTTATATGAAGCGGTTATGGAAGCCCTACGGCTATTAGGCGCGGTCTAGTTCTTTTTCTTGGGTTGAGCGAATCAATAGGTTAAAGAAAACCTCTCAATTCTAAGGGAAAGCGAAACCCAACAGCCAACACCTCAATCCGTCTGAATGAGCGATCGCTTCTCATGGCTTTTTGTTGGGTTTCCTTGGGTCTATAGTTGGGTTTCCTTACGTCAACCCAACCTACAAGAGAGTCCTTTTTGTTGGGTTGAGTAGGTTGAGTAGTGGACTGTTTCAGCTAATTTGGTGTATTAGAAAAATGCTATAAATTCTATAATCTAAGACTTTAAGCCGAAATCTATCGCCCTATTTTAGCTGAAACAATCCAGTAGGGTGCGTTAGCGTTAGCGTAACGCACCAATCCCAGTTAGAAACCCAACAGCCAACACCTCAATCCGTCTGAATCGGCGATCGCTTCTCATGGCTTTTTGTTGGGTTTCCTTGGGTCAACCCAAGCGACGATAATTGTTATCAGTATTTAGTTTTTTCTAGTCTAGTCTGTTAATTGTTCATTAAAAACCTTCGGGATGGATGTTATTTTATGACCCTAAAACAACTCATACAAGACAAACGAGAGGATATCCTAAAAATTGCCACCAAACATGGTGCTTTTAATGTGCGTGTATTTGGTTCCGTTGCTAGAGGTGAGGAAACCGAAAATAGTGATATTGATTTTTTAATTGATTATGATTTAGCTAAAACATCCCCTTGGTTTCCCGGTGGATTATTAGTTGATTTAGAGGATCTCTTAGGGTGTAAAGTGGATGTAGTAACTGAAAAAAGCCTTCATCATCTAATTAAACAGCGAATCTTAAAGGAGGCAATTAAGTTATGAATGAAGATCAAGTTTATCTTGGATATATTTTAGACTGTATTGATAAAATTAAGGAGTATTCCCAAGGAGGAAAACAGGAGTTTTTTGCTAATTCAATGATCAGCGATGCCATCATTAGACGCTTACAAACCTTGGCAGAATCAACTCAACGGCTTTCGGAGGAATTAAAGGCAAATATTCCCGATGTTGACTGGCGTAATATTTCTGGTTTTAGGAATATTTTAGTACATGATTATTTAGGGGGAATTGACCTTAATACAGTTTGGGATGTGGTAGAGAATTATTTGGATAATTTAAGAGAACAGATTTTCAGGCATCTAGAATCAGTCAATACTTAATCAAAGTCTAATTTTGTAGGTTGGGTTGAGCGAATCAATAGGTTAAAGAAAACCTCTCAATTTTAGGGGAAAGCGAAACCCAACAGCCAACAACTAAATCTGTCTGAATCAGCGATCGCAAATTTTGTCGGCTGCATTAACGAAGTCTAAGGCGGCAATCTCGCTGCCAACCCTGATAATAAAGCTGATCGTGGCTTGAGAGCAATTCAGTTATAATAAGGGTTAACTTTAGTATTGTTAGCAACGCAGAATGAGGATTTCACCATGAGGATTCCCTATACATATTGGAAAGAATCAGATGGGATGTTCTTGGGCTATTTGAATGAATTTCCAGATCATTGGACCCAAGGTGTTGACTTAGAAGAATTAATCGAAAACTTGGTCGATCTCTACAGAACATTTACTACTTTCTCATTACTTTAGATAGTAGTAGCCTTAGTCCAAACCATCAACTTAATGCAGTCAATGCTGCTATACCCAGTTTTCTAATTGAGTAATTAAGGAAAAATTATCATGAATAATATCGAAATCAAGCAAGAAATAAACAAAAAACTCGATCTGTTAAACCCAGAAGAGTTAACGTTAATAGATAATTTGTTAAATCAGATTACTTCTTTTCTAAAAATAAAAACTCCTCTGGATATTTCATCAAAAGATAATTTTGAGAATGAAGATCCTTTAGCAGACTTAAGAAATAGTGATTTTATTGGTTGTTTTTCTGGTGAACCAGATTTAGCAGAAAAAGCAGCAGAAATCGCCCAGGGTATTTTATCTAGAAAAGATGTTAAATAATTATGATTATTGCTGACACAGGTTTTTTTGTTGCTTTGGGAAATAAAAACGATAATTTTCCTGCCCCAGCCAAACAAAAACTTACCACGTTAAAAGAATCATTAATTACCACTTATCCAGTTATTGTAGAAACAAGTTATCTTCTTTGGGAAAGATGCGGAAATGATGCTCAATTCAAATTTATAGGTCAATTAACTCAAGGGAGTATTAAAATTTTTCATCTAGAAAATATTCATTTAGAACGGATGCTAGAATTAATGATAAAATATTTGAATTTGCCAATGGACTTAGCCGATGCTTCGTTAGTAGTGTTAGCTGAAACAATTGGTGAGTTTGATCGTTAGCGACCGACCGCACTACGCACCGACCGGGTGAAAGAAATTAGATAAATCCAGCACCGTACAAACTCCTCGTCAATAGCAAATTAGGTTATACTTCATCTTTCTGAGAAAGTCTCTCAATTTCACCTCACCTCAACTGCAGCACTGGCATCATTGCCCAACATATCGACTAAGCAGACAGCGATCGCTCGTTTCCCTGCTCTCAACCCCAGTGCAGTCTTAACGAGTAATTTAGATAGTCAACAGCTTATCAACCCCATTTTTCCCTATTCTAAGCGCACAATCTCTCCACCTCTGGCTAGAGATAATTCTGCTGCCTGGAGGATTTTGACTAATTCCGTCCCTACCGATCCCGAAGATACAGGAGAATTAACACCCGTAGCCACCGACTCTAAAAAATGTTCGCACAATGCTTTCAGGGGTTCACCATCGGCAATAGGGATAGATTCCGTCTCCTGTCCTTGGGGAATAAAATAGGCTTCCTGACGTTCAAAATAGCCCTTTTGTCGGGTTAAAGGCGATCGAGAGTCTAATTCATTGAAAATTAAAGTCCCTTTGCTGCCAACTATCCCTAAGCGTCGCTGTTTATCGGGATTCAACCAGCAAAGGTGAATAGTCGCTTGAAAACCATCGCCATAGATCAGGGTTAACCAGACTAAATCGGCTAGATTAGGTTGTAGCCAAACTGTTCCTCGCGCTTGCACCGATACTGGTGTATTATTTAACCAATGATTAAAAATCGAGATATCGTGAATAGCCAGATCCCACAAAGCGGACACATCCTGACGAACTGGCCCTAAGTGGGTGCGAGTGGCATAACCATAAAGAGGTTTACCGATACCCCCAGATTGCAGGACTTTTTGTCCAGTGATAACGGCGGGATGAAAAAGATAGGTATGATCAACTAATAAAATACGCTGTTTTTGCGCCGCTAATGCCGTTAATTCGCCACATTCTTGGGGATTGAGGGTTAAGGGTTTTTCGGCGAGGACGTGATAACCTAAATTAAGAGCATCTTTAATCAGGGGATAATGGCTGATGGCGGGAGTAACGACGACTACGGCCGAGATTTCGGGGTGATTGCGAATAGATTCCCAGTCATTGGCTAAAATAACCTTATTAGTATCCAGATTAAATTGATCGCGACAGAGACGGAGTTTTTCAGGGGAGGAGTCAACGATCGCGACTACTTGTGCTGAGGGATGTTGAGAAAAATGACGGACGAAGTGGACTCCCCAACGTCCTACCCCTAAGATAGCGATTCCTGTGGACATTTTGCTTACTCAGATAAATCAATCTAGTTTATCTTAAAAGGATTAGGCGCAATTGTTCATTGATTCTGAGACCTGGAAGGGATTATGTTAAAATTTTTTATCGATCGAGGGGGAACTTTTACCGATATCGTGGCGATAATCGATCGACCAGAAATTATTGAACGACTAGCTAGAGATGCCGCTAGATTTCTGATTGTTCCCCTTGCCGATCAACAGTGGATTGTTCTCTATAAACTGCTCTCGGAAAATCCCGAAAAATACCCAGATGCAGTCATTCAAGGGATTAAAGATATTAGCGGTTCCCTAGATAACATCGAAGTGATTAAAATGGGAACAACGGTAGCCACCAATGCGCTGTTAGAAAGAAAGGGAGAGCGCACGGTTTTGTTAATCACCAAAGGTTTTAAAGATGCCTTGAGAATTGGCTATCAAAATCGCCCCGATATTTTTGCCCGTCAAATTATTCTTCCTTCTTTATTATACGAACAAGTCATCGAAGTGGCCGAACGCTACGATAGTCAAGGACAGGAATTAATCGCCGTTAATCCCGCCCAAGTTAAAGCCGATTTAATACCAGTTTATCAAGCGGGTATCCGAAGTTGTGCGATTGTTTTTATGCACAGTTATCGTTATCCCGACCACGAAAAACAAGTGGCAGCCATTGCCAAAGAAATCGGCTTTACTCACCTAGCCATTTCCCACCAAGTCAGTCCTTTAATGAAGCTGGTATCCCGGGGAGATACCACAGTAGTTTCTGCCTATCTATCGCCAATTTTACGCCGCTATGTTGATAGTATTAGCCAGCAATTACCGAAAACTAGCTTGTTATTTATGAAATCCGATGGCGGTTTAGTCACCGCCGATAAATTTCAGGGCAAAGATAGCATTTTATCTGGTCCTGCGGGGGGAATAGTTGGGGCAGTACAAACCAGTTTAAGGGCAGGATTTAGCAAAATTATCAGTTTTGATATGGGAGGAACTAGCACCGATGTTTCTCATTTTCAAGGGGAATACGAGCGGCAAACAGATAACGAAATTGCTGGCGTAAGAATGCGAGCGCCGATGTTAAGTATTCACACCGTGGCTGCTGGTGGGGGTTCGATTTTAGTCTATGATGGTTATCGTTTTCGAGTCGGACCAGAAAGTGCCGGAGCTAATCCAGGACCTGCCTGTTATCGACGGGGTGGACCATTAACAATTACCGATGCTAATGTTTTGTTAGGAAAAATTCAAGCTGCCTATTTTCCCGCTATTTTTGGACAAGAGGGAAATTTACCCCTAGATAGAGAGATTGTGCTGACAAAGTTTCAAGAATTGGCCGCAAGAATGGGGGGTAATAATAGTCCTGAACTGCTGGCTGCGGGGTTTATTCAAATTGCCGTGGAAAATATGGCTAATGCGATTAAAAAAATCTCTCTGCAAAAGGGTTATGATCTCAGTGATTATACTCTTTGTACCTTTGGCGGTGCTGGGGGTCAAGTGGCCTGTTTAATTGCCGATACTCTGGGAATGAAAAGCATTTTTCTCCATCCCTATGCCGGGGTTTTAAGCGCCTACGGCATGGGTTTGGCCGATTTGAGGATAATTAAAGAAAAAGCGATCGAACAGCCGTTAAATGCCGATTTAATCGGGCAGTTACTCCCGGAAATGAACGAATTAGAAGTTTTAGCGGGTCGGGAATTAGAGGATTATAATCAGGTGCGGCAGCAAGTTAGTTTAAAATATCAAGGCAGTGATGCCACTTTAGCGGTTAATTTTAGCGATCAAATGCGTCAGGATTTTGAACAGGAACATCAAAGACGTTATGGGTTTAAGCAAGAACAAAAAGCTTTAATTGTTGAGTCCATCGCCGTGGAATTGATCCAGACTATGGACAGCCCCCAAGAAGCAATTTTAACTCGCACCCGTCCCATGAAAGAATTACCTCCTCTGCTCGATCGAGTAGCGGTTTTTATGGCTAATCAATGGCGGGAAACGCCAATTTATCAGCGTTCAGACCTGCAACCTTTTGATTGTCTGGCAGGACCTGCAATTATTATCGAAAAAATTAGCACGATTGTGATCGAACCGGGTTGGATGGCCAAATTAACGGAGAAAAATCATTTAATTCTTTCCAAAGATTAACTAATTAAACCACATAGAAATATCTACGGCAGTTAACCTAATTGATCAATTCTCATTTCGCCGAGGTATTTACGGAGATAGGGAGAAAAAACCTCGTAAATCAGGGTAAGGGGTTGGCGAGCGTGCCAAAATAGGTAATGACGACCCCAAAATGCTCCTTTTTCCCCAAAAGCTATTTCTAATTCTGGGGAATGACCGTAATAAAGTCCCTGCACATCGCGATACAATTCCGTGTGCAGCCGCGAGAGACTTTCCCAAATCGGTAGGGAACGATTTTCCAGATATTCGTCCACTTGATTGGCAGACCACCAAGAAGCGGCATAGGCTAACCTTTGACCACTCGCTGTGCGTAACCAGACTTGACGACGCAATCTCGGCCCTGGAATCAGGCTAATTTTCATCGGTGCGCCATCCTCATCGTCGCCGATGGGGGACATATCGATCACATCTACTTCCGTTTTTTCACCGGTTAAAAGTTGTAAATGACGGGTGGGAGAACCATCGCCGAGAATTAAAATCTGCCACGGAGGTGCAAGTTGGCCATGGGGTAAACCTTCTTTAACATCGGTTTCGTCTCCTTGCCAGAGAGGGGACAGGGAGTACCAAGGACGATTAAGCAGGGGATTTTCTTGGGGGCGGAGGATAGCAGTCAAGGTTTGTTACAAAACTTTATGATTCTTCAATTAATCATATCTCATTCCTCCCATTAAACGTCAAGGAATAAAACGGTAAGAGACTTGCGGACAAATAAATTACCAGTTAGCCTAAAAGGATAACTTAATAAAAAATCCCATCTAAAAGATGCAGCCTCTAAGCTAACAGGCTTCAAGAAACGAGCTTTCATGGCGCAAGTAGCTCAAGATTATTTTCAAGCTTCGCCAAGAAAAGCGGAAAGTCAATTAGCATGGTCAAGAAAAGCGATAGCGACTGGATTAAAAGAACTAAAAACAGGAATAACTTGTTTGGATAATTATAGAGCAAGAGGGCGAAAAAAAACGGAAGAAATCCTGATAAATTTAGAAGAAGATCTTAAAAGTTTAGGGTCGACCTATTCCCAGGCTGATCCTAAATTTCAATCAACATTTGCTTATGCTAAAATCAGTGCTAGAGCGGTGCGAGAAGCTTTAATCGCAGAAAAAGGGGATAAAGATGAGGAGTTACCTTGTCGTCAAACCATTGGGGATATTTTAAATCGGATGGCATACCGTTTAAAAAAACACAAAAAGTGAAGCCTTTCAAGAAAATTACCGAAACAGATAAGAGCTTTGAGAACGTAGCTAAAGCTAATAAAGAAGCCGATGAAAATCCGAAAAGAGAATTTCTCTAGATTCTAGAGCTAAAGTAAAAATTGGGAATTTATCAAGAGAAGGAAAAAGAAGAACCCGAGAACCAATCAAAGCTTTAGATCATGATTATCAATGTTCTGAGGTTTTAGTTCCATTAGGGATTCTGGATGTTCGAGGAGGAAATTTTTCAATATATTTTGGGACTTCAGCCGAAACATCCGATTTTATCGTTGAGATATTCAGCCAACCCTATGTAAAAGTGCAGTTTTTAAAACCGAGGACTAAGCTAACTTGTGGATACGATGCACAATTAGTATTCATACTAAATCCGTTTTTAATAGTACGATTGACTTCTGTGTGGAAGGAAGAAGAATAGGGATAATTTTCCAGAAATATAGTCTTCAAAGCCCTGCCTAGCAAGAATTCTACGAATGATAAGCACTGATTATCACACAAAGTCGAGAAGAGCCCTTCTCCCCGCTCTCCTATAGCTTTTACACAGGATTTAGTATCCTATCTTGATTCGGCAAGGCCGGCACTCAAATTAATACTCGCAACCATAGAGAAAAGATTATATAAATCTAACTAATCATTTACTTGAGTAATTGGTATTTTACAAATCGCTGAAAGCAAGTCACTATAGGAATTAAGCAAATGCAGTTCCGAATTAAATCCTGTGGGAGATAGAAATTATGGTTGCTTTAATCACCCCAAAACCCGCTAAAACCAGCCGTTTAACCACACAAACCCAAGAAATCGCCGAAAATACTTTTACCTTGCGCTGTTTGGATTGGGACCGCGATCGCTTTGATATCGAATTTGGTTTAGAAAACGGTACCACTTATAACTCTTTTGTTATTCAAGGGGAAAAAACCGCTCTCATTGATACATCTCACCGCAAATTCGATCGCCTTTATCTGGACGAATTAACTAAACTAATCAACATCAATCATCTTGATTATTTAATTATCAGTCACACCGAACCCGACCACAGTGGTTTAGTCAAAGAAGTTTTGGAATTAGTCCCAGAAGTTACCGTGGTTGGGGCAAAAGTTGCCATGCAATTCCTGGAAAACATGGTACACAGACCCTTTAAACAGTTAATCGTTAAAGGTGGTGATACTTTAGATTTAGGTAATGGTCATGTCTTAGAATTTGTTTCGGCCCCTAATCTTCATTGGCCTGACACTATCTTCACTTTTGATGCTAAAACTGCCACCCTTTTTACTTGTGATGCTTTCGGAATGCACTTTTGTGATGATCAAACCTACGATCAAGAAAAAGACCTGCTAGAAGCCGATTTTCAAACCTATTATGACTGTCTGATGCGACCGAATGCTCGTTCGGTTTTAGGGGCAATTAAAAGGATCGAGAAATTCGAGATTAATCTCATTGCCACCGGTCACGGTCCCCTATTAAAACACCATATTTCTGATTGGGTGGGACGCTATCAAACTTGGAGTCAAGAACAAACTTCTGCTGATACTTTAGTGGCGGTATTCTTTACCCAAGATTACGGACAAAGCGAACATTTAGCTACTATGATTAGTCAGGGTTTGACTAAAAATGATGTGGTGACAGAATTAGTCGATATGAATAATGCTGATCCCCACGAAGTCAGAGAATTAATCAATCAGTCTAAGGGAGTTGTCATCGGAATGCCTCCCCAATCTTCCCCGATTAATCAGACGATTTTAAGCACGATTCTTGCTGCAGTCAATGGCAAACAAGCGGTAGGATTATTTGAGTCAGGAGGTGGGGAAGATGAACCAATTTTTCCCTTAAAAAATAAATTACAGGAAATCGGGGCGATCGAAGCTTTTCCTCCTCTTTTAGTTAAGGACAATTCCCATCAATCCCTCGATTTGATTGCCGATGAAGCAGGAACCGACCTCGGCCAATGGTTAAGCCGAGAAAAAACGATTAAACAAATTAAGTCGATTAACAACGACTTAGAAAAAGCTTTAGGTCGTGTTAGCACCGGATTGTACTTAATTACTTCCCAAAAAGCTGATTTATCTAGTGCCATGGTTGCCTCTTGGGTGACACAAGCAAGTTTAAATCCTTTAGGTGTGGCGATTGCAGTGGCTAAAGATCGGGCAATGGTATCCTTTTTACAGCCTGGCGATACCTTTGTTTTAAATGTTTTAGCTGAGGATAATTATCAGAAATTAATCAAACATTTCCTCAAGCGTTTCTCTCCCGGATCCAATCGTTTTGAAGGCATTAAAACCTATACTGCTAACAATGGATCACCAATTTTAGCCGATGCCTTAGCTTACATAGAATGTGAAGTCACCAGTCGTTTAGATTGCGGCGATCATTGGGTAGTTTATTGTACTGTTAATACCGGACGAGTTGCCCGTTTAGATGTCTTAACTGCTGTCCATCATCGCAAAGTTGGCAACCATTATTAACAGTTATCAGTTAACAGTTATTAGTTATCAGATTTGATTGTTCAGTGGATAGTGTTAAGGAGGAAGTTGCCGCTTTCTTTTCACTGATTACTGTTTACTGCTCACTGATAACTGAAACATCCAATTCTATCAATCTTAGGAGCAATAAAATGTACGAACCAATTAAAAAACCTTCCCCAATGATGGTGCGAGTAGTGCAAGTCTTAGAAACAATTCAAGATTTAATCATCATTTCTCTCTGTATCGGTTTATTTAGCTTCATGGTGTTAGAAGTCAGAGAAATGTTTATGTCGCTGCTGCCACCGATTCAATTTCGGATTATTACCGCCGATATTTTATTCCTCTTAATTCTAGTAGAATTGTTCCGATTGTTGATTATTTATTTGCAAGAAAAACGAGTTTCTATCGGTGTTGCCGTGGAAGTTTCGATCGTCTCGGTTTTGCGAGAATTAATTGTCAGAGGAGTCCTAGAAACTAATTGGACACAAGTATTAGCCGCCTGTGCTTTTCTAATAGTTCTCGGTGCATTAATGGTGTTAAGAGTTTGGCTTCCTCCCACCTTTGAAGGTATCGATCCTGAACAAAAAGTTTCTGAACGTTATCGTCAACATTTAGTTAAAGAATTAACTGAAATAAACAGCAAAATTTAATCAGTTATCAGTTATCAGTTAGAAGAGGATAGGTAAATGGGGGAATAGGGTAATGGGGAGATAGAGTAATTTCCACTAAAACCCTAAAACCCTACTCCCTCAAACCCCACACCCCACACCCCACTTCATAATTCATAATTCAAATTCCCCCTCCCCAAACCCAACACCCAACACCCAACACCCAAATTAACAACTATGACCACTACTACCTTAATTCCCAATCCCGCTATTAATAATCGCTCTCGCGATGTTCAAACCGCAGAAATTGCCGATCAAACCTGGGTTTTTCGCTCCCGTACTTGGGACAGATTAAAATTTGAAATAGAATACGCTCGTCAACGGGGAACCACCGCTAATTCCTATCTTATCCGTGGCGATAAAACTGCCTTAATCGATCCTCCCGGAGAATCTTTCACCGAAATTTATTTAGAAGAAATTCGTCAATATGTCCCCTTACATCGTCTCGATTATCTAATTCTCAGTCACGTTAATCCCAACCGTATTGTCACGTTAAAGGCCTTATTAGCCGAAACCCATCAAATCACCCTCCTCTGTTCTAAATCTGCCGCCAATACCCTGAAAAATGCCTTGCCCGATGCACAAATTTTGGGCATACGAACCGATGAAATCCTTGATTTAGGGCAAGGTCATCAACTAAGTTTTATTAATGTCCCTACCCCGCGTTGGCCTGATGGTATCTGCACTTTTGACCAAAAAACCCAAATTTTATACAGCGATAAATTCTTTAGTGTGCATCTGTGTAGTGACGAACTTTGGGATAAAAATTGGAAACAATTAGACGCAGATCGTCGTTATTATTTTGATTGTCTCCATGCCGTGCAATCCAAAGCGGTAGAAACAGCCCTCGACAAAATTAAAGAATTTCCCGCCCAATATTATGCACCCGCCCACGGTCCGATAATTCGTTATAGTCTTAGTCGTCTTGCCCACGATTATCGTTATTGGTGTCAAGAACAAAAAACTCGACCCCTACAAGTGGCGTTATTATATGCTTCTGCCTACGGAAATACTGCCACCCTCGCCCGCTCGATCGAACGAGGATTATTGGAAAATGATCTGGCCGTAGAATCAATAAATTGTGAGTTTGCCACCCCCGCCGAAATTGGTCAAGCGATCGAAAATTGTGACGGATTTATTATCGGTTCTCCCACCTTAGCCGGTCACGCTCCTACCCAGATTCAAACCGCTTTAGGAATCGTTCTTTCCACGGCAGCAAAAACTAAATTAGCTGGGGTTTTTGGTTCCTACGGTTGGAGTGGGGAAGCTGTAGATTTAATTGAAACTAAACTCAAAGATGCCAATTATCGCCTCGGTTTTGAATCCTTGCGCGTGCGTTTTAGCCCCACAGAAAGCAGTTTACAAGCAGGTTATTTAGCCGGAGAAACCTTCGCCCGAACCTTGAAAAAAACCAAAAAATTGCGGGTTCCCCAACAGGGAATGACCGAAACACAAATTGATCGCACTGCCCAGGCCGTTGGCCGGATCGTCGGTTCCCTCTCTGTTATCACCACTCGTCAGGGCGAGGATCATGCTGGTTTCTTGACCTCTTGGGTATCCCAAGCCAGTTTTAACCCCCCGGGGCTAATTATCGCCGTTGCTGACGAACAAGCCGCCGATCGCCTAATTAACTCGGGAACCGCCTTTACCTTGAATATTCTCAAGGAAGGGCGCAATTTACGCCGCCATTTTTCCAATTGCATCAAATCTGGCGGTGATGTCTTTACGGAATTAGAAACCCAAGTCGGGGAAAATGGCTGTCTGATTTTAAGCGAAAGTCTCGCCTATCTGGAGTGTACAGTCAAAGAGCGACAACTCTGCGGCGATCGCTGGTTGGTCTATGCTACCGTCGAGCGGGGTCAAGTTTTGGATAGTAACGGTGTCACCGCCATCGGTCATCGCAAATCCGGTAGTCAATATTAAAACTGGACTAGCGGGGTAGAGTTCCTGACTTTCCCCGTATGGTCTGCCTAGATTTCTGGGAAACAAATGTTATGTTAGTATCGAAGGTTATCCTTACAGGGCTATTTTGTCTTTGTTTCCGTATGAAAAAATTGCCGCTAATACTGTCGGTGGGGAGTGTCGCTTTATTGTTGGTGGGATGTCCAGCTTCTAACCAAGCTAATCAATCCCCACCACCCAGCCAAGCAACCCCCACCCCCTCTTCTAGTCCCCCAGCGGCCCAACCTGCTACCCTTAGCGGTGCTATGCAACCAGCTACCGAACCAACCACCCTAAGGGTAGCTGGATTGATTCCCGCTACTGATCCTGACCAAAAACGGGCAGCAATTAACCGCAGTCGCAGGGATAGGGATGCCAAGGATCCCTTTGCCCCCTTTCCCCTGCAACCAAATATTACGATTACAGTGGCGGAAGAACCCCCAGCTGAGACTCCGGCGGCCACCGCACCCGCATCCGCATCCGTAGGCAATCCTCCCACCCCCGGACGACCGATAGTGAAAGCGCCGCCACCACCACCGCAACCGACGGAAGCGGCAGAAGTGCAAGTATCGGGCATCGTCCAGTTACCTACCACCGCCATGGCGATCGTAAAAGCCCCTGGAGAAGCCACGGAACGTCGAGTTATCCCCGGTTCTACCCTCTCTAATGGTTTAATTTTAGTTAAAGCGATCGATACTAATCCCGATAACCCCTATATTGTCCTAGAACAATACGGTCGAACTATTACCCGTCGTTTAGGCGATGGTGTCCCCGAACCCGCCGCCGCACCGCAAGCCTCGATCAGCTATAATGTTTCCGAATCAGGAGAATAAAACCCGTGCGATCGATTGCTATTCAACAAAAACAAACCATTATTTATCCACGAATGCCCTTGGCTATCTATCGAGAATTAGCCAGCCATTTAGAACAGGTTCAGGGGGTCGAAACCCATCTCATTCCCCAGCAGTTCCAACAATTCGATTATCACCAAAGTCAGATCGGTAGTTTGGAAATTAACTATACCGAGGCTTTTCAGGAGAGCGATCGCGCTCTGGTCACGGCAATTCTCGATTATTATGCCCAACGTCACGGCTCCTATCAGCTTTCCTAAGCTTTCTCTCCTCACCTTTTCCCCAATTACCAAGAACAAGAGGTAATAACCTCCCCTTTCAAGGGGATAAAAATTAAAATCTTTCTGATTTTAAGCCACCGACGACTGGCGGTAGTCACTGATAACTGATCTAGCGGTTTTCAGTCTAATAGGGTGTAGTAAATCCCTTGATAGATAGTCGTTTCAGCGTTTCAATCGGGAGTAACTTCTGTGAAAACCGCTATAGTATTTATTAGCTTTTCTGTCTAAGATTGATGTTAAAGGCTGTTCTGTTCGATTTTAATGGGGTGATCATCAATGATGAACCAATCCATCAGGAGTTAATCAGTGAAATCTTGCTCGGGGAAAATTTACTGCCCCTAGGGTCGGAATTTGCGGAGTTATGTCTGGGCAGAAGCGATCGCGTCTGTTTGCGTAATGTTCTCACCCGTCGCGGTCGTCAAGTAACCGAGGAGTATCTGACCAAGTTAATTAACAAAAAAGCCAGTTTATACCGAGAAAGATTAGAAAAATTAGAGAAACTTCCTATTTATGAGGAGATATACTCTTTTTTAAAACGGGTTCAGGCCAGGGATTTACAAATCGGTTTGGTGACGGGAGCAATGCGCTCGGAAGTGGAATCAATCTTGCAACAGGTGGGCCTTGGGGATTACTTTAGTGTCATTGTCACCGGTGATGAGATTAGCACCAGTAAACCTCAACCGGATGGTTATTTACTGGCCGTGGAAAGATTCAATCGTTGGAATTTTAATCTACAGTTGCAACCCTGGGAATGTCTGGTGATTGAAGATACTTTTGTCGGTTGCGAAGCGGCAAAAAGAGCGGGAATGCAGGTGGTGGGAATCGCTCATACCTATCCCTTCCATTTTATGCAGAGAGTGTCCAACTGGGCGATCGATAATTTTTCCCAACTAGATCTCGATCGCGTGGAGGAAACTTTTAGCCAAATCGGGGATAAAAAGGAGCGATCAGGATTTTTAGGCAATCTATGACCATCTAGAGGCGATTGACAAGCTGAAAATCCCTACTTGCAAAAATCGGCAATTCGTGTTATGCTAACAAGAGTGCTAAGAAAATGCGGGTGTAGTTTAGTGGTAAAACCCTAGCCTTCCAAGCTAATGATAGGGGTTCGATTCCCCTCACCCGCTTAGGCCGTTGTGCAGTAGTGATTTGGTAGTAGTGGTGTAGCCCTCTTGCTTATCCGCTATGAAGTGTGTAAAATATTTATTAATAAAAATAATTGTAACCCGATCAGTCTTTAAACCTCTAGGATGAAGTTAACGATTTTTAAGCAAAAAACTGGCTTTTGTGCTTTCAATCAAAAATATATTGCTTTTTTATTCTTCTAGCTCCTTAATACTGCAATACTGGCTCGTATTGCAGGAGGTCTAATTTTTCCAACCTAGGACTAGAGTAACTTGTGGATACAATACACGATTAGTATTTATATTTTGCTTCAGTAACGTCTTGTCCTAAAATTGCCAACACCCAGTTTCAATGCACAAGAGTCTGATGGCTAAAAACTGGCTCTAGTTTTTGACCGGGATAGCACAGCTTGATCGCAGTGGATCGTAAAATGGGATAATGCTAACTTTGAGAGTCAGAGAGACTATGAGTGAATTCGACTACGATTTAATTATTATCGGTGCTGGAGTTGGTGGCCACGGGGCAGCCCTACACGCGGTCAAATGTGGGCTAAAAACGGCTATTATCGAAGCCAAAGATATGGGAGGAACCTGTGTCAATCGCGGTTGTATTCCCTCTAAAGCTTTACTGGCAGCCTCGGGACGAGTGCGAGAATTGGCCGATAGGGACCATCTGAAAAGTCTAGGTATTGCCATCGGTGGCGTGAATTTTGACCGTCCGACCATTGCCGATCATGCTAACAACCTTGTCAGTAAAATTAGAGGCGATCTCACTAATAGTCTTAAACGTCTCAAGGTTGATACTATCCACGGTTGGGGAAAAATCGCCGGCCCGCAAAAAGTTAGCGTCATCGGTGATAGTGGCGAAAAAATCTACACCGCTAAGGATATTATGCTCTGTCCGGGGTCGGTTCCCTTTGTCCCACCGGGGATCGAGATCGATCATAAAACGGTTTTTACCAGCGATGAGGCCGTTAGATTAGAAACTTTACCCAAGTGGATTGCAATTATCGGTAGTGGTTATATCGGTCTAGAATTTTCGGATATATACACCGCTTTGGGTTGTGAAGTGACGATGATCGAAGCTTTAGATAGTCTCATGCCAGGATTTGACCCAGAAATCTCGAAAATTGCGGAAAGAGTTCTGATTAAACCTAGAGATATCGAGACCTATGTGGGAGTTTTGGCAAAAAGTATTAAACCGGGGAATCCTGTGGCCATTGAACTGGTGGACGCAAAAAGCAAAGAAGCGATCGAAATTTTAGAAGTAGATGCTTGTTTAGTCGCTACAGGAAGAATCCCGGCGACAAAGAATCTCGGATTGGAATTTGTTGGGGTAGAACTGGATAAACGCGGTTTTATTGCCGTTAATGACAAAATGCAGGTAATTCAGGACGGTGAACCGATTCCCCATCTCTGGGCCGTGGGCGATGCTACGGGTAAAATGATGTTAGCTCACGCTGCTTCGGGTCAAGGGGTAATAGCCATTGAAAATATCTGTAATCGCCCAAAAACCATCGATTATCGCAGTATTCCCGCCGCCGCTTTTACCCACCCCGAAATTAGTTATGTGGGTTTAACGGAACCGCAAGCAGAAGTTTTGGCACAGGAAGAAGGGTATAAGGTCGCTGCTGTCAAGACCTATTTTAAGGGGAATTCCAAAGCTTTAGCGGAAGGAGAAACGGAAGGCATCGCTAAAGTCGTTTATCGTCAGGATACGGGCGAATTACTCGGTGTTCATATTATCGGTATCCACGCATCGGATTTAATTCAAGAAGCGGCCAATGCGATCGCTGAACGTAAATCTGTCCATGAACTCGCTTTCCGCATCCACACCCATCCAACTCTCTCAGAAGTCCTCGACGAAGCTTATAAACGCGCTGAAGTGGCAGCATAGAGTCAGTGATCAGTGATCAGTTATTACCGTTAAGTTTCCGACTCCTAAATTCTGACTCCTTTCTCTTTTTTTACTTTTTACTTTCAAGATTATGTTTGGATTAGGTTGGCCAGAAATAGTAATTATTGCTGTGGTTGTTCTCCTGATATTTGGACCGAAAAAAATACCCGAATTTGGGGCAGCTTTGGGGAAAACTTTACGGGGATTTAAAGAAGAAATCAATCAAGATGAGCAAGAAAGCGAAGACAGTGACGAGAAGATGAGATAGATTTCGCCCGTATGAAACTCCGCTATGGCAGTTATCAGTTATTAGTATTAAATAGTAGTTTCCCACTGTCTTTTCACTCTTTACTGATTACTGATTACTGTTTACTGATCACTGATTACTGATTACTGAATATCTGCTTCTCCCCCCACCACCACATCGCGGATGCGGAGACTGGGGCCACCGCAGCCGACCGGTAAACCACTTTGACCCCCTTTTCCGCAGCCTCCCGACTCGTCCCAGTGGAAATCATCAGCAATTGCCTCAATATTGCCTAGGGTTTTAAAGACATTACCAGAGAGAGTCACATCTTTAACCGGTTCAGCAATTTCTCCATCGCGAATCATCCAAGCTTCCCCGGCGCTAAAAGTGAACATTTCGCCGTTAGTCATGCCTCCCTGCCAATTTTGGGCATAAACTCCCGTTTTTATCCCCGAAAATAACTCTTTAACCGCAGTGGTTCCCCGTTCAATCCAAGTGTTGGTCATGCGGACAATGGGCGGATAATGATAATTGAGACAACGAGCGTTACCGGTCGGTTTTTCGCCTAATTTGCCCGCCGTTTCCCGCGAATGCAGTCTTCCCACCAAAACCCCATCTTTAATTAACTGAGTCGTGGTCGCGGGGGTTCCCTCATCGTCATAAAAATAACTGCCCCGATGACCTTCCGGATGGGCCCCGTCAAAGATTTGCAGGTTATCCGGTCCAAAACGTTTGCCCATACTCATCACTTCCAAAAGGTCAGGATTTTCGTATAACATATCTGCCTCGGAAAGGTGGCCAAAAGCCTCATGGACGAACAGACCGGTTAAAATGGGATCGATGACGACGGTGTAGGTATCGCCCTTGACAGGGGGCAAAACTAGGGCTTCTACGGCCCGTTTAGCCGACCCTTGCACCTGTTCTTCTAAATTGACCAGATCCTCGAAAGCTTTTCGGGAGCCGGTGGTTTCCCGGCCTGTTTGTACGCTGTCCCCATCCCTAGCGGTGGCCGAAAAACGCATTTCTACGTCTGACCATTTTTGTTCGATTAAAGTCCCGTCAGAAGTACCTAAAAGAATATGTTGACTGCTATCGCTGTAACGGACGGAAGTGGTGGCAATACTGGGATGATGTTGACGCAATAAATTATTATAGCGATCGCAGAGGGCTTTTTTATCAGCTAATGGTACTAAACGGGGGTCTGTTCCCGTTAAAGGCAATTCACAGGAGATAATTACAGGTTCTACCGGAGCAATCAGGGTTTCTTCTTCCCCAATTAAACGGGCAGCAGCGATCGCATCTTCTAATCGTTCCTGTAAACTGGATAATTGATTAAAGCTGGCAAATCCCCAACCTCCTTTATAACAGGCCCGTACCTGACCACCGATAGCAATACCTTCGCTCAGGGTTTCCACTCGTTCGGAACGCAGTAGAATATTAGTCCCCCGCGCTTCTTCCAGACGAATTGTCAGGAAATCGACGCGGTTTTTATAACGGTTAATCAGTTCACTAATCAGGTTTTTATAATCGTTTAGAGTATCGGTCATGGGAATTAGGAATTATGAATTATGAATTGGGAAGTGGGGAGCTTTTTTGCTGTGAACAGTAATCAGTAAACAGTAAAGAGTGAACTGATAACTGCTCACTGATAACTGATCACTGATAACTGATCACTGAAATTAGGCGAGATAATCCTGTAAAGCTTTCACCTCTAAAGGTTGGGATTGCAGGGATTTTAAGGCCGCTACCGTCGCTTTTGCCCCAGCGATAGTGGTGATAATTGGTAACTTATAATCGAGGGCAGTGCGGCGAATTTGTCGGCCATCGTTTTGGGATTCTTCACCACTGGGAGTATTGACAATAAACTGAATCCAGTCATTTTTGATCCAATCGATAACGTGGGGACGACCTTCGTGAATCTTTAGCACTAAATCGATATTTTCGCAACCGTTTTCTAACAAAACTTCACGAGTTCCCGAAGTGGCGACGACGCGAAAACCGAGGGATTGCAGATCCTTAACCACGGGAACCATGGGGGTTTTATCGCGATCGCTCATCGAGACAAAAACCGTCCCACTGGTGGCTAAGATCACGCCAGCGGCCATTTCTGCTTTAGCGAAAGCTTTGCCAAAATCGCTGTCAATCCCCATTACTTCGCCTGTAGAACGCATTTCTGGTCCGAGGAGAGTATCAGCACCGGGGAACTTCTGGAAGGGTAAAACCGCTTCTTTGACGGCGATATGACGGGGAATTGCTTCGCTGGTGATACCCAATTCCGTCAGGGTTCGGCCCGACATGACGAGGGAGGCAACTTTTGCCAGAGGAACTCCCGTCGCTTTGGAAACGTAGGGAACAGTACGACTAGCGCGGGGATTCGCTTCTAAGATATAAACTGTCTCCCCCTGTACCGCATACTGGATATTCATCAAACCGATTACTTTTAAAGCTTTCGCTAGTTCCACCGTCCATTGTCGAATTGTGGTTAAAACCGAGGCGCTCAGGGACGTATGGGGGATAGAACAGGCAGAATCGCCCGAATGTACGCCCGCTTGTTCGATATGTTCCATTAATCCCCCGATAACGACTGTTTCCGTGGCATCTGACAGGGCATCCACATCCACTTCGATGGCATTTTCGAGGAATTTATCGATTAAAATCGGGTGGTCCGGTTCTATCTGTACCGCATACTTCATATAGCGTTCCAATTCGCTATCGGAATAGACGATTTCCATTGCCCGACCGCCCAAAACATAGGACGGACGTACTACCACTGGATAACCGATGCGTTGAGCCACGGCTTGGGATTCTTGAAAACTGCGGGCAATACCGTTGGGGGGTTGCCGTATATCTAATTGTCGGAGGATTTTTTCAAAACGTTCCCGATCTTCGGCAGCATCGATCGAATCGGGTGAAGTTCCCCAAATTTTGGTATTTACGGGACAATTAGGCGATTCTAAATATTTTTGCAGGGGAACTGCCAGTTTTAAGGGAGTTTGCCCACCGAATTGAATAATTAAACCCTCTGGTTGTTCCGCTTCGATGATATTTAAGACATCTTCTTTAGTCAGGGGTTCAAAGTAAAGGCGATCGCTGGTATCGTAATCGGTGGAGACAGTTTCCGGGTTAGAGTTGACCATAATCGTCTCAAAACCGGCGTTACTGAGGGAAAAAGCGGCATGACAACAACAGTAGTCAAATTCTATCCCCTGACCGATGCGATTGGGACCACCACCGAGGATCATCACTTTGCGTTTATCGGAGGGTAAAACTTCCGATTCCACCTGTTCGTAGGTGGAATAATAATAGGGTGTCAGGGCCTCAAATTCCGCCGCGCAGGTGTCCACCATTTTATAGACGGGAACAATACCCAAACCCTTGCGATAACTTCTTACTTCGTCCTCGCTGCTGTTGGTGGCGAAGGCGATTTGGCGATCGCTAAAACCCTGTTGTTTAATAGCGAATAGGTTCTCTTGGCTGAGACTTTTCAGGGGAGTTCGTTTGAGAAACTTCTCGGTTTCCATCAAATCGGCCAATTTATCGAGGAACCAGGGATCGATCCCGGTTAGTTCGTGGATTTCCTCCCCATTCATGCCCAATTTAAAAGCATGATAGATACTATAAACCCGTTCGGGGTTAGGTGTCCGCAAACCGGCCCGGACTTCCGAGAGGGGGGGGAGAGTTTCGACTTTATCGCAACCAAAGCCAAAACGTCCCGTTTCTAGGGAGCGAAGTGCTTTTTGAAAGGATTCTTGGAAAGTTCGACCGATAGCCATGGCTTCCCCGACGGATTTCATCTGGGTGGTTAGAATCGGTTGGGAGCCGGGGAATTTCTCGAAGGCAAAGCGAGGAATTTTGGTGACGACGTAATCGATAGTCGGTTCAAAGGAAGCCGGGGTTTTTTTGGTGATATCGTTGGGAATTTCGTCTAAAGTGTAGCCTACCGCTAGTTTAGCGGCAAATTTAGCGATCGGGAATCCCGTGGCTTTTGATGCCAGGGCCGAAGAACGGGATACCCGGGGATTCATCTCAATCACGATTACGTCGCCGTTAGTGGGATTAACGGAGAATTGGATGTTCGATCCGCCGGTTTCTACGCCAATTTCCCGAATAATTGCCTTAGAATAGTCCCGGAGGCGTTGGTATTCTTTATCGGTCAGGGTTTGGGCGGGCGCAACCGTAATCGAGTCGCCGGTATGGACCCCCATCGGGTCAAAGTTTTCGATCGAACAGATGATCACCACGTTATCGGCTAGATCGCGCATGACCTCTAATTCGTATTCTTTCCAGCCAATTAGGGATTTTTCGACGAGAATTTGCGATGTGGGCGAACAATCTAGCCCATACTGAGCCATCGGTTCAAATTCTTCTTGGTTATAGGCAATACCGCCCCCCGTTCCCCCTAAAGTGAAGGCCGGCCGGATAATGAGAGGATAGGAACCGATCTGATGACCGATCGCTTTTGCCTCTTCTAAATTGTTGGCAATCCCCGAAGGACAAACGGGAACACCGATTTTCTCCATTGCTTTTTTGAATAGTTCCCTATCTTCGGCTTTTTCAATAGCGGGAAGTTTTGCCCCGATCAATTCCACGTTATATTTTTCTAAAACGCCGCTTTTGGCCAAAGCTACCGCAGTATTGAGGGCAGTTTGACCACCCATAGTCGGTAGAATCGCATCAGGACGTTCTTTAGCGATAATTTTCTCGACAATTTCCGGCAGAATTGGTTCAATGTAGGTGCGATCGGCCATTTCTGGATCGGTCATGATCGAGGCGGGGTTAGAATTGACTAAAATTACCTCATAACCTTCTTCTCGTAGGGCTTTACAGGCTTGAGTTCCCGAATAGTCGAATTCACAGGCTTGTCCGATGACAATCGGGCCAGCGCCCAAGATTAGGATTTTTTGTAAGTCATCACGGCGTGGCATAGGCTTAGGGTTGCTTGAGGATAAACCCCAATCATTGTATATGTTGTCACCCTCGATCCCGCAAAGCTTTATTTAGGTTTAATGACCTTGTTTGCTTGAGCAGGCAGCAGGCAGCTTTTTTCTTCCCACTTGCCACTTCCCTGATAACTGATCACTGTTTACTGATCACTGATATCGCGTACAATGATAAGATTGTTTTCAAAGATACAATAGGCGTTTGTCTTCGCTAGAGAGTTTATGAAAGTTGGCGATCGAGTTCGTGTAATTGAGTCCGTGGTAGTTTATCATCATCCTGAACACAAATCAGAGCCTTTTGACGTGAAAGGACTAGAGGGAGCGGTGAAAGCGTTTGTCACCGAATGGCGTGGCAGACCGGTTAGCGCCAACCTACCCGTCCTCGTCGAGTTCAGTAAAAAGTTTAAAGCCCATTTTCGAGATTTTGAGTTAGAAATCGTGGAAAAAGCCGCCGAATAGGGACTTTTTCGCTTATTTAAGCTACAAAGCGAATAAATTTATTTTTGCCCACCTGTAGGACTTTTCCAGTTAAAGCTTCGGCTGTCTCAAAACTTTTGTCCACATCGGTGATTTTCTCACTATCGATTCTGACTGCACCCCCCTGAATCTGTCTTCTCCCTTCGCCGCTACTTTTGCACAAGCCAGTGGCCGAAAGAAGATAGAATAATTTCAGGGGAAAAGTGACCGCTGCTAGGGAAAATTCGGGGACAGAAGCCGCAGCTGCCGTATTTCCCTGTAGAACTATTTCCTGCGCCGTTTTTTGTGCCTTTAATGCCTCCTCTTTCCCGTGAAACTGGGCAACTACCTCGATCGCCAGTTGTTTTTGTGCCTCTCGCGGATTGCTTGGCATAGCATCTAAAGGCAAATTTGTCAATAGTTCGTAATAATCTTTTAACAAAGCGTCGGGGGTTTTTTCCAGTTTCGAGTACATGGACAGGGCCGATTCCCGCAATCCCACATAATTACTCAGGGATTTGGACATTTTTTGGCTGCCATCGGTTCCGATTAAGATCGGTAAAAGTAACCCGAATTGCGGTTTTTTGCCGAAATATTTCTGTAAATCGCGACCGACGGCAATATTAAATTTTTGATCGGTTCCTCCCAATTCGACATCGGCCTCCACAGCTACGGAATCATAACCCTGCATTAAGGGATAGAGAAATTCATGGAGAAAAATCGGGTTTTCCTGGTCGTAGCGTTCGGAAAAGCCTTCTTTTGCCAACATTTGCCCGACGGTCATGGTGGAGAGGAGTTCGAGAATTTGCGATAGGTCTAATTTCCCCAACCATTCCGAGTTATAGCGAATTTCTAGGCGATTAGGGGTGTTAAAATCTAAAATTGGGCGTAATTGTGCCAGATAATTCTCAGCATTGGCTCTCACTTCTTCGACGGTCAATTGCTTTCTAACTTCCGATTTTCCGGTCGGATCGCCGATTCTAGCGGTAAAATCGCCAATAATCACCACTGCTACATGACCGGCATCCTGGAAAGCACGCAGTTTCCGAAAAGGGATACTATGGCCTAGGTGAATATCGCTGCCGGTGGGGTCAATACCTAGTTTAATTCTTAAAGGGCGATCGGTAGTTTGCAGTAGTTGGGTTAAATTTTCCCTAGGATCTTGGGAGTCGGGTTGATGGGGGAATAGGTCACTGGTGCCACGGGTTAACCAGTCTAGGGAGGAAGATACGGTCATTGTTGCTCATTTTCCACAGCCTTCCTATTATAGTTTTTTATTATGTCAAGTAACAAGCAAAAGGTAAATAAACTGGTATCTTCAGTAAAAGTCGATAATATCTTGACAATTCTCCCGATCGAATATAGAGTCTTAAAATCTTCTTTTCCAAAATTATCAAAAAATTTTCTGTCTTGAATTGCGATCAGATAAGCCAATGAATCCTAGTTGTAATAACTCTATACCCGTGCAGAGGATCAAAGTTTCCGTAATTGTCTCTACCTATAAATCAGCGGAGTTTATCCGGGGTTGTCTAGAGGATTTAGTTACTCAAACTCTTTATCAAAAGGGAGAAGTAGAAATTATTATTATTGATAGTGCTTCTCCAGAGAATGAAGGGGAGATTATCCAAGAGTTTCAAGAAAATTATCCTAATATTATTTACCAGAGAACTAAAGAACGAGAAACCCTCTACCGCGCTTGGAATCGTGCTATTAAACTAGCTAGGGGTTCCTATCTCACCAATGGGAATACTGATGATCGTCGCTGTTTCAATGCTCTGGAAATTATGGCTAATTATCTAGATAATAATAGAGAGATTAGTTTAGTTTATGCCGATCAATTAATTACTACAATCAAAAATGATACTTTTGCCACCACCCCAGCTTTAAAACATTGGAATTGGCCAAATTACTCCTATCAACAGATGCGTCAAGGTTGTTGTGTGGGTTCTCAACCAATGTGGCGAAAAATGCTGCACAATAAATATGGTTATTTTCAGGAAAATTTTCGCTGTGCTGGTGATTACGAATTTTGGTTAAGAATCGGCAGTCAAGGGGAAAAAATGGCTTTAATTCCTGAGATTTTAGGTTTATATTATTTAAATCTCCAAGGTTTAGAACATGGCAGCAATGGTCAAGCATTAGAGGAACATTATCAAGTATGTAAAATCTATGAAATTCCTCACCCAGAAATTAAGGATATAGAAATTAAACCCAATCCAGTTAAGATGGAAGATTTAGGGAAAATTTTAAATAAGGATGAGCGAGAAAAATTACAAACAATTCAAGCTATCTCCCAGAAGAAACCCCCAATTATTGTTATTGATGGACTAATTTTTCAAATCGATCAAGGAAAATTAGCTAGGGTTTGGTCTTCAATTCTAGAGCATTGGAGTCAATTAGAATTCAGTCAACACATTGTTATTTTAGATAGAAATAACACCGCACCACGATGGGAAAAATTTAAATATTGGCCTGCGGAATCTTACGATTATAATTGTACGGGAAAGGATGCCAGAAAAATCCAAACTATTTGCGATCGCCTACAGGCTAATTTATTTATTTCCACTTTTTATACCAGTCCCTTAACCACTCCTTCTCTACTTTTGCTTGCTTCTGATTTCCCAGAAGAAAACGGCAATTTACCAGTAGATTTAGAAAAACACTATGCCATTTTATCCGCTTCTAGAATCATCGCTTTTTCCTCTGATATCGCCCAAAATTTAAGAAGGTTATATCCGAAAATTACCCCCGAAAAAATTGATATTATCGAGTTTTTTGAAGTTAATCAAAAACTGGCGGAAGAAATCAGTAATTTTCTCTGGTATGCACTCAGTGAACGGAACGAATCAAGTCAGCATCAAGTCTGGTTAGAGTTAAGAAAATTACAGGAAGCACAACAGACAATGTATCTGAAACAACAGCAAGATTATCATACTATGCAAGAGATGGAAATATCACTAAGAGAATTAGAAAATAATCATAATAATCTTCAAACAAATAATCATAAATTACAGGAAGAAATTAACTATTTGTCCTCCCGTAAGGGAATAGTAAAAACCCTAGCGAAAACTTCTATTTTACTTCTTGCTAAGATCAAGAAAAAACTCCCAATATTTTAGGGAATTAAGGGAAGTTTCCTAACAATGATTCCAATCCTGGCACGGCAGCGCCTAAAAGTGGTAAACTAATGTTAAGAATTAGAGGAGAAAACACTGTGCCACATTCGATCGTCACTGGAATTTGTGAAGGGGTTGCTGATTGCGTTTCCGCTTGTCCTGTTGCTTGTATCCATCCAGGACCGGGTAAAAATGTTAAAGGAACCGATTGGTATTGGATTGATTTTGCCACTTGTATCGACTGTGGTATCTGTTTACAAGTATGTCCCGTCGAAGGTGCAATTCTGCCAGAAGAACGTCCCGATTTACAAAAAACTCCCTAATTTATCAGTTATCAGTTATCAGATGTAAGTTTTAAGTTATTAGTTATCAGATGTAAGTTTTCAGTTTACTGTTTACTGTTCACTGAAAATGCTTCCCACTTCCCCACTTTCCCACTTCCCCATTCACAATTCATATTACTCTCTCCTATCTCCTTTTTACCTTGTCATGGATTATCTTTTAGAAGTTGAACAAGTTTATGCTGGTTATGTGCAGGATTTATACATATTGCAAGGGGTTAACTTTCGCATTGCACCGGGGGAATTAGTCACGGTTATCGGTCCCAATGGTGCGGGAAAATCCACCCTCGCTAAGGCAATTTTTGGTTTATTAAAACCCAGTGCTGGAACTATCACTTTTAAGGGAAAAAATATCACTGGTTGGAAATCTAATCAAATCGTTCCCCTCGGTATGGGTTATGTTCCCCAAATTGCTAATGTTTTTCCATCCCTGAGCATCGAGGAAAATCTGGAAATGGGGGCTTTTACGAGCAAAGGAAATATAAAATCTTTAAAAGAGCGCATTTATGCCATGTTTCCCCGTTTGCTCGAGCGCCGTCGTCAGAAAGCTGGCACTTTATCCGGAGGAGAAAGACAGATGTTAGCCATGGGACGAGCGCTGATGTTGCAACCAGATTTATTAATTCTCGATGAACCTTCGGCAGCTTTATCTCCTATCTTAGTAACCAGCGTTTTTGAACAGATTAAAGCGATTAATCAGACGGGAACTGCAATTATTTTAGTGGAACAGAATGCCAAAAAAGCCCTAATGATGTCCGATCGAGGTTATGTTTTAGAAAGTGGTCAAGATCGTTTTCAGGGATCGGGTCAAGATTTACTCAATAACCCGAAAGTAGGGGAATTATACCTCGGGGCGGCTTATCATGGTGCCAAACGAGATGATTAGGAATTTGTTAAGGATTGAGGGGGATTTTGATTTCTTCCCAGAATTTAGCGATAGGATAGTAATTGAGTACAAATCTCTACGGCGCTGATGTCAAGGTGATAAGCCAGCAACCCCTAAATATATCTGTGGATATTTATTAATCGATCAAGACAGTTGTGCTACTGCATTGAGAGCATAACTTTTAGTAATAAAAGGAGAAGTCATGGCTGTTAAAAGTCCTCCGTAATCAAGATTAAAACTGACTTCGCTTCCTACTTTTAACCTCTTGTTATGACTATCAAGAACTAGATGATCGCTACTAGAACCTAATATTTTTATCTCCTGACTTGTTTGTAATCCAGAGATAAGAACATCCTGTCTTCCTAATGCAATAATAACTCGACGGTGAATGCCTTGGTCGATAAAGCTGGGAACATTACCAAAAGCATCTCGACCAATTTCTCCAGAGGGTAGAGATGGTTTATCTTTGGATTCGATTACTTCAGCAATTAACCGAAAAGCATCGGTATATAAACCAGGTATCACTTGTCGATTAACTGTTTCACAACCTAATAAAATTGATTCTCCTAAACGCAGATTATTAATCCGACCAACTTCGCTACTTTTTTGATACCATTGATAGTTAGCAGAATTGCCTCCTGAAATAATCGGTAATTTTATTAAAAACTCCTGCTCAATTGTATCTGTTAACACAGATAATTTGCTCATATTATGGGTATCAGGTTTAATACCCCCATAACAAGCCAAATTACAACCCAGTCCGACAATTTTGATAAAGGGAAAAGCGAGGTTTTTTTTGATGAACTTGACGAGATCTTTCGGCAGTACACCTTCCCGTAAATCCCCTAACTCCGTCATGATAATAATGCGGTGTATTTTTTGCTTTTCTTGAGCATAATAGGAAAGTTCCTGAATTGTTGCTAATTCGGTATTTAAGCTGATATCTGCAATGTTAACCACTGATTCTGCTTGACTCAAGGCAGTACGCAACAGAACAAAAGTTGTCACTATTCCTGCTTGTTTCATTTTGAGAATATTTTCGATTCGAGAGTCTGCGATAAAGTTAACTCCACCTTGAATCATCGCCAAGGCGATCGAGGGATCACCCAAAATCGCTTTGGAAACTCCCATCACAGAAAGTCCCTTGCTGCCGTATAATTGGCAGAGTAAACGAGCATTATGGCGTATTTTCGGGAGAGAAATCTCGATTCTGGGTAAAAGGTCTTTCATCAGCCTATTTGCTCCCAATTGCGGGAATTGCAGCTAAAATTTCCCCTTTGATTTTCCGGTTTAATTTCGGAAAGCGATCGCATAAAGCTTGGACTAATTTCTCACATCCGTGTAACAAAACATCAGTAGTCGGTAACTGAAAATCTCGCTCATATTTGGCAATAATACGCTCAGTGGCTGCTGCGGTGAGATTTTCGTGATTAATCGCAATAGCGATAACTTTAGTGGGAGAAATTGCCTCAATTAGTGAAATTTCTTCCTGTAATTTTGCCATGGCTAAATGAGGAAAATCACAGCGAAATTTTCGGGCTGGGGGATGTTGTAAAATAATCCCATCGGGCCTACTTCCTTTCAAAATTCCCAGGGAACTCATAAAAGCAGGATGACTCAGAGAACTTTGTCCTTCCACTAAAATAATATCGGGTTTTTCTTGCTCAAAAGCTTGAACCACAGCATTTTCAATTTCACCGATGACAAATTGAGAAACCAAAGCATCGATGGAAACCCCATATCTTGCTCCCTGCATCAAGCTAGTTTGTCCAGTAGCGACTAAGACAGACTTAATACCCAAGCCTTGGAGAGTTTGATTAACTGCTACCGCAGTGGTCATTTTTCCGCAAGCACAATCGGTTCCTAAAAAGGCAATAACGGGGATATTTACTTGGGAAATTTGCCCAGTAAATACATGAAGATCAGCTAATTGTGGTGGTTTACGAATGTCTGTAATTTGCACACCATACTGACTAGCTTGCTCCCTAAATTCTAAATCCTCGGAGAAGAATTGATGCAAACCATTAATAATATCCATTCCTTGTGCCATTGCTTCTAAAATTAGCAGCCTTTCTAGGGGGGGAATAAACGCTTCTAAGGGTGCTTTGCCGTAGATATAACAATTGGGAACATCTCTAAGTTTTTCTAAGGCTGTTTGTAAATTGGCAAAAATGGGAATATGATTTTTTTTGTCTCCTAATGCTTCTCCCGCATCTTTTCCTGCTAAGGAACTATCTAACACACCAACAATTGTATATATTTCTGATTGTCGGATCAAGCCAGCTGCCGTTTTTCCGTCCACACGTCCAAATTGATTTTCACAGTAAATTAAAGCCGTTTTTTTCGTTGATACCACTTTCTTAATCTCCTGAATATTAGATAATTGAAATTTCACTCCTAACTCCCAGTAAGACTATTTATTCTTCTTCTTCTATAGCATAATTATCTGGATCGATAATATCGTCTAGTTCTTCTAAAATTTGCGAATCGGGATGAGCATCAGATTGACGTAATTTTAATCTTCCTGTCCGTTCTAACCAATGGAGAAGGGTTTCTTTGGAAGTTATCTGCATAACAGGAATTGCCTGATAGCGAGGTTCTTGACTAAGAGAAGGATTAAATTTCATACCTGTTGAATTTCCTTTGAGAAGTTATCTCTATTGGTTGTTCTATTGTTGATCACGAAGCAACCCACAAAAAACTGAAAAAAATTGTCAAGTTTAGCAAAGTAAAAAAGTTCAGCTGTCAGATTTACTATTTGGACAGATAGATAGAGTCGGTTCCAATATATGCTCCCGATACTTGGGATGCAGACTCTATGGTGTAAATTAAAGTTTTCCTGTCTCGCTCAACTTAAATGTCAATCCTACGGTTTTTATCTAGCTAATGGAAAAGGTGATTAATAACACCAAAGCAACCAACAAAACCGCCCCTAATCCTTGCAAAATATACCATTTTTGCTGTTCTAAAGATGGGTATTTTGATAGATAAATCTTGGGTTCGCTACCATAGTTATTGATGATTCCTTCATCATCTACTGTATAGCCCTCTGGGAGAGGTATATTAAGTGATTGATAGTTTTGCCCGTTTATATCTAGTTTAACCTCAGCAGGAATTAATTCACTTCCATCGCTTGGGGAATAGACTGTCGCACCTGTCTCTCGATTAGATTTAGTAGAGTAGTGCATGATCATCTCTCTTCAAAATCTGAGTATAACACAGAATAAGGCGAAATGGTTTTTAGGCTAATTTTTTCCTAGGGCTTTAATCAGCAAATTTGGCTAATGTCGGCAAATTAAAGCAAAAAATATGATTTTATAACTTGACAAAGCTAGATAAAAACATTTAGTCAACTCGCTATTCACTTTTTAGCATACCAGCGCCATAAAACTCGCGCTAAACGTTGGGGATCATGACTAACTTTGGCAGTAACTTCATCTTCTGCCATTACATTCGCTAAAACAATGCGATAACCCATTTTTCCCACTTCCTCGCGATCTAAAAACACAGGATGACTATGCTCTTGGGCGTATAATTGCAGAGATTGGGGCGATGGTGCAGTTCTTTGGGCCAAAACCGCATCAAAGATGCGTTCCTCGCAGACTTTTTCGATCGCCCGAATATGATCAGCCACCGAATAATTATCCGTTTCCCCCGGCTGGGTCATAATATTACAAACATAGACACGGGGGACTGTCACCTCTGCTAGGGCCTGACGAATTGCGGGAACCAACAAATTAGGGATAATACTGGTATAAAGACTACCCGGCCCGATAATAATATAATCTGCTTCCTTAATTGCCGCTAAAGCAGCCGGTAAAGCCACCGGATCGGCAGGATGACAGCCAATCTGACGAATTTGCCCCATAGCTTCGGTTATCTTTGATTCTCCCTCAATAATGCGCCCATCGGCTAACTTAGCCCAGAGACTAACATCGGTAAGGGTAGCAGGTAGCACTTTACCGCGAATCGCCAAAACTTTGGCACTAGCATCGATCGCCTGTTCCAGATCGCCGGTAATCTCGGTCATAGCGCTGATAAATAAATTACCAAAACTGTGGCCCGATAAACCATCCCCGGCATGAAAGCGATATTGAAACAATTCCGTTAATAACTTTTCCTCATCGGCTAAAGCGGCGATACAATTGCGAATATCCCCCGGGGGTAAAATGCCCATTTCCCGACGTAATCGGCCCGAAGAACCGCCATCATCAGCTACGGTGACAATAGCGGTGATATTAGAACTATACTGTTTTAAACCCCGTAAAAGCGTCGATAAACCCGTACCGCCACCGATCGCCACGATTTTCGGGCCGCGATGAAGACGACGATGGGTGCGTAGGAGATCGACTAATTCCTCCGATGCGTCCGGTTGTAGTGCTTCTGTAATCGTTTCGACGGTGCGACTCTGACCCCAGAATAACAAAAAGACACCCAACAAAACCGCCAGCGGCCCAGAAACAGAATTAGGGACCAAACGGGCGATCATTTCTAATGCTTGGGAAACAAACTCTAAAAAGCGATTAACCGGGGTTAATTTTACCCAAATAGCCAAACCGAAGGAGGTGAGAAAAACGCCGCTTAAACTGATTAAAAGCCAGCGTTTGACAAAAAGACCGGGAGAAAGCCATTTAAACCAACGATTAACTCGTTTAGGGGTTTTTCTGCCCACAGAAGCGGCTATTTTCCCCTTCTGAGCGTTGAGTTCCCGTAGGGTCTGTTTAAATGGACTCATAGATGTGGCCTGGCAGCGAACGCATTGATTCTGGAGAGACTGTAGCCGAAAAAGGGGACAAACTCAAGCTGACCTAACCTCCCACTTGGGAATAGGCCGCCTCGGAAATTGTGGGAATATCGGCGTATTTGCCGATAACCGACTGTATAATGCTGTAAACACAGGCGGCAAATGCTCCCAAAAAGACGACGTTAAAAAGAGTTTCTACCACTAAATTCGCCCCTAAACCCCTAGCGACGAAACCTAAGGCCAATCCCAATAAATACACCAAAATATCGATTAAAATCGCCTGCATGGTGTTAAACCGGATAAAATGACTGATGCGGGGATTGCGTACCACGGCGAAAAAGAGGACGAAAAAGACAATTAAACTGCCAAAGTTTCCCAGAGAACTATAGAGAAAAGCTAAGGGATATAAGGCTATTGCTAAGGCCGCTCCTAAAAAAGGAATTTGCTGGAAGATAAAGATACCGAAGGCAAAAGCGGAATATAAGGGTAAAAGATATACTAAAGCTGCAAAAATGCGATCTTTTGTATCGGTTGAGCCGCGCCAAGTCATAATCTATTGTCTCCTGAGACTACTGCTAACTCTCTTCAAGATAACCCGGCAGCCCACCAGACTTCCCGTAACCGAAGAAATTGATTGAGGCCGAACATTGTTAGGCCTCGATCGAGTTATTCTCAAACAGAGACGGGGTGCTTGATTTCCTCTAACAGAGCCAGATATTCCTCCTTAAAATACTTTAGGGTACTTAAAATCGGATTGGGAGCGCTTTGACCAAGACCACAAAGACTGGTTTCCTTGACCATTTGACAGAGATGTTCTAGGTTTTCGAGGTCGTGAATATCGGCCTTTCGAGCGATAATTTTGGCCAATAATTCAAACATTTGTACTGTTCCCGTGCGACAGGGGATACATTTACCACAGGACTCCTCGCGACAGAATTCCATATAGAATTTCGCCACTTCCACCATGCTGGTGGTATCATCCATAACCACCATCCCCCCGGATCCCATCATCGAACCGAGTTTGGCTAAGGATTCGTAATCCACGGGAGTATCGAGTAAATTAGCGGGAATACAACCCCCAGAGGGGCCGCCGGTTTGTACCGCTTTCACTTGACCATCGGGAACACCACCCCCCATCTCCTCGACAATTTCCCGGAGAGTAATGCCCATCGGCACTTCAATCAGCCCATTATTGCGGATTTTTCCCGTTAAAGCGAAGATTTTTGTGCCTTTACTGGTGGCAGTACCGATATTGGCATACCAAGCGGCCCCCTCGCGGATAATAGCGGCGATATTAGCGTAGGACTCGACGTTATTAATCAGGGTGGGACAACCATCGAGGCCCGATTGGGCCGGATAGGGGGGACGGGTGCGGGGAGTGCCGCGGCCGCCTTCGATGGAATGGATGAGAGCGGTTTCCTCTCCACAGACAAAAGCTCCCGCCCCGATGCGGATATCCACCTTAAAATCGAAAGTGGACTCGAATACTTGGGAACCCATTAAACCAAATTTTTTGGCCTGATTAATCGCTTTTTGCAGACGATCGATCGCCAGAGGGTATTCGGCTCTAACATAGATATAACCATGATCCGCCCCCACGGCATAGGCAGCGATCGCCATTCCTTCCAGGACTAAATGGGGGTCACTTTCCAAAACACTACGGTCCATAAACGCCCCGGGATCCCCTTCATCGGCATTACAGATAACGTATTTTTGTTTACCCGGTTGTTTAGCCACCGTCGCCCATTTTAAACCGGTGGGATAACCCGCACCGCCTCGGCCGCGCAAACCGCTTTGGGTGATTTCCTCCACCACCTGGGCCGGAGTCATCTCGTAGAGGGCCTTGTAGAGAGATTGATAACCACCGACGGCGATATATTCCTCAATGCGATCGGGATCGATTTTACCGCTATTTTCCCGGACAATTTTGACTTGATGGGAGAAAAAGGGATGTTTTGAGTCCCCTAATTGCACCTCGGTTTTGCCGCCGTTTAAGGCCGCAATAATGCTGGCCGCACTTTCCGGGGTGACTTCTTCGTATAGGAGATCCTGGGGATCCACTTCCACTAACGGACCGCGACCACAAAAACCCATACAACCGACCCCCACCACTTCGACTGTATCCTCTAGGTGTGCCTCTTTGACGGCAGTGGCGAGGTTTTTTTCGATTTGGAGGGAGTTAGCAGCTTGACAACCGGTGGAAGTGCAACAATGCACCCGGATGCTTTTTTGTCTAGCTTTTTCTTTTGCGGCCACTGCCAATAATTCTTGTAAGTCCATATTTTTTTCAATCCACTAAAGTGAAAAATTACTGGGAGAAACTCTTTAGTTTCGCTAAGACAGTTTCCGAATCTTGTTTCGGGGCCACGACTCCATCGAAGACCACGGCCGGTGCAATCCCACAGGCCCCGATACAACGGGCCGACACTAGGGAAATTTCTCCATCGGCGGTGGTTTCTCCCACTTTGACATCAAAGCTGTTTTCGATGTCTTCGAGGATTTTGCCGCTGCCTTTGACATAACAAGCGGTCCCCATACAGACGATACAGGTGTGTTTTCCCGCCGGTTTCAGGGAAAAGAGATGGTAGAAGGTTGCTACCCCATAGACGCGACTGAGGGGCAGTTTTAGCGCCCGGGCAACGTAGAGGAGAACATCTTCTTCTAGGAATCCGAAAGCTTCTTGGGCCTTGTGCAGGACTTCAATCAGGGCTGATTGATTATATCCTGCTCGCTTCATGGTAATGTCGAGGACTTTGAAGCGTTTATCGCCACTGGGATGCTCTTTTTTCTCCGTTTGAGGAGGATTGGCAGTTTGCATAAATCTTAACCAAATAAATTTTAGGGGCGATGACGGGAAAAAGATGGAGAGTTGTCGGTTTTCCTTGGTCATCTCCCTGCTTTTATTCTGACACTGGCTCCGGAGGGCGATCGATAACTTTATCTTTCCTTTAGTTATTGGGGGATAAGTAGCTGGTTATAATCAAATTAGAAGATGAATTTTGGGTTCGATCCCCCCTACCCCCCCTTAATCAGCTATCCATTAGTCAGATATTTCTTAACAAAAAGAGAAGAAACTTAAAAAAAGGGGAAACGATTGATAGGTATAGTTTTGAAAGAAGGAATTAAGGTGGAGGTGAGCAAAAAAATGGAGAAATGGGCAGCCCAAGAACTACAGTATGCAGATATAGGGGACACCAGAAGAAAGAAAAGGTTAATCAGTATCGTGGAAAATTTGGCCAGCTAATTTAGTACAAGTGTGCCACAAGCTTCGGGAAATCTAGCCGCCGCCAGTGCCACATCTGACTTTTGGAATTCACCCTATTTTCACCCCTCAGCTCTAATTGCCGCCCAAGCCAAAAGTACAGTAGAAAGAATCAAAGAACATCAAATAGTTTTGGCAGTTCAAGACACAACAAGTTTAGACTTTACGACCCAAAAAGCCAAAAAAGGCATGGGTTATCTAGATTGTAAAACATCCTTTGGTCTCAAAGTTCATACCAGATTAGGAGTGTCACCGCAAGGAATACCTTTAGGACTGATTAATCAATATTTTCCAAGATTTTTTTTGGACCCTCTTGAAGTTACAAGCTTGTTTGGGTTTGGCTTCTCCAAGGCAAATAATAACCCAGTGCTTTATTATCAACTCAAAAATAAACAAGATTTAACCACTTATTTTAAAATCAATGATACAGCCCAAAGAGTTCACAGCTTTTATCAACATCAAGATATTTTACCTAATATGTGGGTGGGTACAGCCCAACAAGAATTAGAAAAAACGAGAATAGAAAATATTCGGCTTTACTATTACAAATTATTTTCAATGGAGTGAACTCTAATGTTAATCACAAAACCCCGCTTTCAAACCTTCGCTGAATACCTACAGTATGAAGATAATTCAGAGGAATACTATGAATTATTTAACGGAGAATTGATAGAAATGCCACCAGAATCAGGACTTAACTTTCAAATTGCCAATCGTCTTTTTCTAGTCTTTGCTTTAATGCTAGGAACTGATAGAGTAAGAGGACATGGTTTAGAATTAGAAGTAAGAGGCGAACCAAAAAACCGTTATCCTGACTTAACCATTATTCGAGAAGAACATATTCAATTACTCTCCCAGAGAAATACGATTCTTCTTGCCATGGCACCCCCCTTATTAGTCATTGAAGTGGTTAGTCCGGGGGAAATCCAAAGAGAGAGAGATTACATCGCTAAAAGAAGCCAATATCAAGATTGTGGGATTCCCGAATACTGGATAGTTGATCCTCAAACTCAAACTATTTTAGTCTTAGAATTAAGAGGAGATACTTATGCAGAAATTGGTGATTTTAGCAATGATGACTTAGTAAAATCATCTATATTTAATCAACTAAATAGAAAAGTTTCTGAAGTGTTTAATTAGGTAAATTCACTCCCATGATTACCGTCGAACCGATTATCTTAAACTTAAAATCCGTCAATTTAAGCGATGAGCAATTTTATCAACTTTGCCATAATAACGACGATTGGCGAATTGAACAAACTGCCGCAGGAGAATTAATCATTATGCCCCCGATTGGTGCTATTAGTGGAAATCGAGAATCAGATTAAAACGGCTTTGTTTGGTTATGGAATCGTCAAACAAAACTCGGTAAAGTCTTTAGTTATTCCACTATCTTTACCTTACCCAAGAGTGGTAAACGTTCCCCTGATGTCGCTTGGATTGCTAATGAACGCTGGGATGTTTTACTCCGAGAAGAACAAGAAAAATTTGCGACAATTTCTCACGATTTTGTGATAGAATTAAGGTCG
>SFCA01000061.1:0-5992 GCA_007095475.1 Microcystis aeruginosa Ma_QC_C_20070703_M131 | reverse complement strand
AAGTGTTTAATTGCTAGGTGCTTCTCAATTTTCTCTTGTTTTTCTAATAACCAATCTAAGGCGTTATATAATTCGTCTTCATCGGCTTTCTCTAAGTCTAACAATTGTCCTAAACTCTGACTGCCAGTCTCGCTATTAAACCCTCTCGCTGTGGCTAGTTTCGATTTAGGATTGATGATTCTTGCCACAATCATCGCCACCACTAAGTTTCTGATTCGAGAGGATTTTTCACTGATTATTTTATCTAAACCTAATTTTTTAATCGTCTCTAAAATAGCCATTACATGACCATGAGGAAGGCTTCTAATCACTTCAAAATGAGCGGGAATGCCTTCAGTCATGGACAGTGTGGCTCCTTTAAGAGCCAGTTTCAGATTGTCGATAATATCATCGGGTAATTTTGAGAGATTGGCCAGGGTTCTTTTTTTGACTTGTTCTCCTTCTCGATAGGATTCACGAAGAAGAACAGCGGGGGGGGGAATTACGGTTAGGAACTTTTTATATATACATAACTGCCATTCTAGCAAATAGAGAGAATTCTTGTCCATTAAGAAATGTTACAAATTACATGGGTACATTAAGAAAAGTTAACGGGTGTATCCATTGATGGATAAGGGTTTTCGGCTATTATGGTATATATGTATGGGGGAAGTTCAGCTAAAAGAAGTTTGAAACGCTTGCTTGGCAATGCTTTGCGAATTTCATAGCTATTTCGGCAACCCGAATGTCCTGCTAAGAATAAGTTTCGGCTTTTGTGTCAATCTGCGCGATCTTTGGGCGATCGCCCAAAGATGCAGCCTCTCCCGCCACTGCCATCTGCACCATATTTTGAAACAGGTCTGTCAATGAAATTCCAGCAGCCTGAGCCATCATTGAAATGACGCTTTTCTGAGCAAACGAACAATATAAACCTGCTTCTAAAAACCACGGCTGTCCGTGTGGATCGATCCGAAAATCAAACAAACTGTAATGCCGACAGCCCAAAGCAACGTGACATTGTTTTGCGATCGCCCAAACTCGCTGAGTGACTGGATCGCTAGGATCAACAATCCACGCCTTGGTTTTCTCTTTAGCAGCACAATCCAAACTACCATCTTCATTTTGCTTGAGTTTATCTGCATAAGTCCGAATCGGATTAGTTTCGGGATTCACGGCGTACTCTTCTAGCGGCAAGCAAACTAACTCGCCCGCTTGCACAATCACACCACAGCGAACTTCTCGACCCAGTTCGATAAACTCCTCAACTAAGACTTCATCTGCATACTCAAAGGCAGTTGCTAAAGCAGCATCTCCATCGGTTGTCTCGGTAACTAAACTCAAACCCAATGAATTATCGGAATGGTTCGGCTTAATAATCGACGGACGGGATACAGATAAGCAATCGCCTCGATGCAGAACCTTGCCAGCGGGCACGGTCACCCCGGCTGCGGAGACAACCGCTTTCGCCTTTGCCTTATCTGCGGCTAACGCCATTAGCTCAGCCGAATTTCCCACATACGGAATTTTGAGCAGATCGAATAGCGCACGGTACTGAGTCATTCCGGGCCGGCAGAACATTTGGGGTACCATCACATCGATCTGAAGTTGAATCAAAACCGCGACCGCTTCAAGGACTGAAACTGAGAGAGTCTGGGCGATCTCGGCATTGTCTAAAGATTTGGGAAACCGCCACCTCAAATCTGGCGACACGTAGGCAATGTGGAACTCATAGAGGTCTGGATTGGCCGTATTTTGTAGACAATCTTGGGCATAGAGTCGCGACAACTCACAGTAAAAATCGCTCACAGCAGAGCCAACTAGATGCAAAATCTGCAATTTTTCCATGCTCTAGTCTCCTCCCAGTTCAACAAGCTTGCCAATGTTGAAGTCAATCCGAATCCATTCACTGCCGCGCCGAAAACTTCCCAGCAGTAATAGCGGAATCTGCCAATGGTGCACCATTAAAAAAGGGAGGGGATCGTCCCACTCAAAGATGGCATCTTTGCCGTTGACGAGAATCTGTAATCGTTGCCTGAGCATCTTTGGAGAAAGTAGCTGGGTTAGCAATCTCCAAACTTCGTGATAAGTCCAATAGGTTGGGCGGCTAGAGGCAAGTGGCTGAGCCATCTGGGGGAGTGGATGTAGATTTAGATAAGCCTGTGCTACATCAGGATGGTTGTAGAACATCGTGATGGCAGAGTGTGTGCGCGGATTGCATTCGATCGCATAAACCTGTCCATCATCTGCTGCCTGAATGAAGTCGAAAGACACTTGTCCCGTAAGGTTCAGCCCCTTGACAAAGGCGAGAATCCACCGTTCAATCTCAGAATGATCAACGTGTTCGTAGTTGACCTGAAACGCTGAAGACTTGCAGCAGCAGTGAAGCTGCACGTGTCCTTGACGAACAGTACTATGGGTACAATATTCTTGCCCTGGAATATACTCCTGCATAATCCAGGGATTTGCTTCAGAAATGGGTAGCGATCGCACAAAAGTCGCCGTTTCCTCAGCAGTCGGACGGGGCAACTGCGTCAGCTCCAATCGCCGCACTGAATCGTAAGGAATGCTTTTGAGGATATAGGGACGCTTTGCCTTACTAAAATCAAAGTCAATCACCTGCTGAGGATGGGTGATGCGATGGGATTTTGGCACGCTTAACCCTAGGGTTCCTGCGGCGATCGCAAAGGCGTACTTATCATCCAGTTGCTTGAGCCTCTCCACATCCACATGCATGACGGTGCAATGGGGCGCCAGCATTTCGGCAATGAGCGCATCATAATAACTGGCAACGGGGCTACAAACGGGAACGTAAACAGTAACCTTTTCTTTTTGCACAATCTCCAGTAATGCCTGAGCATACTGGGACGATTGCGGTTTGGGTATGGTGTAGAACCGATCAACGCACCAAGAAAAGCGGTGTCCGGTTAACCAGTACTTGTGCATCTCCACTAGGATGACTCGGTGCCCTGCTTTGTGAAATGATCGCGCAAGCTGCAAGGCTTTAGTCATCTTGCCGCCGCTAATGAGAACCGTTTGCGGATTGACTGTGGTTGATCGCGCCGGGCGAAGAACTAGCGATCTCAGCAAAGCAATCGACACGAGGGTAAGGTTGAACGGCAATGCCAGCAGCAGCAAAGTAAGAGTGGCAAGGGTTTTTAAGCGCGATCTCACCCCGCTGCTGCCCGCACTGACCGCTGGCTCAGAGAGAAGCTTAACCTTGGGAGCGGTTTTTATCATAGGTTTGAGTGGGCGGATTAATGGACTACATACGCCGAATCAAGGTCAAGCCGTCTCGCAGAGGTAGCAGGACTTGCTCAACTCGTGGATCGTGGCTCAGGGTTTGGTTGAACTGTGCGATCGCCTTGCCATTGGGCGTAGGCGTTTCCGCGAGATAGGGCTGCCCCTGCATCAAAGTATTGTCCGCACAGATTAACCCGTTTGGAGCTAACAGCGAGGTAGTCAGGAGCAGATTGAGGTAGTCGATGTAACCTGCTTTATCGGCATCAATAAAGACTAGATCGAACACCTCTCCTGCCTCTGCAAGCTGCTTCAGGGTTTCAAGAGCAGGCGCCACCTTGACTACGATTTTGTGTCCGGCCGTCGACTCGTTAAAACACTGCCGCGCAAATTCAGCCACATAAGCATCAACCTCACAAGCCACGACCTGTCCATCGCTGGGCAATGCCTCTGCCATCGCTAGGGCCGAATAGCCCGTAAACATGCCAATCTCTAGCACCCGTTGCGCTTGCGTCAAATGCACCAGAAATTTGAGCATTTGACCTTCCACATGCCCAGAGAGCATTTCCTGCTCTAGCTGGCGCACTGTTTCACCATCCGTAAATCGCTTGCTCCAGTCCTCCGCTTGAGTCCGTTGCACCAATGCAGCCAAGGCAGGCGATTCGGGTGTCGTACAAACATCCAAATACGGGTCGAGTCCGCAAGCTAGGGCACAGACTTGCTGCAATTCAGCTTTGAAAACCGGATCAAGCCCATCGATCGACTCGGCGCGACCGACCAAGGCTGCTAACTTCGCTGAGATAATTCCAACGGGCGTAACGGGTCTCATACGCCTGCTCCCTCTAAGGCTGGCTCGAGGCGCACGTACATATCCTCACCATTGCCCTGACGAGGATAGTTTTGAGCGATCGCTCGGTGAACCCCTAAGGCCTTGTCCAACTCAGATCGCGTTAGGTCGTTCATAAACACGCATTGCCCAATCGGGCGGGGAGCCGCTGCTCGCTGCAACCCATCGCGAGTCCGCGTAATTGCTTCGGTCGCTTTCCACAGGAGTTCTGGGGTGAGATAGGGGCTATCGATCGCCAGCCCCAATCGGCTCATTAAGCCTAAAATGCGATTGCGGTCTTCAACCGAAATATAGCCGCGCAGCTGGGCGATTGTCGCCGTAAATGCCATATCAATGTTGACGCTATGACCGTGCAACATCGGTGGTTCCGGCGTTAATTCTAGCGTCGGACTCCAGGTATGACCGTAAGCAATCACTCGATCTAAATCTAGCTCATGCAGGTTGGGCACCTCTAGCTCTAACATGGCTTGAATTGCCTTGTAAGTCAGACGGTGCCCCACAGCTTGCAACTCAGGGGTGCCATTCAGATAGCCAAAACGGCTGTGCAGCAATGCCGCACCATGTTCTTCTAGCAGCTCAAAGATTTCTTGATTGCCCACAACTGCAATCTTGATTAACTCTGCCATTCCATTGCGAATTTGATCGATCGGCAAAGTTCCCAAAAATGAGAAATCAAGAATCACCTTTTGAGAGGCATGATACGCACCAAGACGATTCTTTAGTTTGCCGTGATTGACAGCAACCTTAATCGCCACGCTAGCATCAATCAAGCCAATCAAGCTTGTGGGCACGCGAATGTAGTTGGTTTTGCGACGATAGGCAGAACAAGCAAACCCAGCAACATCGGTCGTGAGTCCGCCGCCCACAACCAAAACAGGCTCCTTACGCACCAGTCCAAAGTCGGCAAACGCATCGACAATCTTCTCGAAAGTTCTCAGAGTCTTTTCGGGCTCTTTGATACTGACTTGAAAAACAGTCAAATCGATTTGATAGTGAGCGAAGTACTGATCGATCTGCTGGCGATACAAACCGTAAACAGTTTGATCGATCACCATCAAGCAGCGTCTGAATGGTGCATAACTTTCGGCAATTTCGGGATTCCCAATTTTGAAAGCACCGTTTACATAGAGCAAACTGAAATTAATCTTTTCGTAGCCTTCAATATGAAAGGCACAATCTGTAGACGTAAAAGTAGCCCTGATGCCTGCCATAAGGTTTCATTCTGAGATTCTGTTACAAGGGTAACAGAATCTCAGAATTTATTCAACATCTCCTGGCAATTATGTTTTGCCCTAGCCTGTAAGGTCTGTGAAACCTGAGCATGATCACTCCTTGTGATTGGTAACTCAACTAGGCAACGAGAATTCATCGATACAGTTATCGACACCGGATTTGATGGATTTCTGTCTTTGCCATCTGAAGTTATCGTTCGTCTTGGTTTGTCTTGGACTATTTCCAATCTGGCGGCCTTGGGTGATGGCAGCGAAGCCTTGTTTGATTTTTACACTGGAACGGTGATCTGGGATGGGCAGTACCGCACAATCGATGTTGCAGAAATTGCAGGTTAACACTGTTGAGGGTGGTATCGTCAAGATTGAAGTCCATGTCCAAACCGCAAGCGATCGATAAATTCCAACTCATCACCGACAAACTGATCGGCCTGATCGAACGGGGAGTAAAACCATGGACGAAATCATGGCACGCAACCCCCTACCAGAACCTGATCACCGGTCATCAATACACGGGCATCAACCCCATACCCTGCGGCATCGACTCGACCATAAACCAATGGGAACATCCATTTTTCGCCAGTGCGATCGCTGATCGGGTAGGTTGGGTTGAGGAACGAAACCCAACATCATCCCCAGGATGTCTTAATACTATCTGTTGGGTTTGACTATCTGATCATCTACATCTATCTGTTTGGGT
>SFCA01000060.1:0-8372 GCA_007095475.1 Microcystis aeruginosa Ma_QC_C_20070703_M131 | reverse complement strand
TCGAAACGAATAGGCTTTTTCCATACCTCACATTTTAGCGTATATTTTGTAAATGCGCTAAGATTTAACAGCAAAGCCGCCGTAAAACGGCGGGGTTTCAGACCGAAAATTTTCGATGATCAGTTAATTTCTTTCCTCGAGGAAAACCGAGATTTGATTCAATAATCACGCAGAAAAAGAGCGATTAAAAGACCTATACCGTCCAATGTGACCTCTTTCGAGTATTTTAAAGTATAAAATGGCGGCAGTATCTAGTCTAGGCTAAGATTAACTCCCTTAGCTAGGATTTGATAAATGCGATCGCTCTCTTTTCAGTAAGGCACTCGCGAGAAAAATGCCCAGTATTGCCAATACAGCCATAGCATAAAAAGCATAAGTGTAAGTACCGAACCAATCGCGAATTCTACCGGTTACTAAAGTTCCGATCAAAGCACCAACACCGTAGGCAGTAAAAACAATACCGTAATTTTGGGCGTAGTGGTCAGGATTAAAGAAGTGGAGAGTGGTAGCGGGAGCTAGGGCTAACCATCCCCCTAAACAGAACCAAAATAGACAAAAAGCCACTATATAGCTAGTAACCGCCCCTTTTTCGGCCTTGACCATCAACAGACAACCAATCAAAATGAGTGTATAGGCCCCGATCGCTAAATAATGGGGTTTCCAGCGATCGCTTAACCAACCGAACAAAGGACGACTAATACCATTAAACAAGGCAAATAGCGCAACACTACTAGCGGCTAACCCCGGCTCAATCTGAATAATTTCCTCAGCGACAGGACTAGAAATACCGATAGCACTCAAGCCAATTAAAGCACCAATAGCATAGCAAAGCCATAAGCCATAAAATGAGCGACTTTTCAGCATATTCACTGGATAATTAGCCTGAAAGTCGGATTTTCGGTTAGCTAAATTTAGCGGAGGTTGCCAGTCCTGGGGGGGTAATTTCATGGCGAGGGCAATAATCATAATAATTATTGTAAAGATAATCCCCAAAAATCTTAAACTTGGTCTAACGCTATATTCATTGATTAATCGATTGGCTAAAGGTGCGGTAATCAGGGGAGAAAGGCCAAATCCGATGATAGTTAAACCCACCGCTAAACCTTTTTTGTCGGGAAACCAGCGTGCCACCACTGCCATGGGAACACCGTAAGCGATGCCGACTCCTGTGCCGGCAATAACTCCGTAGGTCAGAATAATTGTCTGGATCTGAGCGGCAAAACTAGCGAGAATATAGCCTAAACCGACGATAATTCCGCCGATAGCCGTCATCCTGCGAGTGCCTACCCGGGGGATATAAAAACCCGCGATCGGCATAGAAGCGGCATAAAATACTAGGGCTACAGTGTAGGGTAATAGGCTTTCGGTGGCGCTGAGATTTAATTCTGTTTCTAGGGGTTTTCTAAAGATACTCCATGAGTACACCGTCCCTAAACAGAGTAAAACGCCCATTCCTAGAGGTATTAATAACCATCTACCTTTGGCTGCGGGTAATCCCAAAACTGTCAACTCGGAATCGTAATTACTGGTAGTCATAGATCGCCGTGACTCTTTCTAGACTTGCTGGCCAGTATTCTAGATGAGATCATGGCTAATGGGGCCAATTTTCCCGAAAATTTTCCGATTAAAATAAGGGGTGAAATAATTCACCCCTTTAAAAGTCTCTCCCCATCTATAGCTGAGGGACTTCTGACCACCTTTAACTAAACTGCCGCAAAGTAAGCTTTTGACTTCACAGGGTCGGGAACCATGGTAGCATCCCCTTCTTGCCAACCGGCGGGACAAACTTCATCCGGATGGGATTGGACGTATTGAATCGCTTTCAGAGTGCGGAGGGTTTCATCGACACTGCGACCGAAGGAAAGATTATTAATAGTAGCGTGTTGGATAACACCTTCTTTATCGATGATAAAGAGACCACGCAGGGATACCCCCGCATCAGGATCAAGAACATTGTAAGCGGTGCTGATTTCTTTTTTCAGATCCGACACCAAAGGATAGGCCACATCCCCCACACCACCAGATTTTCTCTCGGTTTGAATCCATGCTAGGTGAGCAAATTCGCTATCGACGGACACCCCTAAAATCTCGGTGTTGATACTGCTAAATTCGCTAACTCGATCGCTGAAAGCGGTAATTTCCGTGGGGCAAACAAAGGTAAAATCGAGGGGATAGAAGAATAAAACGACGTATTTACCCCGATAATCCGATAATTTGATGGTTTTGAACTCTTGATCGAAAACGGCGGTCGCGGTGAAATCCGGCGCCGCTTGTCCGACTCTTAAGCAACCTTCGGCGGTCATACTCTTAATCTCCTTAATCTAGTTTCTGGGAAAATGCAACTATTTTTACATTCCTTAACAACTATATCATAGTCATAACGATTTTGAGTAGTTGGCCGTTAGTTGGGGATTGGGATTGGAAGTTGGCTGTTGGGAAGGTTAGGGACTTGCGCTTTGATAATGTACCTTTTGGGCGAACGCAGTTCGCCCCTACATTGTGGACAAAATCCGTTACTGTCGGGGCGCAAGAAACTGGCGCCCTCCGATCGATCAGGTTTGCTGATCACCCTAAGTAGGGGGAGAGCCTTCGAGATGTTATCGCAACCGAATCGGCGGTTAGGACATGGACAATCTCCGAAACCCTCTCAGGTTGTACTTTTGACTGGTGCGTAGCGCTAGACATTTTGGCTGCCAGGAACCTGCGCCCAAATGCCTATTTTCAGGCTGAGCGCTCGATGAAAATCTCTAGTAAGGGACTTGCGCTTTGATAATGTGCCATTTAGGGCTGGTCTGATTCTTCTACAGAGCGATTTTCTGGCTGGGATATTATTCCCACGCAAGTCCCTTATATCGGGCGAGAGAAAAAGAATTTAATAGACAAGAGCTTATCTCATAGCAAGGAGAGAGTGAAAAGGCTTTCTCCTTAATTATTGTTAGGGCTAGTTGTGCATCTGCTGGGCAAACAAATTAGCCTGTAATTCAGAGCCGGCAATCGTTTTGACGATTTAGATAAAATTTTCAATGTGACAGTTGAGGGTGCGGAATGTGGGTTATTGCTATTCGTCGTCGTCGCTGGCGCCAACTTGCTTGAGATGAATATGTTTTCTCCCCAAAGTAATTTCAAATTCATCTCCCGGTTTAAGTCCCATTTTTTTGGTGTAGGCCGAACCGATCAGGAGATTATTATTAGATTGGACACTGATCCGGTAGCTGGCCGAGCGCCCACCTCGTCCGTGACCATTGGCACTGCTATCTAAGTCAATTCCCTCGGCATCGATCAAAGCATTGAGAAATTTCATCATATTAACGCGTTCAATACCATTTTTTGTCATGGTATAGTAGCCGCATTCCCGGGCTTTTTCCTCTTTGCTGAGGTTGCCTAGCTGTTTAACTTTCTCAATTAGTTCGAGGCCGGTCAGGGGTTCTGGATTAGTAGTTTTGTTCATTTAAGTTCGCGGTAGATAAGTAAAGGTTAGGGTCATCAAGGCCAGTCGAGGAGAATTGCTCCCCCTGACCAGAAACAATCGGGTTACGATTGCTCTCTACACTCATCTTACACGGTATAAACTAAAAATTATCACTTGCTTGGGGAAATTGATTGTAATGGATTACACTCTGTCTCTCGATCGAAATCTTAACAGAATTTATCAATGTTGATCGAGATGCCGGGGTAAGGGAGGTTAGCCTTTCTCTCATCAATGAGAGCAGGGGGTAGGATAGAGATCAAGAGGTAAAAATGAGGGATAATGAAGCTAACAACTAGGGGTCACTATAGTGTTAAAGCCTTGCTGGATCTTAGTTTACAACCGAGGGGGACTCCCGTATCGGTAAAATCGATCGCCCTGCGTCAAGATATCCCGGCTGCTTATCTAGAGAAATTGCTGATAGAAATGCGACGAGCGGGGTTAGTTCGTTCCTTTCGGGGAGCGCAAGGGGGTTATCAATTGGCTAGGCCGGCAAATCGGATCTCGTTGGGGCAAATTTTGGAGGCAGTGGGAGAGACGATCGAGCCATTATCAGGCTATCATCCCAGGGACGAACAGGCAGAAGATTGGGTGACATTTACTATCTGGAAACACCTACACGAGAAATTAAAAGAGGCCCTAGGGAAGATTACTTTAGCCGATTTATACTACGATGCGCGTAGCTGGATCGCCGCTAGGGGAGAGGAAACCAGCTTTATTGTTTAGTAGTTTAGAAGTTATGACAGCAACAACACAAGCAAAGATTTATGGGGGGGGTTGTCACTGTGGAGCGATCCGTTTTCAAGTGGCGATCGAGCATGATCAAGCTCTAGACTGTAATTGTTCGATTTGTCAGAAAAAAGGCTTTCTGCATCTGATTGTTCCTTCAGCACAATTTACCCTCCTAAGCGGTGAAGATTTCTTAAGTACCTATACATTTAATACCCACACAGCCCAACATTATTTTTGTCGTGTTTGTGGTATTCATCCTTTCTATCGTCCTCGCTCCCATCCTGACGCTATAGATATAAACCTGCGCTGTTTGGATGGCAATGTCTTAGGCGATTTTCAGATGCAGTTCTTTGATGGGGCTAACTGGGAAGACAATATTGAGAAAATTCGGGCTATCGATGGTAAAAGGGAGTAATTGTGAAGGAAACGGCAACGGCGATCATTTTAGTATTAGGGGCAGTTTTAGATTATCTGGTGGGCGATCCTTGGGGATGGATTCATCCAGTGCAGGTGATGGGGGCGATTATTGCCGTTGCCACAAAAGTTATTCTTAATTGGACGCGGGAAAAAATTCGCCAACGTTTAGCGGGCATAATTCTGGGACTAGGTTTAATTATCTTGGCCGGGGTCTTAACTTGGCTAGGAATCGAATGGTTAGGTCAGGTCAATTTGCTGCTGAGTTACCTAGTACAAATGATTCTCTTGGCCAGTTGTTTAGCCGGTAGAAGTTTACGCAGGGCTGCCGAAACCGTCATCGCAGCTTTACAAGCTGAAAATATCACCTTAGCTCGTTGCCAACTAAGTTTATACGTTGGTCGCGACACAGATAATCTCGGCCGGGAAGAAATCCTCCGCGCCCTATTAGAAACCGTCAGTGAAAATGGTGTGGATGGAGTTACCGCGCCGCTTTTTTATGCCCTTCTCGGTGCTTTTCTGGGGGTGGGACCAGTGCCCCTCGCTTGCGCTTATAAAGCCGCTAGTACCCTCGATTCGATGATTGGCTATCGTCGGCCACCCTACACCCATATGGGTTGGTTTAGTGCCAAAAGCGAGGATGTTTTGACATGGCTACCCTGTCGTTTGACGGTATTAACTCTCGCCCTAATTTCGGGCCGGCCGGGGCGGGTTTTAAGCATTTGTTGGCGCGATGCCCGTCGGGATCCTAGTCCTAATTCTGGTTGGAGTGAATGCGTCTATGGGGCGATTTTGGGGGTGCAATTGGGGGGTAAAAATCAATATCGAGGCCAGATTGTGGAAAAACCTTTATTAGGCGATAACCTCAACCCGATTACCGTTAAAACCGTCGAACAGGCTTTGCATTTAACTCGTACTTGTGTATTACTCTGGTTGGCGATCGCTGTTAGCTGCTTGATTGCTAGAGATTTTGCTCAATTGTAGCGACCAGAGGCGACGGGGTTGACGGGGTTGACGCTGCCAGTAACGGATAATCAGGGAGAAGGTCAAGAATAGGGATTGCAGTATCTGTATCTGTCCGCAGAGGCGTTGATAGTTTTGTCGGAGATAATAGGTTTTCGCCCCGGCGATGACAATATATTCTGGAGCGGGGTAAAAAATGTGGTGTAAACGTCGTTCCACCCGGTTTAAAATTTTGGTCACTCGCCCTAAAATCCGCCGCAATTGCCACAATTTCCAGACTAGAAAGCAATTAAATAAAGTTAAGCCTAGATTGAAGCCGAGGACAAAAAAGAACATGATCGAGGCGATGGTCGAGTTATGCCAATTTTAGCCTAGATTCCCGACTTGAAAGTGTCGGGGAAAGAAATCTAAGACTAAATCCGTTGAGTAACGCACAGAAAACGGGTTTCTCCGAGAAACCCGTTTTCTACTCATGCAAAAGGCAAAGATTTAGCGTCCGAGAGCGTGTAATCCGTTAATAATTTCGGCACAGCGCTCGGTAACTTCCTGTAAAGCTTCTCTTTTGTTAGAAATCGGTGGCGGCAGCACTTCGCCGATGCGAATAGTTAAGGGGATACTATGGGGAAAAGAAGAACCTTTTTGAAAAATCTTTTCTGTCCCCCACAAACTGACGGGTAACAGGGGAACGCCCGCTTTAGCGGCAATCATCGCCGCGCCTAGTTTTGGTTGATGGATCAATCCGTCCTCGGTGCGGGTTCCCTCCAGAAACACTCCCACTGCCCAGCCCGCTGCTAAGGCTGCCATCGCCGCCCGAATTGCCCCGCGATCACCACTGCTGCGTTTGACGGGATAGGCCCCATAAAGAGCGATCGCCTGTTTTAAAATCGGAATGGTAAATAATTCTTCTTTAGCCATATAAGCTACGGGACGACGCACGGCACAGGATAATAGGGGTGGATCGAAGTAACTGGCGTGATTGCAGACGATAATCAGAGGATGACGCTGGGGGACATTTTCCACTCCGTAAACGCGACCGCGAAAATAGCCGTGTAGGGTTGGGCTAACGATCGACCATTTAAAGAGATGATATAAAACTAAACTGGCAAAAGGTTCTCGCTCTTGAGGCTGGTTCATGACTGACAACTGTTCCCTAGACATGGAAAAGCCCTTGGGAGTCTTGCCGTGTTTCGACCCCAAGGACTTTGCTTTCTTCTCACTCCTCACACAATTAAAATATATGACAATTTATGGGTTAAGGGGGGGGTAAACGTGCCGCTTTCTTAACTGGCATAATTACTTACCTAGGGTTGAGAGCGGCAAAAGGATTAAGTGAGTGGTTCTAATTAAGTAGAAGATAGATTTTGCCTTCGATCCCCCCTGCCCCTTAGACTTTGTTAATGCACCCAACCAGAAAAGCGATCGCACTACAAGCCTTATCCTAAAGAGCAATATCAATGTACTATTTGTTAATCGACTTTACACATAAATTTGCTGCTATGCAGTGTCTCTAGTATCGCACTAAAATTATCTAAAATTATCCCCTTTCTAAGAGGGGTTAGGGGGGATCAAATGCTATTAAATAAATCAGATTTTCACTTACCTTATAATCAAAAATTAGTTGCCAGAGCGAAAGAATTACGCAAAAATGCAACAATCCCAGAGGAAAAACTTGGGCAAGAGTATTTACGTTTTCTTAAATCTCGTTTCTTGAGACAAAGACCAATTGATAACTTTATTGTTGATTTTTATTGTGCTTCTTGTCGGTTAGTAATTGAGATTGATGGTGATAGTCATTTGACCGAAGAAAGTCAAGAATATGACCTTGAAAGAAATAAAATTCTAGAGGGTTATGGTTTGACGTTTGTTCGCTTTACTAATGAGCGGTCGATGAATCATTTTGAGGGGGTTTGTGCTGAAATTGAAAGGTTGTTGATCCCCCCACCCCCCTTGAAAAGGGTGGCTAATTCCTCTGCGATGACTGGGTGAAAATTAATCATTAAATCAATTTATAACAAGCAATTGAGGGTTTTACTCTCACGTTAATGTACCTTGAAAAACTAGCTATTACTTTATTTTAGCTCTTGGAAATAAAATTTAAATAGAGCGTACTAGGATAGCTATCTTCTTGGTTTTAACAAACGGATTCAAGGACTTATTTTAATAAATGTTCTATTTCTTCATTTGTAAAACCAAATTGTCTAAAAATTCGTAAAACCTAAGCAGGGGAAATTTATTTTGCACCTATATCGATAGGAACGATTCGACGTTGATTATACAATACTCTACAATATAAACGATGATCACCTTTTCCTTCTCGATAAAATTGACAGCCTCCTTTTTCAAGAATTTTGATTAGTGCTTTGGGTTTAAGAGAAGGAATATTTTTAGGCATAAACTTTTCTGAGTTCGTAAGTTTCGGGAGTTTCAGAATCTCCCACAGTTAAAAATTCATGAAGTTCGTCTATAGGAATAGAACCAGTATAGATATTGGCTTGATCACGATAAATCTCCCCAAAAGATTCAATCGCTTCTTTTAGTTTATCAATAGCTTTTTCCTGAGTTTCTCCTTGTCCAACTAATCCATTTTCAAGACATAATGAAACCCAATAATCTGCACTTTTTCTCAGAATAACGGTATAAAAGTTCATGGTGATTGTTCTGTTGAAATTTTAATCGGAGATTAGACCTCCTGCAAAAATAGGAACTGATTATGTAAAATAAAGTAAAACACTCAGAAAAACAATGACTTACGAAAAAGTAAAAAATTTGAATCCAGAAGAGTTTAAACGCTTTTGTG